>NZ_JBQLID010000002.1:0-317893 GCF_056034405.1 Marinococcus sp. LNHM4E3-1 | reverse complement strand
ATCCGCATGAAGTACAGACAAACGTTGTTTCCCGAAACAAGTGGTCTATCTTAATTGGTGAACGTTGATCTATCTTATTTGGGAGAAAGTGATCTATTCTACTTGACGGTTACAGGGGCGTAGAAACGGTTCTCTAAATGAGTAACGCGAACGTTAATGAGTTTTTTTTCTAGCCCATTAATTGATACATAATGTGAAATTTAAATTTTATTAAAAAACTATAATTTTAATGGCTCTCCTTTGGTGAAATTTTTTGAAGCTTTTTGTCCAATAATTTGGTTGAAAAACTTAGGAGCTAACCCGTAACCCGGACGTACTATTTTTAAATTTTTTCCCGAAAATAACTCTCCTGTTTCAATATCTTGGGAAACGTAAATTGAGCGACGAAATTTTAAAGAAGCTTTTTCGTTCTCAGTGGGACCATAGGTGATTTTGCCAAGGCTTTGCCAAGCTCGTTCTGTTTCTTTAACTAGCATACTCATCTCCATTGGTTCTAAAGAAAAATCTGCATCCACGCCCCCATCGGCCCTGGAATTCGTAAAGTGTTTTTCGATTACTGTAGCTCCTAGAGCCACACTAGCTGTAGCAACTCCAATACCCATAGTGTGATCCGAAAGGCCTACTTGGCATTTGAAAAGCTCACCCATATGAGGAATAGTGTTAATATTGGTATCTTCTGGTGTTGCCGGATAAGTACTTGTGCACTTTAATAGTATTAGGTTTTGACACCCTGCATTTCTTGCCGTCTGCACAGTTTCTTTTAATTCTTCTATTGAAGCCATACCTGTAGAAACAATCATCGGCTTCCCTGTTTTAGCTACTTTTTCAATTAGCGGCAAGTGGGTATTCTCAAAAGAAGCGATTTTATACATCGGGATCTTGAGAGTTTCCAGGAAATCGACTGCCGTTTCATCGAACGGTGAACTAAATGGTATCATTCCAAGTTCCCGACACTTTTCAAAGATTGATTCATGCCACTCCCAGGGAGTATAAGCTTCTTGATAAAGACTATGAAGGGATTTTCCTTTCCATAGACTATTAGAATCACTGATGTAAAAATCCTCCGAATCTACATTTAAAGTTAAAGTGTCTGCTGTATAGGTTTGCAGCTTTAATGCATGAGCCCCAGCCATGGCTGCTTCTTCTACAATATGTAAAGCCCTTTCAAGTGATTGATTATGATTGCCTGACATTTCTGCAATGATGAATGGAGGCTCCCCATCTCCTATCTTTCTTCCTTCTAAATTAAAAGCATTCAATTTTTGACCCCCCTCTATTTCTTTCCTCTATTATCTTTTTCGATTTTTATCAAATATGTTTCATTATTATAAACAAAAAAAGCAGGATATTTTTCATTATCTACGGTTCTCAAAAGTCTTATTTGGCTTGCTATCGTTTCATCAATATTTAGTTCACTATCTTTTGGTTTTCTTTTAGGGTAATAACTAGCTGTTCCTTTTTGTTTTTCGCCCTCATTTATAATATCTGGATATTCATTTATAAATTTGATACATAAATCAATTATGACTTTCTCTTGTTTTTCTCTTATTTCATCAATTAATTCATTTCCTGAAAAAAATATTTTTTCTTTCAAATAAATGGGTCCACTGTCTACAGTCTCACATGCTTCAAAAAGGCACATTGTAATTTCATTCTTACCTTCTAATATTTGCCAAGTTACTGGAGACCATCCTCTTCCTTTTGGAAGATCACTACCATGAACTACGATATTATGAAGATTTCTTTGTAAAGTTGACGAACTTACCAACTCTTCGCAGCTTAACAAGAAAACAATGTCTCCTTCTGAAATAAGAGCGAGGTCATGAATCCAACTTACATTATGTCCTTTATCTAAAAGTCTATTTTTCAACTCAAAAATATATGAATTACTCCAACTCTTTTTATCGGAAACAATTGTAATATCATAACTTTTCATTTTAATTTTTGCACCACTCTTTGTACGCCTTCTCCATCACTCAATTGCCTGCTTATTTTGATTAATTGAAGGCGATATGTATAATTATCAATTAAATTGATTAAAGCTTGCTCTATATCCTCTACACTCACATTTGTACTTCTACCCATATTAGTTACCGCACCCAAATTTGCTAAGTTTTCACTAATTTCCACCTGGTTTTCAGCAACATTAATAACAATAGAGGCTAGACCTACACAACATCTTTCCCACGTCGTGCTGCCTCCAGCCCCGACAAATAAATCTGCTTTCCTCATTAATTCCCCCATATTTGATACATTAAAAAAATAATTCATATTAGGAATATTTTCTATTTTATTTTGGATTTGTATTTTGCGTGGGTTAGACACACCTATAATTACGTCAACTACAATATCAGAACGTTTCAACCTTTTTATTGCTTCAATTGTCTTACCAGTTTCATCAGTAAGATCGCTCCCCCCAAAAAACACCAAAATTCTTTCTACACTTCTCTTAGGAGGCGAGACAATCTTTCTCACTTCTTTAAACTCTTTTCTTAAAAGTGCGTAGGAAGGACCTAGTAGTAAATCACAATTTTCACTTACTAATCTTTGATATCTTTTTTTCGTATCAATATAATAATTTTGATCAAGTAATATATCACATATATGCTTTCGATTAGCTAAGTCATCAATTACCAAAAGTTTTTTTACATTTTTCTTAAGTTTACTTTCCCAACGATAGTCTATCGCATAATGATCAACCACAAGAAGGTCTATCGGAAAGAACTTGCGCAAACATTTAAACGTTTTTTCCGCATCTTCTTCTTGAGTGCTGAGCAACCAGTTATTAATATTATTTTTAGGCTTTTCTATTTTAAGAACTTGAAACCCTTTTTTATTTATTAATTGTTCTAGATGCCCCGGATGATCACTAATAACGAATATCACTTCATACATATACTTTTTTAATTCTTCTGCCAGGGTTAAACAACGCATAACATGGCCAGTTCCTATTTCTATAGAACCATCTACTCTTATAGCTGCCGTTTTCTTCATGGCTTCACCTGAATTTTCTTTTGCTCTACTGCTGAATTAATAGCAGTTAATTCCGGTTTTTCTTTCATTAATGCTAGTATGTCCTCTAGATAAAACTTACAACTTTCATATGAAAATGCGGCTAGAATTTGCTCAACTAATTCTAAGTCTTCTATCGTGTCTACAGTACAACGATAACTGCTTTGATCACTTTTATAAGTTACTTCATGAATATTAAAAAGTTCCGGGTGAAAATAAATATAAGGAGTGACATGCTCCCGTTCAAATGACTTCTCTGCTTCCAAATGAGCCTTCTCTAAAGCTTCAAAAGTAAATATTTCAGCATCCATTCCTCTCGGGTAGGAGCGGGTTAATGTATTTGAAACATAATCATACCTCCCATTCTCGAAAGTACTTATAATCTCATCTACTACTTCAGGATCAATCAACGGGCAATCAGACGTTATTCGTACAATTTGGTTTGCTTTATACGAAATAGCTGTTTCATAATAACGAGATAACACATCTTCTTCAGAACCTCGATAAAAAGTAAGTTCGTATTCCTCACAAAAATTAATAATGGGGGCGTCCTTATCCTTTACAGTAGTCGCTATAACTATATGATCAATCTTTGTACTTTGTTGTAACCGTTCCACCTCATAAGCTAATAAGGGTTTTCCATTAATATTTCGAAGTGCTTTCCCCGGCAGGCGGGTGGAGCCCATTCTAGCTTGAATAATACCAATTGTATTCACCTGGAGCACCTTCTATCTTGAATATTGTTGAACTACTTCTTCTACAACATTACTTACGTCCAAAACATCCTGATCACTCATAGCAGGGAAAAGAGGTAATGATAACATTTCTTCGTATAAAGCTTCAGCTTTTGGATACCTTTCTCTTCCGTAACCTATTTCCTGGTAGTAAGGTTGGTAGTGGACAGGAATGTAGTGAACATTTACTCCAATGTTCTTCTCTTGAAGTATTTGAAAAATTTCTCGTCGTCCAACGGTCAACATGGAAAGGTTTAAACGAATAATGTATAAATGCCAGCTTGATTCACCCTCTGCCATTTGAAAAGGGAGCGTCACACATGCTATTTTTGCAAAAGCTTTGTTATATGAAGCAACAATTTCTTTTCGGCGCTTTATAAATTGATCTGCTTTTTTTAATTGGCTAGCACCTAGAGCAGCCTGAATATCTGTCATTCGCGAATTCCGACCCAAAAATTGCATTTCATAGTACCAGGGCCCTTCATTTCGTTCCAATTTCGCTGGTTCGCGAGTAATTCCATGAGAACGAAACTGCAAAAGAAACTCGTAGTAATCACGATTATTTGTAGTAATCATTCCACCTTCCCCTGTGGTAATATGTTTCACAGGATGAAAACTAAACATAGTCATGTCACTAAGAGCCCCTACTTTCTTATCCTTGTACAATGCTCCAACTGCATGAGCCGCATCTTCAATAACTATAAGAGCATTTTCCGCCGCTATACGATTTATCGCTTCCAGGTCTGCAGGCTGGCCAGTAAAATCTACAGGAATAATAGCTTTTGTTTTCTTTGTGATTTTCTTTTTCACCTGTTCAGGGTCAAGATTATATGTGTCTTCCTTAATATCTGCAAAAACTGGCTTCGCTCCTTGATACAAAATGCAATTGGCACTGGCGACAAACGTCATAGGCGTAGTAATAACTTCATCACCTTCACCAACCCCTGCAGCAAAACAAGCTGCATGAAGAGCATCTGTACCATTAGAAAAAGATACAGCATAAGCTGCATCTACATAAGCTGCAAATTCGTCCTCGAATTGTTTTACTTTAGGACCCGTGGTCAAGTAGTCACTTCTTAAGACATCTACAACAGCCTGGATATCCTCTTCATCAATACATTGTTTTCCATAAGGGAGATAGCTATCGCGCGTATAACTCATTTATTTAGACCTCCCTTACTTTTTGATGCTTTCTTTATAATTAAGTTGCTCTCTCAGTTCTTCTACGGTCAGCCATTCTTCATTCGTATTACTAATGTAGCCAAACCCTTCTTCTAGTGGCAAGCCTTTATAAAAGCCTTCAGTACCCCACCAAGGAAATTCTGGTTGTATTAAATAATATGTATCGTATTCTAACGTACGCCTGGCATCGTCTTCTGTAATCATCGCTTCATGAAGCTTCTCCCCTGGCCTTATACCAACTAATTCGATTTTGCAATCTGGAGCAATAGCTTTAACTAGATCCGTAACCTTCATACTTGGAATTTTCGGTACAAATATTTCTCCTCCATGCATTCGTTCCAGACTATCCAACACAAATTGAACACCATTCTTTAAAGTCAGCCAAAATCTTGTCATACGCTCATCAGTAATTGGTATAATACCAGTGTGCTTCATTTTTTCAAAAAATGGCACTACGCTTCCTCTGCTTCCTACTACATTACCGTATCTCACTACAGAAAATTTCGTCTCTTTTTCCCCTACATACGAATTAGCTGCTACGAATAGTTTATCTGAAGCTAATTTAGTTGCTCCGTACAGATTAACCGGGCTACACGCCTTGTCAGTGCTTAATGCAATAACTTTTTTGACGTGACAATCAATAGCTGCTTCAATAATGTTTTGAGCCCCGTTAATATTCGTTTTCACTGCTTCAAAAGGATTGTACTCACAAGCTCCTACATGCTTCATAGCTGCAGCATGTACAACTATATCCACTCCTTCAAAAGCTCGGTATAACCGGTCTTTATCTCTAACATCTCCAATGAAAAATCGAACCCTTGAATCAGTAAATTCCTGGCTCATTTCATATTGTTTAAGTTCGTCCCGGCTAAAAACAATTACTTTCTTCACATTAAGATTTAAAATATTATTAATAAACGCTTGGCCAAAAGAACCAGTACCGCCCGTAATTAAAATTGTTTTATTTTCAAATTCCAATATGTATCAACTCTTTTCTGCTAACTCTATTTCTTGATCTTTTTGAATTTCTGTCATTACTTCTATATATATTGGCAATAATATTTCCAGGTTTTCTTTCATTAAATTAATATAAGGCTTAAAAGCTTCTACAATCTTTTTTCCTTTTTCTAAATTATCTTTCTCAAAACGAAGTTCTTCCACTTTATTACCCACTATCTTATTTTGAACTCTAGCCATAGGTAATAAAAATAATGTGTAGAAATCCATATTAGTAATTTTTTTAAACTGATCGTCGAACTGATTAAATAAAATAGACAATGATTTGGTAGACAAAGCATCTTTTGAACTGTTTATTTTGTTTAATGTTTCTCCAATACTATTCAACAACTTTGTAAGTTCATTAATATTTTTATCCATTTTAATTTTGGACTTTTGGAATTCTTTTAATTCCACAGGAAAAGTTAAATTTTCGTACCAATTTACATTTACTTGCGGTTCTTCTAGTTTTTTTTCTATCACTTCCTGCAAATCCAAGAAAACAGTGCCTTCAATGTTAGCTCCTTCTTGAGTCGTATTTATGAAATTTGTGTTCCTAAAAGCACGAATAGTATTTTCCAATCCAGCTTTCATTCTTAAAAAGCTTTCATTTGTTTGTATTTCTTCTCCCGTCACACTTTTAACCTGCAGCAGATCATCCCAAGAATAATCTATTTCTTTATTAGGATTTCCCTCGTAGTTTACCCCTTTAGAGTAGTGCTTCCCATCTAAATATGCCAGGTTCTGTCCGACAAATATAACCGGATCACTTCCTAATTTTGACAATAATTCTGTTGTGACAACAGCGATTGATGGGGCATCTTTGACTTTTGGAAGTCCAAGTTTTTTGTTTGATTTTAGGAAATATGATGAAACTGTGTCCTGTGTAGTAATCATACAAGCTTTTGGGCCACGATATTTTTCAAGAGTTTCGCATCCAACACTTGTCCCAAATATCATAGGAATATCAATATCGGCTTCCTTATTAATCGCTTTTCCAAATACGATATGATTATGAGGTTGAGGATCGTATGTACAGACTGCATCAGGGTAAATATCGTATTCTACTAAAGTGTTATTTGCAGAACCAACAGCGAAAATATACGCTAATTTATTTTCTTTTATATATCTTAAGTTATCAATTTCTTGATATAGGGACGGCCCAGCTGCAACTATAAGCACTGGTCTATTTTTAAAAAGAGCCTTATTTTCTTTCTGAAGTATGTTTGGGGTTTTAACTGTATGTTTTAAGTTTATTAAACTATTTATTGTCCATAACTTCTCATAGGCATAATTAGTTTTTAAGTTAGATCTTGTATCTTTTAAATAACTGACAAATAGATTTAGAAAATTTTGGTATTCTTCTTTAAAAACTCTTTCATAACTAGGTAGAGAAATGAATAAAACATTATGCGATAATTCATCGGAGTGTTTATGAAAAAATTCTTCTCTTCCAACGTTTAGAGTTTCTACGAATAGTTGTTTAATAGAATTATTTCCTAATATATGTATAGATCTCGTATTAATTAGACATTGAAAAATATCTTCTTTTGGTTCATACAAAGTGAGGGATAAATGAGGATACTGCTTAGCTATTAATTCAACATGATACCCAAGACCTACGCCATAAAAAAATATATGAGTTTTTTCATTCAATTCTTTTGAAAACTTTCTTACGAGGCTTTCTGCCTCGCGCCAGGGATCATATTTACTGTGTAAATACATATCTTCACCATTTTGTGTAAATTTTAATGTCGGTGCCCCTGATTTTGATTTTTCAATATGTGTATTTTGCTCTTCAGAATTATTCCTTAAAGTATTTCGAACCTCATAAAAATTTTTTTGAAGAAAAGCAATATTTTCAGTGTAAACCATAACGTACACCTTCCAAGTAAATGATATTCTGCGCTGCTTTTCGAATCTCGACAAATAAAGGTTCAACTTCATAACTAAGTATATCAGCAAACAAGATAGTATCTTGATTCTCAAATACTGCTTCTACTTCTTTTATTACATTCTCTAATTCAACTATTTTAGTCTGCACTTTTTTCCAGTTTTCAGGTTTGAATTTTAATTGGTTAATAGTTTTAACCGTTGTATAAATCCACTCAATTCCTTCAAGGAACTGAACCGTTTTTGTAGAACCTATTTCTTGTTCATTACTATACAACTCTTCTATAAATATTTTGACTTCTGGTAATGCCCGCTCGATATAAGCTTCAATCGAATTTAGAGACTCCTGGATTATTGCAGATTCTGTCTTAAAAACAGCTTCAACTTTTTTTAATCTCAACAGATTTTCTCTAAAGTATTTTTCATATTCGTTAAATACTTCTGAACCGTCAATAACAAAATGTGTGAATAAATAATCAGTATTTTTTAAAGCTTCATTTACTTTGTTTTCAATAGTTTGAAGACTTTGAATTTCATTACTCAATGTTATTGTTTTTCCTTGAATAATAAGTTCCATAGAACCTTTTCCTCTCTAACTTTAATCGTATTGTTAATAAATCTATTTTACTACATGAACTAATATATTATTTTTAATTATTCATTTTTATTAACATATAACTACATAATTTTCAATCACACATAGGAATATATTCTCAGTAATAATTTTTCGCTAAATGACTAAAAGAATTCAAATTAATAAAGAGGCTTCGGATGTCCGAAGCCTCTAGATATTACTGAAGTAATTGAAGGACTGATTGAGGTTGTTGATTGGCTTGAGCAAGCATAGATTGAGAAGCTTGTGAGAGAATATTGTTCTTTGTCATATTCATCATCTCTTTCGCCATATCCACGTCCCGGATCCGAGATTCAGCAGATTGAAGATTTTCAGCTGAAGTACCTAAATTATTAATTGTGTGCTCTAAACGATTCTGGTAGGCTCCAAGCTTTGAACGCTCACTGGAAACTCTCTCAATAGCGTCATTAATAGTAGTAATTGCTGTATTGGAACCACTTTGAGTTTCAAGCGCTCCCGTTCCAGAAGCAGGAGTTTTTAAATCTTGAATACTGCTTCCCGAAGCTATACTACCACTAGCGTCAGCTGTGCCTAAGCGAGCAGTATCCATTGATTCGATAGAGAGTTCAAGATTTTGGTCTGAGTTCGCCCCAATTTGGAAAGTGAAAGACTGAGCAGCACCGGTGAAATCGCCTCCACTATCTTTTGCCCCTAATAAATTTTGCGTATTAAATTCAGTATTTCCTGCTATACGATCGATTTCGTCTACCAATTGGTCAAGTTCTTTTTGTAACTCTCCTCGATCTGTTTCTGTATTTGTATCGTTAGAAGATTGAACAGCAAGTTCTCTCATACGTTGTAAAATACTATGAGTTTCATTCAAAGCTCCTTCTGCAGTTTGAATCAATGATACGCCATCCTGCGCGTTACGATCTGCCTGCTCTAAGCCACGAATTTGGCCTCGCATTTTTTCACTGATTGCAAGTCCCGCTGCATCGTCGCCAGCACGATTAATCCTTAGACCAGAAGATAGCTTTTCCATTGAATCACCCATATTGTTCTGGTTCGAGCTCATTTGACGC
Organism: Marinococcus sp. LNHM4E3-1; assembly: GCF_056034405.1. Taxonomy (NCBI): domain Bacteria; kingdom Bacillati; phylum Bacillota; class Bacilli; order Caryophanales; family Bacillaceae; genus Marinococcus; species Marinococcus sp. LNHM4E3-1. Next base: position 308,420 of record NZ_JBQLID010000002.1, on the reverse strand, counting down.
TGTGCGTTCATCGCGCCTAAGTTGTGGTTAATAATCATTGTAAAATTCCTCCTTGAATGTGTAAGTACTTTCCACGTCCTTGTGGTAAGCCTATGTCACAGAATTTGCTTTTACGCCCGTACGCTGCGTTTCGGCATTTCCTGCTTACACTCCTTATATCGGCTGTTCGGTTTAAGTATTTAGTATTTTCTGGCATTCTCTTAAAATATTCTTTTAGTTATATTATGCAAAAAGTACTAGTTATTTTCACATAGCATTCGTATACTTATTTACGGGCATTCCAGTGGGGCAATAATTTAGTCAAGGATGGGGTAACTATGAATAGTTTTATTGTTTTGGAAGAGTACGAAGTAAATGAAAACACGATGGCGATTGTGCCACATTTTGAAGGAGAGGCGAAAAGTATTATATGGGAGAAGGACGGGGCTCGTATTCCGGCTTCGTGTACGCCGACCGCTATTATTAAACGGGGGTGTCTGCGGGGAGGATCTTCTTTTGAAGGACGAAGCGAAGCGGTGAAGCATTACTTACATATCCGCAAGAAGCTGCCGGTGCCCGTGAATCCATCGGAAGGCATTTATGCGTTTCCGATTTCATCGCTGCGCGATCCGGAAAACATCTGGATTTTTTATAACCACGTGCAGCCCGGGCAGTTTATTACTTCAGATGATGGCACTTTAATTCAGTTTACCGACGGTGCTTCTCTTCCGACAAAAGCGAGTACCTTTATGATCCAGCAGCAGCTGTTTCGTACTGGTCACTGCCAGAGCATGTTCACCGCCTAAAAAGCAAAAAAAACAGAGCAGGGAGTATTGGGGACTCCCGCTCTGTTGATGTTTGCTTGGTTAGAAAAGTATAATGCCTAAAAAAATTCAGCGACGTTGCTGTCTAGCTACGATGCTATGATTCTAAGAAGTAGTTTCAAGACTGCGTCAGCATGTTCGCTAATAATACTAAAAGTCATGCCGGGCTGAAATATAGAGCACGGCATTTTTTGATGCGTGAATTCCGCCGCTTGAGCCCTCGGGTTATTTAACATAGACTTAAGCGGCATTTTTGTGCTCTCTTAAACTGTCCAGCTACGCCACCCAGCCGTCTGGAGCGGCTGTACAGGGTAGCTTCGCTTTTCGTGATGTCTAGCTTCGGTCCGCAGTCGCTCGTTCCGTTGACCTTCCCTGCCTTCCTTGTTTGACAACAAGTCCAGGCAGGGCGTGGTCAGCCGTACGAGACTCCTGAACGGCGGACCTACGCCTTTCTATCACGTAATAAACTCGACCCAGTTTTCTTCGATCGCACGCTTGATGGTGTGCGTGCGATCATTGGCCTGCATCTTTTTCGTCAGGTGGCTGACGTGGTTGTTGACGGTGGCTACTGCCAGAAAGCATTCCTCGGCAATTTTGCGGTTGCTTTTGCCTTCGAGGATTTTTTCCAAAATCCTGATTTCTGCTTCGGACAGCGTGCCGCGTGCTTTATGCACGTCGAGTTCGAGCTGCTGTTCGGGGGGTTCTTCCTGAAGCTGGTTCATGCGGCGGTACCGTTCAACGACCTGCGGCTGAAATACCGGGTCGATGTACGTCTGAAACTGCGTGGCGCGCATAAAATGCTTGCGCCAGTCGTCTTCTTCGCGCTCGGCGGCAAGAAGCATCGTCACCTCCTGGCAGATGAATTCATCCACCAGATGTCTGAGCCGCTCCGGCAGGTTCACACCAATCCTGCACGCGGACCCGACCCGTTTTGCTTCCTGCAGACGCACAAACGCATCCAAATCACTGCACGCTGTGTAATAAAGCGTGTCCTTCTGCAGACCGCGCTGCATGAGCGTGGTCCACTCTTCCCCATTCGTGCGCACAGCCAGCTTCCCCATTGATTCTGCTGCCTGCGGCAGTACTTCTGATCCCTGCAGGTCGATAAATAAAATCGGTACCCTGCTTCCCGGGATGTTGCGACTGTAAGTCCTGGCCATTATGTATTCCTCCTGAGACCTCACCGAAAGTGATGTTTTTTTTGTTGAACACACTTTCCCCAAGCATGCCCTCTGCGTTTTTGTCTGTTGATTTCTCTCTGTAAACTGCAGCAGGACAACCAATCCCCTGAACTCGAACGACCGTATACAAATTCTACCTTTTTTTCACAGGTCCCGACAAGAAGCCCTATGACCCTAGGCATTTTCCACTTATCGTAAATTAATTATATCATAAATATGAATAAAGAACTATAATATTTCCTTATTGTTCATTTTTTAGATACATTTCCATATTTTTTAGTATTTTTATTAGTTCGTAAGTTGTATGTAGTGAATGAATAGCCATTTAATTATTTTTTGATATTTTCCGATAATTTCTGCAAAAGCGTAATATCACCCGCAAGTGACTGCCGGTTTTCCTGCTGAATAGAAACGTATACTTCCTGGCGATGTATATCAATATGCTCCGGGGCATCGATACCCAGCTTCACCTGGTCTCCTTCTATTCCGAGTACAGTGATCGCGATATCATCCCCGACACGAATTGATTCTTTTTTCTTTCGTGTGAGTACTAACATGATCCTGTGCCTTCTTTCTGCGTCCGCTGAAACAGCAGATGCTTCGTCTCGTACGGCGACTGTGCCATCGGCCACTGCTTGCCGAGCTTTTGTTCGACGTTAATAATAAGCGGTGCCTGCAGATTCGCCGTACTTTCTTCGAGTGTGTTTGCAAGCGTCAGTGTGACATAGACAAGTACCTGCTCCGGGTTTTCGATATGCAGCTGTTCCGTGACTGCGTCCGGTACTTCAAGCTCATAGTCCGGGAAAAACACGAACGGGTCGGCGGTAATAAACGCAATGTGCGCGTGTTGCACGGACTGCATAATAAACAGGCTGCCGCTGTCGTCGAACGGAAGAAAAACAAAGTCCCGTTCGTCTTCAAACGCCGGAATACCCTGCGCAAAACGGGTAATATCCTCTTCTTCAATTGTGACAGCACCTAAATGCTTCGTTTCGATTTCCACTCCTCTGCCTCCTTGTAAATTGAATGCCTACGCGAAACAGATGACAGTCACAAAGACCAGTATACTGAATCGCTCTTCATAATAAAACAGATTTTCCCACATTTTATAAAATTTTATCTTAAAAAGTCCATAAGCGTCGTCTGCATGATACGTCCGGCCGAAGCGAGAGCTGCCTGGTGCACGGTCTGCTGGTTCGTTAAATTGGTAATGACTTCTTCCAAATCGGCGTCTTCGTTGTTGGACATGATTTTGTTGGAAATGACCTTTTGATCGGCAAGCCGGCTTTCAATCATTTCAATCCGGTTCGAGCGCGCGCCGAGTTCGGCCCTCTCATTCACTATGGTGTTCATCTGCTTATCGAGCGTGCCCAGGTATTCCTGCAAATCCTCACCGGTCGTATCTGGATTTTCCAGATCGGCCTGCAGCTGTTCGAGTTCGGCAAACAGCTGCTCGTTAAACACCCCGCCCGGCGTGGAGCTCACCTCGATGTTAATGCCCTTCATGAGCTCCATTTCCACTGCATCGCCGTGACCGGTAAAGCTGTCCGCCGTTACGCCGTTTTCGGCCGCATTCGTGTCAATCGGCGGATTCGTCGTATTGGAGCCGTTAAAAATGTATTTGTCGCCGACCTTCGAATTGGCGGAGCTGATCAGCTGTTCCTTCAGCTCGCTGATTTCTTTGGCTATATTGCCGCGCTGTTCGCCTTCATACGTGTCGTTCGACGCCTGAGTAACGAGCTCGCGCACCCGCTGCATTACCTGGGTCGCTTCCCCGAGAGCGGCGTCACTCGAATCAAGCCAGTTGTGAGCTTCACCTACGTTCCGTTCAAACTGCTCCACCTCCCCGACCTGGGAGCGGTACCGCATCCCATTCATGGCGACGACCGGGTCCTGGGAGGCACGGGTAATTTTCTTGCCGGTGGACAATTGGTCCTGCAGGTTCATCATCTGATCGTAGCTCTGGCTGATATGGCCGTTGGACCGCTGGCTCATCATCTGCTGGGTGACTCGCATACTCGTTTTCCTCCTTTTTTAACGGCCGACCAGACCCATGTTGTTGATGATACGGTCGAGCATTTCGTCAAATGTCGTCACGCTCCGGGACGCCGCGTTATAGGCGTGCTGAAACTGGATCATGTTGGCCATTTCCTCATCCATGCTGACCCCGCTCACCGACATGCGGCGCTCATCGGCGCTTGAGGTCAGCGACTGGGTAATGTTTGTTTTCTGGTTCGCTTCGCTGGCGTCAACAGCCATCTGGCCAATCACGCCCTGGTAGAACCGCTGCACACTGGTGGAGTTTTCATTTCCTGCACCAAAGTTCAAATCCGCGTCCTTCACGTTGGCCAGGTTCAGCGCGTTGCTGCCGTTGCCCGCGTAGCCGGTGCCGTTTTCCGAGGCAGAGGCTGCGGCGATATTGTTCAGGTCCGCTTTTACATCGCCACTGACGCGCAACGCACTCGCTGCTCCCTTCGATTCAAGAACATTTGCATCAAATGTGAAAAAGTCTATGCCCACGCCCTTCGTGCCTGCTTCCACGTCGTTCATCGTCCACCCTTCCTGGTGGACATCGTTCAGCGCGTTCGCGAAGGTCGTAACCATTGTATCGATGTTATTCAGCATGTCCGGATACAGGCCTTCCACCTCCCCGGAAACATCGTTTCTGTAGCCGTATGCCTCATGCAGCCCCTGCATGCTGCCGCTCGACTGCATAAACGCGTTGGTATTTGCAGACGGATTGTCGATGTTCGTTCCCGCCTTGCCATTTGCCCACTCGAAGCCTGCTGTTTCCACACGCCCGTTCCGGCCGGCGGATTTTTCCACACTCACCTCCTGGTACGCAAGCGCATTGCCGTCCACGAGCTTCTGCAGCCGGTCCCCGGTGTCGCTCGTCATGAAAATATCGACGGTGCCCTCAGCGTTGCTGTTGGCCTTGCCGCCGCTCGGATTGCGCTTCACTTCCACAGTCGTCATCGACGAAAGCTCGTCAATCAGCCGGTCGCGTTCGTCATACAGATCGTTTGGCACCTTGCCGTGCGGCTCCACGCCGGCGATCTGTTCGTTCACGCTGCTGATCTGGCTGAGAAGCGAATTAAACTGGCCGGTTTCATTATCAATCTGCGCGTCCAGGTCGGTTTTGTTCGCCTGCAGCGAGTTGGATATGTAGGAAAAGGTGTCGACCATCGCCTCCCCGCGCTGTCGGACGACCGAGCGTGCGCCGGAATCTTCCGGATTGGACGAGAGGTCCTGCAGCGACTTCCAGAATTCGTCCATCGCGTTGGCGACGCCTTCATCAGTCGGCTCGTTCATCAGATCCTCCATCCGGGAGAGGTTTTCGTTTTTCGTTTCCCAGTAGCCGAGCTTGGCATTTTCGCCCCGGTACTGCACGTCAAGGTACTGGTCGCGGATGCGCGCCACCGTGTTGGAGTCCACGCCGGTCCCCATCTGGCCCGGGGTGCTCGGCTGGTTCATGCCGGCTTTAGAAAAAGCATCACTCTGCTGCAGGTCGACCCGCTGACGTGTGAACCCCGGCGTATTGGCATTGGCAATGTTATGTCCCGTCGTCTGCAGCGCGTGCTGCTGGGCAGTGAGTGCCCGTTTCGCTGTTTCAAGCCCCATGAATGTCGAAGTCATGCGTGTTCCTCCCCGTTTCTATGTACCTGCTGCTTATGCCCGTGAATCAAAAACCGAGTATTCCCGCTTTGAGCGCTGCGGCGTCTGTCCCTGCCGGCCGTACTGGACCGATTCCTGCGGCTGCATGGCACTCAGCATCACCTGCGTGTATTTCATTGCATCCTCAAGCATGGCGCGGTTCAGCTCCTCCTGGTTCTGCAGGGCGGCCATCACCTGAATCAGTTCGTACTGCAGCGCTTCGAGCTGCGTTCGTTCCTCCGCGTCTGCAAGTGGCTTTAAGGCGTCAATGGATACAGATTCCTCAGGGCTCGCGCCTGCAAGCGCTGCGGCCTGCTGGTGGCGCTCACGCTCGATCCGGGTAATGCGCTGCACCTGCCGGCGTTCGTCGCGGACAAGCTGCTGCAGGGATTCTGCGTTACCGTTTTTCAGCATCTGCGTCTTCTGTCCGGACATGCCGAGCAGCACTCGGTGCTCTTCGATCAGTGCGTTCAGCTGTTCTATTACTATCTGTACGCTCATGCGGTCGCTCCTTTATGTATATGTATCAGCAGGCCGGAAATAGGCCTGCTACTGATTATTCCAGTAATCCTGCATTTTCTTTGCCGTCTCTTGCGGCCGCACCTCGTACGTGCCGTTTTCAATCTGGGCCTTCAGCTGTTCAACCTTTTCCTTCCGGGCCGGGTCAATAGCCTCTGACTGCTGCAGCTGTTTGGCTGCGCTCGAAATTTCGACGGAGTCTTTCTTACCCCCCTGCTCGCCCTGCGGCGGCTTCTGCTGTTGGGCGGCCTGGCTGCGGTATATGGCATTAGCGGAATGCGCGGAATGAATTTTCATCTGTTAAGTCCCTCCCATCCGGACGTTACGCTCCGGCTGATTTGTTACTCTTTATATCGGCCAGATTGTCGTCGTTTTCCTTGGTACTTAAGACTTAAATTTTAACATACATACATGCTTTTTGACTCATTCATTATTCCCACGCCCGGTACGTCGCCCGTGTGTCTTTAATTTTTTTGGCTTCCCACTCTTTCTGCTTCGCCTCCGCCTCCAGGCCTGAGGAAATACGGCCGCTGCACGTGCGGCAGAGCCGGTGCTCACGGATCGGTTCGCCGCACCCCTCGCACGGATAGCTGAAGTTCGGCAGATGCGCCAGATTCAGACGCCCTTCGCGGATGTAGCGGAAAATATCTTCCTCGCTGACTCCGGTGGCCTCAGTGACCTCAAGAATCGTCGACTGGCGATGCCTGCTTTTTCTTACGTGCGTGTATACTTTTTGGAACCGTTCTTCCTCCACCCGGTGGCATTCCGGGCAGACCGAACGAAGCGCCTGCACAAACAAATTGCCGCATGACGGACAGTTTTTTAATTCACCCATGGTTCGTTTCTCCTTTGACTCATTGTTGCTTTTTATATCGGCACAACCAGCCCGGAGTTTAAGCACGGATTAACGTAAGCGATGCCGTCGAAGCAGCTCCTGCTGCTTCAAGCACGCCTGCCGCTTCGCGAACCGTCGCTCCGGTTGTATAAATATCATCAATGATCAGAACGTTTCGGCCAATAATTTTTTCAGGAGCAGGCACGGTAAATCCGCGCACGGTTTCCAGTCGTTTCTGTTTCGTCTGCTTGCTTTGCTTTTCGCCATCTCCCGTCCCCCGTTCGAGTGCTGAAACGTATGGAATTTTAAGACCGGCAGCAAGCACCTCCGCCTGATTAAAACGTCGCTCCTGCAGCCGCTCTGTAGCAAGCGGAACCGGAACCGGCATAAAACCCCGAAAATGCTTCCGGTACGCGCGGCGAAGGTCGTCATAAAACGCAGCGGCCATCACCGCGTCCCCGCGGAATTTCCACCGGGTTGTCCACGCCTTCATCCAATCATCGTAATGAAACAGCGAAACGTTTTTCACCCATCTCTCAGCATTTCCCCGCCGGCGCCACCCGGTGCAGTCGGAACACAGATCCCCATTTCCGTGCACCGAGCACTCCGGACACACCGCCCCGGTAATTACAGGCAGCTGCCCGGAGCAGGTGTCACACAGCTGCGCCTGTTTCCACGCAAACAGATTATTGTACGTCCACGACATCTGCAGCCGCTTCCGGCAGGAAAGACAGTAGCCTCTCGTAAAGGATAAAAGTGGGCCATCATCATTCATTGGGCGCCGCCTCCTCCCGGTTCATCGCTTCAATATGATGAATCGTCTGCTGGATCGCTTTCGTACGGCCGTAATGGAAGAAAACGACATCGCCCTCCGGTCGTTCCGGGTTCCGTCCGGCTCGGCCGGCGATCTGCACAAGAGCGCTTTCGGTGAAAATATCATCATCGGCACCCAGCACTGCCACGTCCGCCTTTGGAATCGTGACGCCGCGCTCCAATATCGTCGTTGTTACTAGAATATCGAGATGCCCTTCCCGGAAAGCAGTAATTTTTTCCTCACGCTTTTCATCCTCGGCGTGCACTCCGTCGCAGCGGAAGCCTTCTGTCCGGAGGGCTTCCACCGCCGGCCGTATAACCGCCACCGATGGAACAAATATAAAGAGCGGGAAAGCCCCGTCCCGCCTCCGGCACCACTGTACCAGCGCATGCGGCAGCCGCCCGCGGGAGAGCTGCAGTCTCCAGTTTCCGGCCCACCGGCACACAGGCACCGGAAGCGGCTGCCCGTGAAACCGGCGCGACACCCGCACATATGCGAGACTTCCGCTTTTCATCCGCCGCTGTTCGTTCTTTCCGGGGGTCGCACTTAAATACACTACTGCCGCCTGTGGGCGGCATGCTGCCCGTACAGCCATTTGGAGACCCGGGTCAAACACATAAGGAAACGCGTCCACCTCGTCGATTATCGCCAAATCAAAGGCGTGCTTAAACCGGCGCGCCTGGTGGGCCGTTGCGAGCACAAGACGCGCTCCCGGAAAGGCATCGGAACTGCCGGCATACCAGGCTGCAGCCGGCACATCTGGAAACACGCCGGAAAGTCTCGGATACAGCTCGCGCACGACGTCTGTCCGCGGCGTCGCCCACAGCACCCGTTCACCCCGGGCAAGTGACTCAGCCACTGCCTGAAACATCATTTCAGTTTTGCCCGCGCCACACACCGCCCAAATGTACAGCTCCTGCTTCCGCCTGCCGGCTTCAACAGCAGCAAGGGACGCCTGTTCCTGTCCGGACGAGAGCCGCCCGTTCCATGCCAGCGGATCAGAAAATACCGGGGCCGCTTCGGCTCCCGTCCAGTAGTAAAGCGGCGTACAGGCCGACACCCGTCCCATTTCGAGACATTCCCGGCAATAGACGCACCGCTTGCGGCCGCAGGCACATGCATGGGCACCGAACAGTTCAGGGGTTTGATTGCTGCAGCGCAGGCATCGCCAAAAAGAGCGCTGCTGCGTGATGCCGGGCACCTTCTGCAGCATTCCTGTCTGCACATAGGTATCAATGATTTGTTGATCGCACGGAAGCTCCTGGGCGAGTAGCGCCCGACCGCTGCAGTGGGCCTGCATCTGTTCGTGTTCAGGTAAGGATAAAGCAGAGGATTCAGAAACGGAAGAAATGGAAGGAAAAGTTGGCTCCGGCCGTCTGCTGCCGGTAAACCAGGTAGATAGTATATTCATGGGAGGTGGTTCCTTTCGTTGGAGGGGTATAAGAGGAGGCGGCCTGGAGGGGCCGCCGGAATTACTTGGAGAGGGTTTCAGGACGATACCAGGCGAGCCCGATGGCATTTTCACCAAGATGCGTGCCAATCACCGGCCCAAGGTGTTCGAGAACGACCCGGGACTCCGGCGAAGCTTCCTGCAGCTGCCGGCGGAAGGCTTCCCCGGCCTCTTCGGCGTTTGCATGGAGGACGCTTGCTTCAAGCGGGCCTTTGGTCGCTTCCTCCAAAAAGAGGGACTGAATACGGGCGAGCGCTTTTTTGGATGTGCGCACTTTTTCATACGGCACAATCTTTTTGTCGGTAAATTCGAGGACCGGCTTGATGCGCAGCATACTGCCAACCATTGCCTGCGCCCCGCTCAGCCGGCCGCCCCGCTGCAGGTGACGCAGATCTTCGACAATAAAATAGGCCCGCATCGTTTCTTTGATTTTATCAAGCTCGGTAAAAATGTCCGCTACATTGTATCCTTCAGAAGCCATCCGGGCGGCAGTCAACACATAATAGCCCTGGGCCCGGGCACTGATCTCCGAGTCGTAGCAGTGCACGCGAACGGTGTCTTCAAGGTCCGCAGCAACAGCCACTGCTGTCTGGTGCGTCCCGCTGATCCCGCTGCTTAAATGAATGGAAATAATGTCATCGGCCTCCGGGGCGAGCTCCCGGTAAAGATCCTCCATTTTTCCCGGCGACGGCTGGGATGTGGTCGGAAGCGTTTCCGAATTTCTCATCGTCTGAAAATAAGTTGCTGCCTCCCACTCCGTTTCCGGCATCGTTTCTTCATTTACCACCACATTGAGCGGAATTTCGTGAATGTTCCACTGCTTAAGTTCTTCAGGGGTCAGGTACGAGGTGCTGTCAGTAACTACGGCGATATTTGGCAAACAGGCCCTCTCCTTTCGTTCTGTCTATAATATGCATGTATGAGTTCGTTTTCATTTTACGGACTTCCCGCCGGAAGTCAATGCCAAAGCGCAAAAAAGGCTGCCGATATTCCACCGGCAGCCTTTACTTATTTAGCGGACTTTCACCCAGCCCTTTTTGATGGATTCGACAACCGCCTGCGTCCGGTCGTTCACATTCATTTTCTGCAGGATATTACTCACGTGGTTTTTCACCGTTTTTTCACTGATATAAAGAGACTCACCGATCATCCGGTTGCTGTAGCCATCCGTCATCAGCTGAAGCACTTCGCACTCGCGGCGTGTCAGAATGTGGAGCGGCTTACGGTACTCCACCTCTTTGTAGCCGATTTCGGTATCGTCTGCGCCGTGATCGTCACCTTCATGGGCAAGCCGGCGATATTCGTTAATCAGATTCTGCGTTACCTTCGGGTGAATGTAGGCGCCGCCGGAGCCGACCACCTTCACCGCTTCAATCAGGGCGTCGGCATCCATTTCCTTCAGCAGGTAGCCGGAAGCTCCTGTTTTCAATACGTGCGTCACGTACGACTCATCGTCGTGAATGCTCAGAATAAGCACCTTTAAATCCGGGTGGCGTTCGATCAGCGTCTTGGTCGCTTCAACGCCGTTAACACCCGGCATGTTGATATCCATCAGCACAACGTCCGGATGATAATCGTTGACAAGAGCAAACGCTTCTTCTCCGTCACTGCCTTCTGCAACAATCTCAAAGTTTTCTTCCATATCCAGAATGCGTTTAACGCCTTCACGGAAAAGCTGATGGTCATCAATTAACAGCAATTTGATTTTTTCATCGATACGTTCTTGCATACGTTCTCATCCTTTCTTCGCTTCACTTATCTTTTGGTTATTTAATGCAGTCTTTTGTTTTAATGAACCGGCACAAACACTTTCACTCTCGTGCCCTGGCCGACCACGGAATCAATCGTCAGCTCCCCGCCCAGCGCGTTCACACGTTCTCTCATGCCGAGAAGGCCGAACGATTTGTCCCGTTCCTTTTGTACGTCGAACCCCTTGCCGTCATCCTTGATTAAAATCGTAATGCTCGTCGGCCGCTGTTCGAGCTGTACCCGGAGAAGGTCCGGCTTTGCGTGCTTGTAGGCATTCTGGGCTGCCTCCTGGACAATGCGGAACAGTCCGATCTCAAGGTTCGGGGCGACTCTTGCTTCTTTCCCCTTCGTGGTAAACTCTGTCACCATGCCCGTATTGTCTTCAAGGTGGCGCAGATACTTCTGCAGCGTCGGCACGAGGCCAAGGTCATCAATCGCCATCGGGCGCAGGTCATAAATGATCCTGCGTACTTCCCCGAGGCTCGAGCGGATCAGCACACGCAGCTCCCGGAACTCCTGGATGGCTTCCTCCGCGCTTTTTTCGCGGGAGATTTTCTCTACAAGCTCCGAGCGGAGAAGTACGTGTGCGAGCGTCTGCGCCGGGCCGTCGTGAATTTCACGCGCCACCCGCTTGCGCTCGTCCTCCTGCGCTTCAATGATCTGCAGACCGAACTCATGCTTTTCCCGGGCATTTTCGACAAATTCCCCGACGTCCTGAAGATCGCCGGCAAGAAAGTTATACACAATGCCTACCTGGGAAACAAGCGTTTCAGCCCGTTCAATGGTTTCATCCAGTTGAATCAGGCGGCGTTCGATATTGTCCCTGCGGTCGCGGAGGCGTTTTTCCTCCTGGCGCACCACAGCGAGATTTACCTGCGATTCGTTGGCTTTTTCATACACCTTCTGCACTTCTTCATCACTGAACTGCCGAAACCGTTTGCTTACCTCTGCTAACTGATTTCTTGCGACCCTGGCTTCAACCTCGAGCTGATCGGAGCGTTCAATCGTTTCCGAAATGTGTTCCTGTATTTCCTTCAACTCTTCCTGGAGTGAGTGAAGTTCTTTTCTGGAGGTTTCACTGATCTCAAAAATTTCTTCTTTGCTTTTCTCTACTGTCTGAAGCATTTGGTCAATAATTTGATCTAAGTCTGCTGCATTTCGCAAGGCCACCATCACCCTCTATACTTGCCTGCGAATTTTCAATACCGTTTGGAACGGTTCATGAATAGTTTAGCATATTCGTTTGGACCTATTCCGCTATGTAATGAAAAATCACAAATTTACATATTTACCTCTAATTTTGTTTCATTTTCGCCCGTTTCCTGTTATATACTGGCCAAAATGTTGCAACCATTACAATCATATTATACGGTAATAACATTACCTAGGAGGAATGTTACCGTATGCTTACTTCATATCGTACCATTAAACAGAGCGGACATCATGAATTTACCATAAATAAATCACGCTTTATTACCCATATTACCCGCGCAGAAGACGAAGTAACCGCTCATTCATTCATAGAGCAGATAAAAAAAGAGCACTGGAACGCCGCCCACAACTGTTCGGCGTATTTGATCGGCGAGCAGGACCACATTCAAAAAGCCAATGATGACGGTGAGCCGAACGGCACTGCCGGAGTACCAATGCTCGAGGTGCTGAAAAAACGGGAGCTGAAAGATACCGCCGTCGTTGTCACCCGCTACTTCGGCGGAATAAAGCTCGGCGCTGGCGGACTCATCCGCGCCTACGGCTCATCGGTTTCCGAAGCGCTGAATCACATCGGCATCGTGCGCCGTACGCTGATGCAGGAGCTCATTGTCTCTACCGACTACAGTCTGCTCGGCAAGCTGGAATATGAAGCCCGGAAGTCCTCCTATATTCTTGATTCGATTGACTACGAAGAGCAGGTGAAGCTTCATCTTTATACCCCTGTCGAAGAAACGGAAACGTGCCGGGAGTGGCTTGTGAACATAAGCAGCGGCCAGGCCGGGATAGAAGAAGGGGAGCAGGCCTTCGTGGAAACCGACGAACCCTCGTAGCCTTTCATTTATTTCCCCGGTAATACGAAGCGGCCGCTGGCAAATACGTTCCCGGCCCAGAAATAGTTTTCGTACCGGGTGTTTATTTTGTTTACTATCGTTTCTGCCTCGGATACAATGAAAGAATACAATATTTTTCAAAATGCTCCCATTTCAGCTGATTTTTATATAATAGCGTATCTGCAGACGTTTTCTGCCGTTTTCTGTACTAAGATCATTATACAATCTAAAGGAGAAGTGCCGACATGCCAAGCTCAACGTCTCAACGGAGGAATCTTCGTAAAAGAAGAAAGAAATCCTTCATCTGGAAAACCACAGCCATCGTGGCATTGCTTTTTCTTCTGCTTGCCGGAGGAGCTTCTGCCTACTTTCTCCAGCAGTTGAACAGCGTGTCCGCTGATACAGAGGAAGAGCTCGAACGCGGCGAAAAATCGGATCTCCGGGACCAGGCCGTTGATCCCTCAGAGGACAGCTTCTCGGTTTTATTCCTTGGAGTGGATGACCGTGAAAATGGATCCATGGATGGACGCTCTGACGCAATGGTCGTCGGTACATTCAACAAGGACTCCAAAAAAGTAAAGCTTGTGAGTATTCCAAGAGATTCGCTCGTAAATATTGAAGGAAACGGCGAAGACAAAATCGCACACGCCAATGCTTACGGCGGCACCGACCTGGCCGTCCAGTCCGTAGAAAATACACTGAACATCCCAATCGACTATTATGTAAAATCAGATTTCGCTGCTTTTACCGACATTATCAACGACCTTAACGGTGTCGACGTTGACGTGCCATTTGATTTCACGGAGGAAGGAACAGAGTTTGAAGAAGGGCCGGCAACGCTCAACGGCGAAGAAGCGCTGAAATACGTGCGGATGAGAAAAGAAGACCCACGGGGCGATCTTGGACGCGGCGAACGTCAGCAGGAAGTGCTTGAAAGCCTGATCAAAAAAGCCGGCTCCATCGAATCCATCGATAACTACGATGATGTATTTGACAGCGTCAGTGAAAATGTCAGCACCAACTTCACATTCGGCAACATGATCGCTCTGCAGCAGTACGCCGATTCGTTAAACGAAATTGACTCTAGCCAGCTGCGGGGGTCAGATACAACGATCAATGGCATTTATTACTACCAGCTGGACCCGGAGGAAACGCTCGAAACTTCCAACAACCTGCGCAAGCAGCTCGACCTTCCGGCTTCTGAAGAACCGCTGGCACTCCCGGGCACACAGGTGAACAATGAAGCTCCTGCTGTTGAAGAAGCTCCGGCTGAGGAACCCGATGAGGAGCCTGCGGCTGAAGAAGAGGCACCGGCTGAGGAATCCTACGAAGAACCTGCGGCAGAGGAGGAAGTGCCTGCAGAGGAAGAATCGTATGAAGAAGCGCCAGCGACAGAGGAAGAAGCTCCGGTGGAAGAATCCTACGAAGAGCCGGCAACAGAAGAAGAGGCGCCGGCTGAGGAGTCCTACGAGGAGCCTGCTACGGAAGAAGAAGTACCGGCTGAAGAGGAGTCATACGAAGAAGCGCCAGCCGAAGAGGAAAGCTACGAGGAACCAACACCTTAAACCACAAGTTTTTCAGCATAAAAAAAGCCCGGAAGGAGAAGATGCTCCTTCCGGGCTTTTCTATAACTATTTCCGGCCGATGCCGTGATAAATAAAGCCGGCTTCTTTAAATTCCCTGGCTTCAAATGCATTTCTGCCGTCAATCATGACCGGCTTGTTCATAATGCTTTTTAATTTCTCCGGCGTGACCTGAAGGCATTCATCCCACTCTGTCACAAGCATCGCCGCGTCTGCGCCTTCGCAGGCATCCAGCGCGCTTTCTGCGAAATAAATGTCTCCCTCGAGCAGCTGCTTGGCATTGTCCTCTGCTACCGGGTCAAAGGCACGCACCTTCACACCGTATTCCTGGAGCGAACGGATGATTTTCAGCGACGGGGCTTCCCGCATATCGTCTGTGTTCGGCTTGAACGCCAGTCCGAGAAGCGCCACCGTAATATTGCGAATGTCTTCGTTAAAAATCACATTCAGGTGATCCACCATGCGCAGGCTCTGCTTTTCGTTCACGTCATTGACGGCCTGCAGCAGCTGCGGATAGTAGCCTTTGACCTCTGCCAGGTGCTTGATCGCTTTAACATCCTTCGGGAAGCAGGAGCCGCCGTAGCCGATCCCCGCGTTCAAAAACTTCGGACCGATCCGGTTGTCCATCCCCATTCCGCGTGTAACCGCATTGATATCTGCACCGTAGTAATCGCAGATGTTTGCCACTTCGTTCACAAAAGAGATCTTCGTGGCAAGAAAGGCATTGGAGGCGTATTTGATCATTTCGGAGCTGCGCGGATCTGTCACGACGATGTTGTCTGTAAGCGGCTGGTGCAGCTCAGTTAAAATGCCCGCTGCTTTGTCGGAATTTGTGCCGATAATGACACGGTCAGGATTGAATGTGTCCTTCACAGCTGATCCTTCCCGGAGAAATTCCGGCACCGAGCATACTTCGATCTGCGCATCCGGATTTTTGTCTGCAATCAGTCTGCGCACGCGGTCTGCAGTTCCTACCGGTACCGTCGATTTATTCACTACGACGCGGAATTTATCATCATCCACCGCTTCCCCGATTTCGTCCGCCACGCCGTACACGTAGGACATGTTCGCTGCTCCTGTTTCTGATTCGGGCGTGCCGACAGCAATAACCACCACATCTGATGCCTGTACGGCAGGCTTCAGTTCTGTTGTAAACTGCAGGCGTCCGGCTGCCCGGTTTGAGTCCACCAGTTCTTTAAGCCCCGGTTCATAAATCGGGATCTCGCCATTGTTCAGCCGGTCCACCTTCTCCGGAATTTTATCCACACAGATTACCTCATTGCCAAGTTCTGCAAAGCTTGTGCCTGATACAAGGCCCACATAGCCGGTACCTACTACTGTTAGCTTCATACATCTTCCCAACCTTTAATTTATGTATTTTCGTTCTTTTATACGCATGAATGACCGCTTATGGTTTAAGCGTTATTGCCAAATTTTATTGTATCATATTTTGCCATTTATTCTACATTCACTTCTGCATACATATTAAAGGTCCCGATCTTCGATCTGCGAACGCACCGGCATGCCGGTCTGGGCTCCTTCCTTTTCGACAGAAAGCGCTGAGGCGGCATTGGCAAACCGGCAGGCCTCTTCAAGCGGCATCCCTTCTGCCACTGCTGTCGCAAACGCTCCATTAAAGGTGTCACCTGCCCCTGTGGTGTCCCGCACGTCCGCCGTCCGCACTGGAATGACGGCCTCGCGGCCATCTGCCCGGATAATCGATGCTCCCGCTGCCCCCTTCGTGATCACTACATTTTCACGGCGGTCGGCAATCGCCGGGTACGCCTCCCGCAGTTGTTCAAACTCCTGCTCGTTTGGTGTCAGATAGGAGGCTTTACCCCAATACGCCGGGGACAGCGGCTGCATGGGCGCCGGGTTTAAAATAACCGGCGTCTGCTCCTCCTCAGCGGTTTGAAGCACCTTCTCCACCGACGGCGCTGGAATTTCAAGCTGTACGAGCACTGCGTCTGCCTCTCTCAGAAGCGACCGGCTTTCTTCAATATCATCAGGGCTGACCGTGGCGTTCGCCCCCGGGGTCACAATAATGCAGTTGTCTCCTTCAGATACAATAATTACAGCCACACCGCTCGCAAGGTCTGGACGCGTGCGGACATGGTCTGTATTGATGCCTTCTGCGTGTAAATGCTCCAAATATTCTGTGCCGAAAGCATCGCTTCCAACCGCTCCGATCATTGATACCCGGGCACCGAGGCGGGCAGCGGCCACTGCCTGATTGGCCCCTTTCCCGCCAAAATATGTATGAAAGCCTTCCCCGAGGATCGTTTCTCCCCGGGAAGGCATACGTTCCGCTGTGGTGACCAGATCCATGTTAATGCTTCCAACAACCACTATATTTGCTGGCATTCATCTATCACTCCCTGCTTGGACTAACAAAATTCTGCGTATAAAACGGACGGTTTTCGTCGTCGAATGCCACGCCGACACCAAGACCATCGTAATTGCCAAGCATCGCTTCGCGGTGCCCTTCATACGAATTCATCCATCCGGCCGTGGCATACAGCGGCGCCCGCTGCCCGGAGGCGATATTTTCGGCAGCCTGGACGTAGCGGATGCCGTCACTTTCGAGGCGGTCAAACGGCGACTGGCCTTCCGGATTCACGTGATCGAAAAACTGATTTTCAGCCATGTTTTCACTGTGCGCCCTTGCAACAGCTGCCACCGGCTCATTGTAGGCGAGCGTATCCCGGCCGAGCTGCACACGCTGCGCATTGGTTAAATGCCATACAAGCCGTTCATACGACTCCCGTACTTCTTCGGACTCTTCGGTATAGAACGACGAGTTTCTTTCCACCTCTTTATTCACCAGCAGCAGAGCATTCACCCTGTTTTCTTCATGGACATCATAGAAAAAGGTCGCAAAGCCTTCCTCCACTTCGTAAACGCCCTGCTGCTGTTCATCCGTTTCCGTGCGGATGTTTCCGCGGGTTACCGTCTCCATCGATTCACCGTACGTATCTTGAATCACATTGCGCCCGGTGCCCCAGCCGTTTCCTTCACTGTCCTGCCACGTCTGCTGGTTGGAATAAAGCGCCACTACACGTCCGTCTTCAATCCCGTACTGGGCGTACTGTTCATAATCATCGTCGTAATAAATATGCCAGTCGAACGAATAGCTGCCGGCCTGCACGTCCTTCGCTTCCCCGCGTGCCGTTTCCACTTCTTCAAGACTGTCTCCAAGACTCACGCCTGCAACCTCCCAGTCCCCTGTTCCTTCAGGCACTTCCGTTTCTACAGTGCCAGCCTCTGGAGCGCCTCCGCTCGTTTCATCCGCCTGCAGGTTTTCCCCGAGCAGATTGGATAAAAACAGGGCCATTCGTTCGCCCTGCGTCTCCGTTCCTTCGTATGTCGTGCCGCCTGCTTCCTCGAGACGGTCTTTAACCCCGCTCCAGGGAGAATCCGCCGGGCTGTAAACTACGAACGCTGCCAACAGAGCCAACAACACCGCCGTACCAACCAGACTCTTTATGTGCATAACTCCTCTATTTGCTCATTTATTGTTTGTTTTACTCGTATATTTTAATTGTACAGGAAAAAGGCCCGTGGGAATATTAACTTGCATTTGGATATTCCCCTTAAAAGTCCTTCGGCAGAATGATATACTATAAGGACGTACAGACTATCTTTAACGCCGGTGCATGTATATAACAAACTTTATAACTATGACATTTATAAAAGGGTGAAAAAGTATGGCTTTATTCGGTAAAAAAAAGCAATCGTCCCAGGGTGACGCTGTTAAACCAGAAGAACTGGCAGACCAAACCCCGGCGGATGAGGAAACCATAGACGAAGCACATGATGACAGCGGACGGACCGTAGAAACGACTCTCAGCCTGCATCCGGACGCCGAAATTCCGGAAGAGGATGAATACTACCTGCGCTTTTTAAACGGGGAAGCACCCCGGCTAAAACCCGGGCAGGTCGCTCTATCGGGCATAAGCGCACAGCGGGATGAAAATGGACTGATGCTTGTCACCGCCTTTATCCGCAACGGCGCAGAAAAAGCCATCCGTTTGAAGCAGTCCACGGTGCTTCTGATGAGTAATGACAACCAGGTAATCGCGAAAAAGAAAGTGGATTTAAGCGGTGTCGGCGATATCCCGCCAAGAAGCGCCCGGCCGTGGAACTTTTATTTCGCGCCTAAGGAACAGCTTCAGCAGGAACTTCCTAAAGACGGATGGAAAATCGGCTTTCACGTGGAAAAACCAAAGCGCGAGCACCATCTTGACCTTGCCGACAGCTGGAAAAGTGCGCTCAGCGACCAGCAGGTGGACAAGCTGAAGGACATGATCCGTGACATGAAGCCGCCGCGTCCCGGTGAGGTCAACTTCATGGGGATGCGCGCCGTGCAGTCGGAAAACGGTGACCTGCATGTAACGCTTCTCATCCGCAACGGAGGCAACAATGAGCTCAAGCTCGACAACGTGCCGCTGCAGGTGGAGGATGCGCACGAAGAGGTCATTGCCCGGGGCGGATTTAAGCTCGACGATTTTGCCGTGCAGCCGTTCTCAAGCCGGCCATGGACGTTTGTTTTTCCGCATCGTCTTCTGAAAAAAGAGGAAATTGATCTTTCCAAATGGAGAGCATATCCGATTAAAAAGAAACAGAATGAAGACAACGCGTAACGAAGGAGCCCAAACCGGGCTCTTTTTTTACGCAAAAAAGCCGCCGTGGCAGTTGCCCGGCGGCTTTTCTCTCTACAATGACTACTTTTTATCCGTTTCGGTTTGCAGAATATTGTTCTGCAGGTAATCCTCAAGCGGCTCACGCAGATCTTCCCGGTCGAGCGCAAAGTCGATCGTCGCTTTAACAAAGCCGAACTTATCGCCAACATCGTAGCGCACACCGTCAAATTCATAAGCCAGCACGTCCTGGCTTTCATTCAGCTTCGTAATGGCATCCGTCAGCTGGATCTCATTGCCGGATCCTGGCGGCAGCGTTTCGAGAATGTCGAAAATTTCCGGTGTCAGAACGTAGCGTCCCATTACCGCATAGTTGGACGGAGCATCTGCAAGATCCGGCTTTTCCTTTAAGCCCTGGACTTTATGCACGCCGGCTTCTTCCTCGCTTTTCGGATCAATGATGCCGTATTTGGAAACGTCCTGGTCCGGCACCTGCTGGACACCGACAACCGAGCTCTGGTATTTATCAAACACGTCTGTCAGCTGCTTCATGCACGGCTCGTCCGAATGCACAATATCATCCCCAAGAAGTACAGCAAACGGCTCGTCCCCGATAAAACGGTGGGCGCACCAGATGGCATGGCCGAGGCCCTTCGGCTCTTTCTGACGGATGTAGTGAATATTTGCCATATTGGAGATCTGCTGGACCTCCTCGAGCTGCTTCGTTTTGTTTTTCTTTTCAAGCGTCTGCTCGAGCTCGTAGGAAACGTCGAAGTGGTCCTCGATCGCGCGTTTGCCGCGGCCGCTTACAATAATAATGTCTTCAATGCCGGCAGCAATCGCTTCTTCTACTATGTATTGAATAGTGGGTTTGTCCACGATCGGAAGCATTTCCTTCGGCTGCGCCTTTGTCGCCGGAAGAAAACGCGTTCCAAGCCCTGCGGCCGGGATAATAGCTTTACGTACTTTCATCTTTTTTCCTCCTTGATAACTGTGCTGCGTGCCCTGCACGCATGTTAAATATAAGACAAATTAAGCTGTATTCAACATACCATATCGAATGGGAAATACAAATACATGGGATAAAATCATACTGCTTGAATTTTCCAAAAGCAGGGCAGGGCTCCCAAAGTGTTGTCACATTCTGCTTCTTCCTTTTGTTGGAATATATGGTATAGTAGTTATATTCTAACACGAAAGGAGGCGCAACCGCGTTTTTTTCTGCTCCCAAGGTCCTGTCTGCGGCCTTATTTTCACCAACCCCCTCCTCTTGGTGAAATACTCCCTACAAATTTTTAACGAAAGAGGTGTATGCCCGTGCCCCGGGAAGAACGCCTTTGGTTTCCTGGCACCGTCTATTACATTACTGCAGCTGGGGCTTCCAACCGCACTTTATTTCCCGACGAAAAAGACTATAAACAATACGTATACTTATTAGCCAAAGTAATCAATACTACGAAGCTCGATCTTCATGCCTACTGTCTGCTTCCGGACAGCATTCATCTGCTGGCCGAATCCACGTACGTCTCCATCTCCACAATTATGCGGGAGCTGCATGCGTCCTATGCCATGCACTACCGGCGCCATTATGACACCGGAGGCCCCGTTTTTCAGTCTCGTTACCATTCCGAACTTCTCCCTGATGAAACCTCCTTTTTTGAACAGAGCCGCCGGATACACCTGCTTCCTTCTGAGAAGCTGGATCATCCCTACCCCGGATCATACCGGTGGTGCAGCGCACGGGACTACCTTGCGCCCCAGCCCGAGTATGCCCCGAGGCATCCCTTTTTATCCCTCGAACGCACTCTTGCCTTTTTTCCTTCTCCAAGACATGAATACTTTCACCAATTTTTATACCACACGTCTGTAACCCAGACCC
This sequence comes from Marinococcus sp. LNHM4E3-1, assembly GCF_056034405.1. Lineage (NCBI taxonomy): Bacteria > Bacillati > Bacillota > Bacilli > Caryophanales > Bacillaceae > Marinococcus > Marinococcus sp. LNHM4E3-1. The sequence goes on along the minus strand of NZ_JBQLID010000002.1, from coordinate 287,271 downwards.
ACTAACTATTCAGGAGTGATTACATGTTTAACCAGGTGACGCTTGTCGGCAGATTCACCCGCGATCCCGAATTAACCTATACGAAGGACGGGACCCCGGTATGCAACTTCACCCTTGCTGTTCAGCGGTCCTTTCGCAACCAGGAAGGGGAATACGACGCCGATTTCGTGCCTGTTACCGTATGGCGGCGCCAGGCGGAAACGACGTGCGAATACTGCCACAAAGGCGCTATGGTCGGTGTGAAAGGAAGAATTAATACACGTCTGTACGACAACAAGGACAATAAACGCGTGCAGGTGGTTGAAGTAAACGCTGAAGACGTGCGGTTTTTAAAGCTGCAGTCAGGCGCTTCTGACGCACCGCCGGAAAGCATCGGCTTAAGCACTGAGCCTTTTCCCGCCGGTATGTAGCAGTTCTCCCCTTGCTTTATCCCCCGCGTTACCCCCTCTTTCATAAACAAAGTCCCCCGCACTCCTCTGCAGGGGACTTTTTACATAAAGCGCGATCCGTATCTCCATAGCCAGCACAAAACAACAATCACTGCCGCAGCGGACACTCCGGCCATGTCGAGAGCAACATCCTGCCACATGCCGTGCCTGTCCGGGCTGAAGTGCTGCCGGAACTCGTCAAGCATGGCAAACATCAATACAAACCCGTACGCCCCGGCGAGCTTTCCCCAAAACGGCAGGCGGTACGGGTAAACTGCGAGCAGAGCCGCCAGAAATATAGCGGTGAACATAAACACGTGGCTTGCCTTGCGGATGAAAAATTCCACATAGCCTTCCACGCCGGAGGCAGCTACACTCACCGGCTCTCCTCCATAGGAAAAGGACGGTACGGATACATACGGCTGCAGCCGCTCAAACGGGATGTGCTCGAGCCACGGACGAATGTCCTGCTGCTGATATGGCATGGAAGTTGAAATGAGAATAGTTAGTACAGCACCTGCAAGCGGCAGTGCAAACAGCCATTTATGCGCGGACAGACTTTCTGCACGTATATCCAAGGTGCTTACCTTCTTTCTTCTTTATTTTCAGTATAAAAAACCTTATGGCGCTTTTCCAGCTTTTAACCCCATACTGTCCATGTAATACTGATGGTAATAACCATAACAATCAGACTCACCGGCGCACCGATTTTCATGAAATCCGTGAACCGGTAGCCGCCCTGCGTATACACAAACAGATTCGTCTGGTAGCCAATCGGCGTAATAAAGCTCGCGGACGCTGCAATTGCGACAATTACCGCAGCTGCCAGCGGAGAAACAGACAAAATATCCGCTGTTTCCAGTGCCACCGGCAGCATCACGATGGCCGCCGCATTGTTGGTCACCACTTCGGTAAACACATTTGTCAGAACATAGAGGGCTGTAAAAACTCCGAGCACCCCAAACGGCATAAACCAGTCAATCATCCGTTCTGCGAGAAGCGGAGCCGCCCCCGTACTCATCATCGCTTCTCCGAGTCCAAAGGCAGCAGCAATGACGATCAGCACTTCATATGGAAGATACCGGTGGGCATCCATCAGCGAAAGCGATCCTGTCAGGAGCAGTCCGGCGACGGCGATCAGCGCTGCATAGAAAATAGGAATGATCTGCAGGGCAGCGAGCCCCACCATCAGCATCATCATGACGAGCGGCAGCCAGCTCTTCCACCTCGGCCCCTTCAAAAAAGGATTCACGCTGTTTTTCAGTACGTGAAAGTCATTGTGGGCGCTCGTTTTTTGTTCAAATTCCGGCCCAGCCAGCAGGAGTAGTGTGTCCCCCGGCTTTACCACCATTTCTTTCATTTCGGACGAATAGCTCTCATCATAACGATGAATGCCGATAATCGCAGCATCAAATCGCTGGTCAAAGAAAATGTCCTTTAGCTTTGTAAATAGAATGTTGGAGTAGTGGGTTACCATTACTTCCATCAGCTTGCGATCATTCGGCTCTTCAGCTGTTTTTTTCTCACTCGTTTCCGTTCTAATATCAAGTCCATCCGTATTTTCGAGCACCGCTATCTGCGCCAGGTCTCCGTATACCATCAGACAGTCACCCGATTCAAGAATGTGGTGTTCGCCGGCCTCCCTGCTTTCCGCTTCCCCTTTTGGCAGTAAAGCCAGCAGCTGCAGAGACGGATCATTAATAAAACCCGCCCGTTTCAGCGTATCTCCGAGATGCTTATAATCAGGTGTGATTTCTAGCTTGAGCATGTATTTCCGGCGGCCCTCCTTCTGGTAAAACAGCGGCGGCTTCCGGTCCGGCAGAATCTTTATGCCAATCGTTAAAATAAAGATGGTCACAGCAATTGTTGCAGGTATGCCGATTAAAGCGAGCTGAAAAAAATGAAACCCCGTGTATCCCCGCTCCAGCAGGAGCCCGTGCACGACAAGGTTGGTGGACGTTCCTATCAGTGTAATCGTGCCCCCGATGATCGTGGCGTAGGACAAGGGAAGCAGGAATTTGGACGGCGCCAGATCATATTTTTCGCACCACCGTTTCACAAGCGGCGAAAACGTCGCTACAATCGGCGTATTGTTCAGAAAACCGCTCATAAGCGCCGAGGGCACGAGCATTTTCATTAGCGATCCTCTAGGGGTACGGCCTTTACTCAGTACTCCTTCAACGAACCGGTCCACGATGCCGGTCTGCTGGACAGCACCTGCAACAATACAAAGAAGGCCCACGGTCAGCATGCCCTGGTTGGCAAACCCCTTCAGCCCCTGTTGTGGTGTAATAATCCCTGTGATAAGCAGCAGTGAAAGAACGAATAAAAAAATAATACCCGGCCGCGCTATTTCTTTCATCAGAGCACCAATCATCGCCAATACGATAATCAGCACCCATACAATCTCCCAGGACACGCCGTCACCTCCCTTTTTTATAATTCATAGTATTTTAATATGTTTAATCAATTTTAGACTCACAACCTATTATACTTATCGCCAGGTAATTGTAAAGGAACACTATATGTTTTACACTAGAGAAAGAGAGGTTTCTTACTAGGCGCTGGCTTTCTTCAATGGAGAGACAGTTTTTCGGCGCGTAATCATAAATCTCTTGAAATACTTTGAAAAGAGGTGAACCAAAATGGCATTCGTCATTACATCGCCATGTATAGAAGAAAAAGCAGGGGAATGCGTGGATGTTTGTCCTGTAGACTGTATTGAAGAAGGAAAAGAGCAATTTTATATTGATCCAGACGTCTGTATCGACTGTGGTGCCTGTGTAGTTGTCTGTCCAGTAGAAGCTATCATCGAGGATACTGAACTGACACCGGAAACAGAACCGTATCTGGAAAAAGCAAAACAATATTTCGGTACAGAATAAATCGAATCCCGCTTTCCATCAGCGGGATTTTTATATTTTTACAATTAAGCAGATTAAATCGGGGGAAAACGGGTATACCATTACTACCCCACCCCATACCTCGATTATTGGACCATCTGAAGCCAGTTATATCTGCTGGCCCGGTTCATAATTGTGCCACTTCCTGATGCCCGCAGGCAGATGCCTGCGGGCATTTGGTATGTATAAAAACAAAAATAAAACCGAAGCTCCTGAGAGCTCCGGCTTATCATTATACTTATTCTTCCGCTTCAAGGTCTTCGATGGATTCAATGTCCATGTATTCCGGAACGACCAGGCCGGTAATAGCGCCTTCAAGGTTCGCACCAAGGTCTTCATAGTCATCGCCGTATTCTTCCATCTGGCTTGCGTGCGTGTTCGGGAACCAGCCGGCAACCATGCCGTCTGCTTCGCCGTCAGCAACAGCCGCAAACATTGGTCCAGCTTCAAGCTGTGTTAATGTTACGTCGTAGCCAAGATCGGTAAGCACTTCCCCGACTACGTTAGTGGAAGCAATTTCAGAGTCCCAGGCCACGTAGACGAGTTCAATCGCTTCGCCGTCGACCTCTTCCACGCCGTCGGTCCATTCAGATACCATGTCTTCGTTTTCATCGACCCATGTAGCAGCAGCTTCAGCCGGCTCGGTGCCATCCTGAATCTCTACCATGATTTCTTCCATGTTTTCTGCTTCCCACTGGAACTGATCAAGGAACTGATATGCTCCCGGCATATCCTCTTCAAGTCCCTGGCGTACAACAGTATGAATATCATCACCGTCACCGAAGGAGCCTTCCGGGTCTTCCAAATACTTCAGATCATATTCCGCAAATTTCCAGTGCGGAGTCCAGCCGGTAACAATAATCGGCTCTTCATTTTCAATCGCGTCGCCGAGTGCGCTCGTCATCGCCGCACCGGAGCTCGACTGCAGATTCCAGTTGCTAAGGCCGTAATCTTCGATAGCCTGTTCACTTTGAGACATAATACCAGCACCGGCATCAATACCGGTAATCGTGTAGTCTACTTCTTCACCAAAACCGCCGCCGGAAGAGGATTCTTCACTCGATCCGGAATCGTCAGAGCCGCCGGATTCCTCTGAATCCCCGCCTCCTCCGCCACCGCAGGCGGTCATCACTGCTGCCATTGAAATCCCGGCTGCGCCTAAACCAGCTTTTTTCCATAATTTCTCCATGTGAATTACTCCCCTTTTGTTCTTAATTGTATGGATACTCCCTGTTCCAGGAGGTATACCTATTTTCGTTTACTTGCTCCAATGCCCTGCGTCAGCCGGTCCAGAATGATCGCTACAATCACGATCGCAAGGCCGGCTTCAAAGCCGCCGCCGACATCGTTCCGGCCGACCGCAAAGTACACCGCCGTCCCAAGGCCGTCTGCCCCGATCATCGAAGCAATAACAACCATCGAAAGCGCCAGCATGATCGTCTGGTTAATCCCGGCCATGATCGTTGTTTTCGCCATCGGCAGCTGTACCTTAAACAGCTTCTGGTTTCCTGTCGATCCGAAGGCCTCCGACGCTTCGATAATTTCGGTCGGCACCTGCCGGATCCCGAGATTCGTAAAGCGGATCGTCGGCGGCATCGCAAAGATGACCGAGGCGACGACGCCCGGCACCATCCCGATGCCGAAAAAGGCAACTGCCGGGATCAGGTACACAAAGGCGGGCATCGTCTGCATAAAGTCGAGCACCGGCTTGATCGTGCCCTCGACTGCAGAACTCCTGGACATCCAGATGCCGACCGGAACCCCGATGACAATGGAAATTACTCCGGCGGTCAGCACAATCGCAAGCGTCAGCACCATGTCCTCCCAGTAGCCCAGGTTCCAGATGAGCAGCAGCCCAAGCAGGACAAACACGGTAAGCCCGATTTTTCTGCCGGCAAACCAGAACGTTAATCCAACAATAATAATCAGCAGCAGCCACGGCGGAAAGATGCCAAAAAACCATTCAAATCCACTGATAATATAGCCTATAAAATCGGTGAGCGGCCCAAAAATAAATTCGGCCTGGGTCAGCCAGTCGACAAACGCATCAATCCAGGCAGCAAGCGGCAGCGGTGTAATGTTACTCAACGGCTGACACCTCCTTACCTGAAAGCAGTGCCATGACAGCGCCTCTTACAACTATGCCTACAATCTTATTATCTTCATCAACGACGGCTACTGGTGTGTTTTTGTATGTAAGCAGCTCGATCATTTCCTTGACTACTGTATCCCTTTGTACCGTAGGCACATCTTCATGCAGAATGCTTCGCATATCTTCCGATCCCTGCTCCACCAGACGCGATACTTCATCGGCATGGACAATACCGAGCAGCGTCCGGTCTTTATTCGTTACATACAGGCTCGAAATACCTTCCTTTTTCATGCGCTGAAGCGCGGCTCTCGGCCCGTCCTTATCGATCGTGAGCGTCTCGGGCCGTTTCATGACGGATTCGGCGGTAAATACCTTGGAGCGGTCCACGTCTTCCACGAACTGGGCGACGTAATCATCCGCCGGATGCTGGAGAATTTCCTCCGGTGTACCAATCTGAACCACTCGTCCATCTTTCATAATCGAAATGCGGTCCCCGAGCCGAAGCGCTTCGTCCAAATCATGAGTGATAAACACAATTGTCTTTTTCATCCGGTCCTGAAGCTCCAGCAGCTCATCCTGCATTTCCTTCCGGATCAGGGGATCAAGCGCCGAGAAGGCTTCATCCATCAGCAGAATATCCGTGTCTGCGGCGAGTGCCCGTGCCAGGCCGACCCGCTGCTGCATCCCGCCGGACAGCTCGTCCGGATACATGTTGCCGTAGCCGCCAAGCCCGACCAGCTGCAGAGCTTCGTCTGCTTTTTTCTTTTTTTCCTGCTCCTCGAGTCCCTGAATTTCCAGGCCGTATGCCACATTGTCGAGAATTGTCCGGAACGGAAATAGTCCGAATTGTTGGAAAACCATGCTCATTTTTTCCCTGCGCACCGCTCTCAGCCCTTTGTCGTCCATACGGGCCAAATCGTCACCGTCCACCCAGACGCTTCCTTCAGTCGGATCAATTAACCGGTTCAGAAGTCTCACAAGTGTAGATTTTCCACTCCCGGAAAGTCCCATGATCACAAATATTTCTCCGGCCTCCACCGAAAAGTTGGTCCGGTTCACGCCAACCGTGCAGCCGGTTTCTTCCAGGATTTCGTCTTTCGATTTCCCCTGTTCCAGCAGTTTAATTGCACGATTCGGGCGTTTGCCGAAGACCTTGGTTAAGTTTTCCACTTCTATCTTCGCCAACGTTTCACACCCCGTTTACTTTGTCTCTGTCTAAATTTATTATCACTCTTTTACTATATATTATTAGGCTAAAAGTTACAAAACTTTTATCATGCCATTTAGGGCCGTTTGAGTCGTAAAGTATATACTGTACATACATTATATACTTATATCTATCATTATCTGCTGATTAAAGGACTTAACGACCGAATATTCAATTTTTTTATTTCACAGTCATTTGCTAAACTTTAATCATACATGCAAAAAGGGGGGCCCGTATGGAAAAGAAGCAGCATATTCAGAACAAGCTGGATGAAGCAAAAAAACAGTTCATTTCCACGATTGCCCAGAACATGGGCCTATACGGTGTTTCCGATACAAACGGACGCCTGTACGGCACCATGTTATTTACCGAACGTCCAATGACACTCGATGATATGAGCGAGGCACTGGGCATGAGTAAAATGAGTATGAGCACCGGTATACGGGCCCTCATGGACGCAGGTATGGTCGAACGGGTATGGGAAAAAGGGGTACGCAAGGATTTGTACCAATCCAACGACGACTGGTATCAATCATTCACCTCTGTTTTTGTCAACCGCTGGCGGGAGGCCTCGGATAATAACCAAAATGCAGCCCGCCGTGCCAAAGAGGAATTTGAATCCTGTTTAGAGGAAGCGGAGGATCCCCTCCTTATCGAAGAGCTTCAGCACGATCTTGCAAAAATCAATTACGCCCTGAGCTATTATGAATGGCTTGATGAAGTAATACGCATTTTTGAAAGTGGTGAAATTTTTGCGATGATTCCCCCAAAGTAATTCACGCTTTTAAATTTCCAGCAACGGCAGCCGGTGCTCAAGCCGGATCTGCTCCCTTACTCTGACTGCTGCCTTTTCCCCCATGGCATCTTTTTGCCAGAGGAGGGCGTACTGATACAGGTCGTGCCATTCCAGAATATTCGCAAACTGCTGCAGTGAAGAAAGTGGTATGCTCCTTACACTGTCATAGCCGGCGAGCAGTTCATTAAAAACCATCCGGGCAAAGGGCTGATAGTCCTGTTCACCGGAAAAGGAAAGCAGAATGTCCCGCAGCAGCGCAGCAAGATCATATAAGCTTACATGAACTCCCGGCATCGCTCCCGGGGACAAACCCTCTCCCCCTGCATTTTGCTCCCTATTTATTTCTCTGAAAACAAAACCTGTGTCCTCCAACTGAAGGGCTGCACGTTCGACCACGGGAAACAGCCCATCGATGCTTCGGCGGATCATCATCTGGCCTTTTGGAAGCAGCAGTTCCATCTGCTGGTATTCTGTCTTTAAAGTTTGCTCCGCCATCCAAACGCTGTCTTTATCGTTTAGCGGCAGTTTCTCGTGCCAGCTGCGGTGCTTTTCTGCCAGACAGGCGCCAAGCTCCCGGTAATTTGCCTCTTCCTTACCAGCGTGGCCACGGCTATCCGGCTTCTTCTGATACATATAGGCCCAGCCTGCCTCCCCGGCATCTGCCAGTTTTTTTCCCTCTCTTGTCTTTTTGATGCTGATATCGTTGTCAGCTTCAAGCCACCGGACCGTATCTTTTTCCGGAAGCGCAAGGTCACCGGTCACAAGCTCCCACACTAATCCTTCTTTATCACTTACACTCCAGCATCTGGTTCCTTGCTGTCCGGGCGAGGCTGCTTCTATACCGTATACCTGTTGAATCCAACGACGGGTCAATTCTGTGTTCATTGGTCTTCCCCATTTCATTTACTGTAGATTTTTTCGTTTTTCTTTTACACTGGACTAGCATAGAAAAGCATTCTGTTTAGCTGGAGGAACGCAGATGAATATCAGTATTCTTGATCAATCACCGATTGCAGAAGGCGAGACCCCCGAAAAAGCCTTCGAACACACCCGCGAGCTCGTTCAAATGGCGGAGAATTGGGGATTTCACCGCTTTTGGGTAGCCGAGCACCACAGCACCAGCGGTTTGGCCGGCTCTTCGCCGGAAATTCTGATGTCACATCTCGCAAGCGTCACCACAAGCATCCGCATTGGCTCGGGAGGCGTCCTGCTCCCACAGTACAGTCCGTACAAAGTAGCCGAAAACTTTAAAGTGCTTGAAGCTTTATTTCCGGGCCGGATCGACCTTGGCATCGGAAGATCTCCCGGCGGGGGTAATACGATCCGGGAAGCTCTGACGGATGGAAATAAAAAGAGCATGTCCGCCTTTCCCCGCCTTCTTCAGGAGGTCCAGGGGTTTATTGACCGCTCTCTTCCCGGTGACCACCCCTATGCGTCGATCAAAGCCTCTCCGATGAGCAGCTCCCTGCCGGAAACCTGGGTACTCGGTTTGTCCGAACGCGGCGCCCGGGATGCCGGCAAACAAAGCGCCGGCTTCATGTTCGGCCAGTTTATCAGCCCGGATCAGGGCGTCGAGGCGGTCCGTAAATACCATGCCTCCTTTGTACCAAGCGACCGGCAGCCCCGGCCGGTCGCCGCCGCCTGTGTATTTATCGTCTGTGCGGCTACCGATGAAGAGGCTGACCGCCTGGCGCTGAGCCAGGACCAGTGGCTTTTAAATGTCGAAAAGGGCACAAATACAAAAGTCCCTGCTCCGGCAAGCGTAAATCCTGCTGCCTGGACGCAGGAAGAACAGGAAAAAGTGCGGGAGAACCGGCGCCGGGCTGTTATCGGTTCCCCGGCCACCGTGCAGAAACAGCTGCGTGAACTGCGGGATAAGCTCGGGCTCGATGAACTGATGGGTATTACCAACATTTATGATTTTGAAGCAAAAAAGAAATCCTTCCAATACGCCGCCGATATTGCCGCCAACCTTTAAACGAAAAAATCCGCACGCTCATTTTCCGAGCGTGCGGATTTTTTGTTTTCCTAGTAAGAATCTGCTGCCGGTACTCCCTGGCTGCTTTCCTGGAATTCTTTTTCGCTGGAGCGGAAGGAGAGCCACGAAAGCATCAGACCTAACAGCGTAATGACAGCGCCGGCCATCCCGATCATCGGCAGGCTGAGACCGAGACTGATGACCACACCGCCAACCCAGGCGCCAAAGGCGTTCGCCAGGTTAAAGGCAGAGACCGCGGACGCGCTTGCGATCGAAGGCGCCCCTTCTGCTGCCCGGATAACCGTTGTCTGCAGAATCGGTACTGTACCAAAGGCTCCCATCCCCAGCAGAAGCACCGATACCGGGGCTAGCCATGGGATGGTACTCGTTAAGGTGAGCGTCGACAGAATCACGGTCAGTGAAGCCATCACGACCATCAGTGGCTTCAACAGGGATTCTGCATTCAAACGCCCCGAAAGCATGTTACCCAGAACGCCTCCGACCCCGAATAAAAATAGGGAAAGCGTTATACCTGCCGGACCAAAGCCTGTTATATCCTGAAGCAGGGGCTCAATATACGTGTAGGCGGTAAAAACACCTGAATAGCCGAATACTGTAATAGCGAGTGCAAACAACACCTGTTTTCTTTTGAATACGCCAAGCTCTTTTCTCATGGACGTTGGTTCTTCAGCATTCATATTCGGCACGAAAAAGATAATTCCAAGCAGGCTGATCACGCCGAGTCCGACAATACCGGCAAACACTATGCGCCAGTCAAATAAATCTCCGATATATGCACCGAACGGTACGCCGATCATTAAGGAAATCGTCAGGCCGCCGTTAATGGCAGCCACCGCGCCGGACTTTTTCGACGGAGGGACAACTTCGCTTGCCATAACCATCGCAATGGCAAAGAACGGACCGTGCATCAATGCAGAAAAGACGCGTGCCCACAGCAGCACCGTGTAATTTGGCGCCAGGGCGCTGGCAACGCTGGATCCGATAAACAAAAGCATTAACCCAATTAATACATACTTCCTTGGAAACTTCACCAGAAGAGATATAGCAATTGGCGAGAGCACGGCGACGCCGAGCGCGTACATGCTGACAATCAGACCCGCGGCAGAAATCGTGATGCCAAAGGAGTCAGAGACATTCGACAAAATCCCCATGGCGACGTATTCAGTAGTTCCGATAGCGAACGTAGAAATCATAAACATGGCAATCATCACCATTGGGCGGAACGTTTGGCCATTGCGTACGATCATTGTTATCCCTCCTTGATACATTAGTTAATTAATTTTTCACTCTGTTTTATCTCACAACGATTTCTTATTCTATAGGCTGGGCTTTTATACGTCTAGACTGTAAAACGCTTACGACACAAAATCGTCACATTTTTTCTGTTGATTTTTTTATTTTTATCATGTAAGGGTTATCATTTCCTTTTTATCAATATTTTTATTTATTTTATGTATCCATCGTTATGATGCTTTTTATACAATTCGCTGTTATCAGGGGTTTGCGCGGAATTTCGCAGGGGTAAACCTTTTTTCGTGCGTACTATTCAAAACGTTTCGATAAACTCATACAGCAGGAAAGAAGGGACATCATGTTTTCACTTTTTACATTCATACTTATTACTATTGCCATTGCCGGCTACGCCGCCTACCGGACGAAAAACATTAATATGCAGAGTCAGGAGGGATATTTTCTCGGCGGCCGCAGTCTGATGGCACTTACCATTGGCTCATCCACCCTGCTTGCCAATCTCTCCACCGAGCAGCTCGTTGGACTTAGCGGGCAGACGTACACCGGCTCGATGGCTTCGATGGCCTGGGAGGTTACTACACCAGTGGCGCTCATTTTTATGGCATTTATGTTTTTACCTAAATACTTACGGGCGGGCGTAACTACCGTTACCGAGTTTCTTGAAAAGCGCTATGATCAGCGGACAAGGCAGATCGTTTCATTACTTATGCTGCTCGGGTTTGCCTCCTCGTTTCTGCCGACCGTGCTGTATTCCGGCTCCCTCGTGCTTGATCAAATATTTGATATTTCGGATGTGCTTGGCACGAGCCAGTTTTTCACCGTCTTAATCGTTTCTGCCGGCATCGGACTTGTCGGCATGCTTTATATTGTATTCGGCGGCCTGAAGGCTATCGCTTCCGCTGATTCACTGTACGGCGTCGGACTAATTGCCGGTGGTATTCTTATTCTCGTACTCGGACTCATGGCACTCGGCAATGGCAATATGTTTAACGGGGTTGGGACGCTCACCTCGGAGCATACTGACAAATTAAACGCCATCGACGGCAGCAACGACGCCCAGGTGCCGTGGCCTACAATATTTATGGGGCTTTTATTTAACAATCTTTTTTACTTTTGTATTAATCAGGCCATCGTCCAGCGCCCGCTTGCGGCACGTAATTTAAAAGAAGGTCAGAAGGGTGTCATGATTACTGCCCTATTTAAATTGTTCGGTGCCTTTTACCTCGTACTTCCTGGCGTCATCGCCTATCATCTGTACGGCAGCAGCCTCGCGAATGGAGACGCCGCCTATCCGACGCTCGTGACTGACCTGCTGCCGCCGGTACTGACCGGTGTGTTCGCAGCTATTTTGTTCGGCGCTGTCCTGAGTTCATTTAACGGAGGCATCAACAGCGTTATTACGCTGTTTACGCTTGATTTATATAAACCGTTGTTTCACCCGGATGCCGATGAAGCAGCCCTCGTTCGTTCCGGGCAGCGGTTTGCCATGATCGTCGCTATTGTCTCCATCTTTATTTCTCCCTTTATTTTGTTTGCACCGTCAGGGTTATACAATTACCTGCAGGAAATGTTTGGTTTCTTTAATATTCCGGTGCTTGCCATTATGGTCGTCGGCTTTTATACAAAAAATGTATCACCGTTTGCTGCAAAGGTGGCTGTACCGGTACACATCATTTTGTACGGCGCAAGCAAAATCTTTATCGGAGAGCTCAACTTCCTTTATGTATTGAGTGTGCTGTTTCCGCTCAGCGTCATTGTGATGCTCGTTGCAGGGAAACTCAAGCCGATGGATAAGCCTTTCGAATTCAAAAACGAAGCACCGGTGGACATGGTGCCGTGGAAATATGCCAAGCCGGCAGCGGCCGGCCTGATTATCGGCATCGGCATTCTTTATGTAATCTTCTCTCCTCTAGGAGTCGCTTCCTAACCTCAAAAAAAGTGCACCGCGGCCGGAGTGGCTGCGGTGCACTTTCGTTTACTCCCATTTTTCAAGGACAATTTTACCAATCGTTTTACCCGACTCCACCCGTCGATGTGCTTCTTTCATCTGGCCGGCATTCAGCGGGGTCAGCGTTTTGGTGAGCGTCGGCTTGATTGTTCCCTGATCAAAAAGATCAGCCAGTTCACCCAGAATTACGTGCTGCCGGATCATATCCTCCGTCTGGTACATCGGCCGCGTAAACATAAACTCCCACATGAAGGCGGCACTTTTTGCCTGCAGGTCGGTCAGCGGAAGCGGCTCCTCTGTTTCCACAATGGAACAAATGGTTCCCTGCGGACGAATGCACTCTGCCATCCCTGACCAGTGCTGGGCCGTATCGGTGAAGCAGAGAATATAGTCGACGCCGTCATATCCTGCCTCCTGGAGCTGTTTGAACAGAGGCTGGTGATGGTTAATCACTTTGTCTGCCCCCATCTGTTCGCACCAGGACGTTGTTTCTTCACGTGAAGCAGTAGCGACTACATTAAGACCGGCCCATTTGGCGAGCTGAATCGCAATGGAGCCGACGCCGCCCGCGCCGTTTAACACGAGTACAGACGCTCCGCGGTCCCGTTCCGGTACAATTCCGATCCGGTCGAACAGCGCTTCGTACGCAGTAATAGCAGTTAAAGGCATGGCGGCACTTTCGGCCACCGAAAGCTGCGCAGGCCGTCTTCCCACTATCCGCTCATCTACCAGGTGATACTCCTGGTTCGAGCCGGACCGCTGATTACTTCCGGCGTAATACACTTCATCGCCGGGCTGAAACAGCGACGCCTCTTCGCCCACCGATTCTACGACACCGGCTGCGTCAAAGCCGAGAATCTGCGGCTCTCCTTCTTCCGCTCCTTCATTTCCTCCGCGGATTTTTGTATCCACCGGATTTACGGAAACCGCCTGGACACGCACAAGCAGATCCCGGCCCTTCGGTTCTGATTTTGCCACGTCAAACATTTCAAAGCTTGCTTGTTCTTCAATGGGAAGGTGTTTTTTAAAACCTATTGCTTTCATTAATGGACCCTTCTTTCCTCACTTGGTTAAAGCCATTCTGATTTCTCATACCCGCCCCCTTCCATCCGGCAAACAAATCCGCAGCTATTTATACCTGTTCGAAACTCTGCAGAAAATGATTTATAATGATGAAACTATTCTTAATGAAAGAAGGCGGCGTATGCAGGACCAAACCCACACGTTTACTAAAAGGGAAGAATTCGCTAACGCAGTCACGCACGGCATCGGTGCTCTGCTGAGCGCTGCTGCGCTTATTATTATGATCGTTTTCGCTTCCATGAACGCTTCAGCCCTCCATGTGGTAAGCGTTTCTATTTTCGGCACATCCATGCTTATCTCCTACATATGCTCCACCCTGCTTCACAGCTTTCCGCCGGGCAGACTCAAGGATTTGTTTGAAGTGTTTGACCACTCTGCCATCTACCTGTTTATCGCAGGCACGTACACACCTTTTTTGTTTCACGCAATCGACGGTACCTTAAGCTGGGTCTTATTCAGCATCGTTTGGGGCATTGCCGCCATCGGGATTATTTTTAAAGCCTTCTTCACCAAACGGTTCCGTATTCTGTCGACCGTTTTTTACATCGGCATGGGGTGGATCATTATTATCGCCTGGCCGGCGCTTGTGAGCGCTCTGCCCTACGGCGGCCTCGTGCTGCTCGTTATTGGAGGCGTATTGTACACCGCCGGCACTATTTTTTACATGTGGCGAAGCTTTCCCTACCATCACGCCGTCTGGCACTTTTTTGTTCTCGCCGGCTCTGCCGCCCATTTCTCTGCCGTGTTTTTCTACGTTATCCCTTTATAGCAGACGAAAGCCCGTGCTTTTCAGGGAGCACGGCTTTTTTTACATTGCCCGTTAACAAAGACCTCGGTTTGTGATAAGAATAAAAGTAAATATATACAAAGGATGTTTTTGCTTGCCGACACGTGCGCACACCTATATCAATTACGCTCTCGCTGTTCTGGCTGTCTATGCTGTGCTGCTGACGACCAGGCTGTTTTTTACCTCCAGCGAGCTTCTTACCTATATCACCCATCCGCTCGTTTTAATCATCCCGGTTGGCCTCACGGTCGCAGGCTTGCGGTATTTCATCGTTTATACCGAAGAGAAAAATAAAAAACGCTTCCTCTATTCTTTGATTGCCGGAAGCATCGCCCTGTTTCTTTTGTTTTTACTGTTTTTATATATTATTTCAAGGCTTGTTTCCCTCTGAAGCAATTTACTTCTATTCAAAATTTTGATAAGCTTCAAGATATTTACCAATGGTTTTTAAAGGAGAGAGAGTATGGCACAATCAGCACACTGGCGGACAAAAGCTCCCTACCGGGCAGACCAGGTAGGAAGCCTTTTGCGTACTGCCGCGATTAAAGAAGCACGTGAAAGCTATGCGAATGAATCCATTTCTGCGGATGAACTGCGGCGTGTAGAGGATAAGGAAATCGAACGCATCGTTCAGAAGCAAAAAGAAACGGGGCTTCAGGCTGTCACAGACGGAGAGTTCCGCCGCGCCTGGTGGCATTTTGACTTTCTTGAGGATTTAATTGGTGTGGAGGCCTACGATAAAGACTCCGGCATCCAGTTTGAAGGTGTACAGACAAAGGCCCGCGGCATCAAGGTGACCGGAAAAATTGACTTTAGCGATAAGCACCCAATGCTAGAGGATTTCCGCTACCTTCATCAGATCACCGGCAGCACCGAGGCAAAGTTTACGATACCAAGCCCGAACATGCTGCACCTTCGAAGCGAGATTGAGACCGACCTTTACAGCGGTCCCGGAGACATGATCGACGACCTGGCGAAGGCTTATCAAAAAGCGATTCAGGCGTTTTATGACGCCGGGTGCCGCTACCTGCAGCTCGACGACACATCCTGGGCGTATCTGTGCTCCGAGGAACAGGTCGAGCGTATGAATCAGGAGGGCATCGATCATCGTTCCCTGGTGGAACGCCATGCGCGGGCGGTCAATGAAGCCGTCGCCTACAAGCCGGAGGATATGACAATTACGATGCACATCTGCCGCGGTAACTTCCGCTCTACATGGATCTCCTCTGGCGGCTACGAGCCCGTAGCTGATATTTTGTTTGGCAGTGTCAATGTAGACGGCTTTTTCCTTGAGTATGACAGCGACCGGGCCGGCGATTTCAAACCGCTCCGCTTCATCAACCGCGAGGATGTGCAGGTCGTGCTCGGCCTAATCACCTCTAAAAGCGGAGAGCTTGAAAATGCGGAGGATGTAAAATCAAGAATCATGGAAGCATCCGAGTACGTACCGCTTGAGCAGCTCTGCCTGAGTCCGCAGTGCGGGTTCGCTTCGACTGAGGAAGGCAATGTTCTGACCGAGGACGAACAGTGGAAAAAGCTCGAGCACGTTGTAGCCATCGCAAAAGATGTGTGGCAGGGCTAATACAGAATAAAAAAGCAGGACCGAAAATTTTCGGTCCTGCTTTTTATCGTATTTAGTTGCTTAACACAGGAGCTTCCCTGGAGAAGTCACTCGTTTCAAGCTGTTCGTACAGAAAATCCACCAGCGTCTGGCGGTAGAGCGTATTTTTCAGGTCATGCCGGCCGGGATAGCCTGCGGTCGGCGCATTTTCGCCGGAAGGCTTATCGGAAAGCACCGGCACCCGAACGAGCGTCCAGTCCAGATTTGACTGGCGGATAATATCAGCGGCGTTCGCATTTTCATTGGAGCCTTTAAACTTCGCCACTTTCCAGCCGGTGGTGAGCAGACTGAACCGCTTGGACGTGCCGTCCTGCGGGGTTTTCACATCCGAGCTCGTGACTGCCACAAGACGGCTGATGCCCCGTTCCTGCATCGCGTTTACAATGTGGGACATGCCTGTACTGAGCGGTGTACCCTTCGCCGCTTCCTTGCGGCCGAGGAGGCTGACTACCGCATCTGCGCCCTTCAGGGAGTCATAGACGTTCTGATAATTCGTAATTTTCCCTTCATGAACAGTCAAATTTTCATTATCAATCAATAATTTTTCCGGGTCGCGGGCGTATACGACTACTTCACTGCCTTCTTTTAATGCTTTACGGACAAAACGTTTTCCAGTATTGCCGGTCGCCCCAAACACAACTATTTTCATTTCAGTTCCCTCCTGTTTGTTCACACTGCTCCTTCCATTGTACCGGAGATGGAGGGCAAACCCAACCACAGTCGGAAAAACACAAATAAAAGGAGAGCGATTGAGGCCCCGGTTGCTCAATCGCTCTCCTTTATATCCATCGATGTGTCAATCTGCTGCCAAAAGCATCTGTTCGCTTTCTTCTGTAAGCTCCGTGTAAACGACGAGCCGTTCATCATGCGTACCGTGCTCCTGTTCGAACGTGCCGGCGCAGGTGATCAGATTCAGATTCCGGCTGTCACTGCTTCCGAAAATTTCCTCAATCGGAGCTTCCTCCCGCGGATAGCTCACTACCTGCTGAACTTCAAATACAAGCTCCTCCCCGTCTTCAGTTGTCACCTGGATCTGTTCCCCTGCCTGTACGTTTTCGAGCTCGTAAAATACAGAGGGTCCGTCAATACTATCTACGTGGCCTGCCATCACGGCATTGCCTTTCTCTCCAGGCTCCGGACCCGGCTCGAACCAGGCTACTCCGTTTTCGCTCGAGGGTACGCCCATCTGCCCGTTGTCCAAAACTCCTATCGGCTCTAAAGGAGCCGAGACATCGATGGATGGCACAGATAACTCCTCAGGGTCAGAGAGCGATATATCCTCTTTTTCTGCAGAAGCAGCCATGTCCTCCACCCCGTTCACGCTTTCTTTTTCTGCCGGAGCGTTGGTATCTGCTTCTGAAGCTTTTTCCTGCCCCGCCGGTTCCCCCGAAAGCACTTCCGTTTCCGGCGGCGAGGAAAATACAGGAAGGAGGGCGTAGACACCGAAGCCAATTGCGATAGAAATCACAGCAGCTGTAAGCCCCGTTACTATCCATTGCTTCATACCGCCCGCCCCCTTTACCTGCATGATGCTTTTTTGCAAGAACTACTCAGTTTACGCACGAAGTTTTTGATTGGATCACTTTTATTTAAAAAAATTTAAGAAAAATAAAAAAGCCTTCTTTTGAAGACTTTTTTACATTAAATAATCCCAGGCGTTTTTAGCGATTAAAGCGATGGTTACGATGATAAACAGCATCTTCACGTAGGCCGAGCCTTTTTTTATGGCGACATTTGCACCGACGTATGCGCCGGCAATCATCGCAGCCCCCATCGGCAGACCGTACGCATAATGAATCGAATCAAACCAGATAAACGCGAGCAGCCCGCCAATGTTGCTTGCAAAATTCAGCACCTTGGCGTTTCCAGCAGCTTCGACAAAGTTGAAGCCAAGAAAAATAAAGGCAAACAGCAAAAACGATCCCGTCCCCGGGCCGAGAAAGCCATCATAAAATCCGAGGACCACAGCGACAAGCGCACCAACGATCCACACCTTCCGGGTGATGCTCTGAAACGTGGACAGGCTGCCCAGATTTTTGTTCACAAGCGTATAGATCGTCACCACGACAAGCAGAATTAAAATGATCGGCTCCAGAATATCCGGCGGAATCCGCTGCACGACGATTACGCCGAGGACCGATCCTGCAAACGCCAGGGGGAAAAGCGTAAACACGAGACGCTTGTTAATCTGGCCGTGCCGGAGAAACGAGATCATACTCGTCCCCGAGCCCATCGTCCCTGCGAGCTTATTCGTTCCTAGTGCCGTCTGCGGCGACATACCCGTAAAAAGAAGCGCCGGCATGGCAATCAGCCCGCCTCCGCCAACTACCGCATCCACAAATGCGGCGAGAAAACCGATCAAAACTAAAAATAACAATACCGATACCGAGAACTCATCCATATGTATGCAGCCCGCTTTCTGTAAAAACCAAAGATGTCCCTGCTATTTTACCGATTTCCGGCAGTCATTTCCACCCGTTTCCATCCGCCGGCCCACGCCCAGCAACCTAAAAAAGCAGCCGGCGCCGGCTGCTTTTTGTTACGTTCGCTGTTCAGATGTTTTTTTCCGCTCGCTTTCCGGCGTTTCCTCCTCTTTTTCTCCGTCCTGCTCTTCGTTTTCGGCATTTTGGCCGCTGTTGGTGATTTCTCCGGCGTCGATACCGTCTTCATGCAGCCATTTGGCAATAAAGATAAAACCGACAACCGCGATAAAGCTCATAGTCCACGATAGCACCTGCCGCAGAATAATCCCTTCGTCGAAGGCTTCCACGCCATAGCTTTGCACGAGCCAGATTTTAACGAACGCTAGAATAAACTCCCGAAGGGCAAAAAACAGCGTGATCGCCTGAAACACCCATAAGTATTTGCGCACGTAAAACTGTTTTTTCAGCTGCTGGCGGTCCCCGCCCTGCAGCTCCATAAAATCAACGGTGAAAAAGAGCCAGATTGGCCGCATAAAAATGACGGTTAAAATAAAAAACGCACCCATCACAAAATCATAGTAAATATTATTCCACAAAAGCTGCAATCCGCCGCCGGCAATAAGATCGAGGACGGTGCCGATAATCAGGGTGGCGATCATATAGATACCGAACGTATTCACCTTTTTCAGCAGTACGAAGCGGTATACTGTATAAATAATCCCCGGTACCGAGGAGATAAGCATCGCTATATAATCACCTGTATAATCCCGCGCCATGTTCCAGATGAATATTGGAAACACGACGTAAAATATAATGTCAAACCACATGATGTGCTTCTGCTGCACACGCCCCACCTCCTTTATATATCCTATCACAAGTATAGAATATTTCGCGCCCGGGTATAGAAAAGTCAGGACGTATGCAGGAGGGGATACACATGCTGCCAGAAGCCGAAGTGGAAAAAGCGAAAAAAAGAATGGAGGGACATCGGTGTGAAGGCTTTCTTAACGGACCAAACCCGGTCGATCCTGTCGTCATGATGATCGGCGAGGCGCCGGGTGAAACGGAAATTACAGGCGGCGGCCCTTACGACGGACGCGCCGGGAAACAATTTCTCTCCTATTTGGAGGCTCTGCCATTTCCGCTGAAGGACATTTACGTCACCCGCACGATCAAAAGCCGTCCGTACCGTTGGGGTAAAACGCCGTCCGGCCTCCCGCGCAAATATAACCGCACACCAAACCAAAAGGAAATTATGGCCCATGCCCCGCTTCTCGATTGGGAGATCCGCTCGGCTTCGCCGAAGATTCTATGTCCGATGGGACGCACCCCGTACTGGCGGCTGTTCGGACGTTCACCTCGTATGCCGGATACCGCCGGCATACAATTTACATCTCCTGTCTTGCAGGTGAATACTACAGCGGAGGAGTACATGTGGAGCGGCGGGCACTATATAATTTACCCGCTGTATCATCCGGCAGCGAGCCTGTATAACCGGTCACTTGAACCTTTGATCCGACAGCATTTCTATGACCTTGCCCGCCTTTGTGCCAGGTTCACATAGACTCCATCATATTCTGTTTTCTGCTTGTATGTTATAGTGATGAAGCGAAAATAAAGCATTACATATGCATATTATTTTCGCGCATATTCCCGGCTAAGAAGTTCGGAAAATTCAGGTAATTCAGATACTATGGTGATGATCCACTCCCGCATCCGGTAGCTTTTTACGGCATTATAAAGTTCAGCATTGTTGCTACAGAAATAAATCATGTATCCCTTTTTCTTTAAATAATCCAAATCCGTTTCCCGCCCGACGATGACTTCACTTAGCTTTCTATCGCACCAGTACGCGTATCGAAGCTCCATCTTACCCATCTCCTCCAGAGGTTAGTGGACTAAAAAGCCAGCACCAAGAAAGCTCTTGATACTGGCTGTGAAGAAAAAGCACTCTGTCTTTTCTTATCCGGCCGGTGTATAAATATTTTCGCATTCCTGCTTCTACTTAAAATAAACGTCACGGACCGTTGGCTTCATTTCCACCAGTCATATGATCAATATATTAAAATTATCATATAAATAATGAAATATCTACCTTTTTTATGATAAATATTATAAAATATTAACAATAAAGGAGAATTCCAGTGATTGATATTCAAGCAAAGCAAAAGGACATCGCAAGCTACGTAGGACGTCTGCTGCGGGACTCTTTCGGAAAAGGGCCCCAGGCAGCCTATGTGACTCTTGGGGAGACACACGCCATTATTTTCTTACGCGAATTCATGTCCTCCATCGAGGAGCATCTGCTTGAAGATAAAGGCGCCGAAGCCGTACATGAACTCCGGGAAAGCATGATGAAGACAATAATACCCGAAGTCAAACGCTATATTGAAAGCACGACCGGCATTGAATTAAACGAACTGTTTTACGACTGGAATATGGACCATCGTTCCGGCGTCATTATCGGATTAAAACCCGAGTCTTACAGCAATGCCGGCCAGACTTCAGAGCCGATTGCAAAAGAGTATCCAAACAAGCAGAAGCTTGAGCAGGTGATCGGGGAAACGAGCAACAAAGCAGAGCGTGTGCCTGACGACGTCTCTTCCGTGCAGGTAAACAACCGGACGACGCTGATTGTCCGTACCGGTATTCTCGTACCTATCGAAAAGCGGCTGATTGCCCTTGGATACGAGGACGTTTTAAAAATTGCCAAACGCGAGCTCGAAAAGGAACTATTCATGGAAGAGGATTTGTTTACCAGCCTTTTAGGAGCAAAAGTGGAAGACATCTTCATCGACTGGAATTTTGAAAAAGACAAAAGCACAGTTATTATCGTAACAGCTCCCGTAAAATAACATTTCTTTATTACACCACTGAAAGGCCTGATATCCGTGATTCCCATTACGTTTCACCATGTGCATACTCCGGGGTCGCTCATCGAAAACCACCGCGATTACCGGCACTACCATTCCATAGAATGGAAGGATCACTTCGACAGCAATTTTATTTCATTTAAACAGATGCCAGACCCTGATTACTTCCAGGAAATCGAAGCTTACTTACGCGATTTTCACAATTCCCGGGGCCAAAAGCATTTGAAATTTCATTTTCCGCCGAACACAGAGCTTCCGCTGGCATTAAATCAGTATCTGCACAGTACCCTGTATGATGTGACCGTCATGGAGCTGTACGCTATCCGGCCGGATGACTTTCCGCGAAAAAACGCCCCTGAAGGATGCGATATCCAGCGCGTCGATGTTGAAAACCTGCCCGCTTTTCTAGCGATGCAGCTTGAGCAGGATCTCCCCCTCGGCGAAGCGTACGCAGCTCAAAAACAGCACATGCTCGAACAGCGGTTTTATGATGCTTCGTTTATTCAGCTGATCGCCTATCACCACGGACGACCTGCCGGCTTTGTAGAACTGATCGCCGGCGATCATTCTGTAGAACTGGATAATCTGTTTGTCCACGAGGAGCTGCAGCAAAAAGGCATCGGCCACGCCCTGCAGCAGTTTGCCATGAACCTTTTTCCGGATAAAGCAATCTTTCTCGTCGCAGACCAGGAGGATACCCCGCGCGACATGTATCGAAAGCAGAACTATAAACGGCTCGGCTTTCAGTACACCGCTATTTTTCAATAATATGAGTGCACGCAAAAAGACGCCCGGGACAGGCGTCTTTTTTGATCAGTACATGATATGCATAAACAAAGCAATAATAGGAATTGCAATAATCGTGCGTTCAAAAAAGCAGACGACGAGTTCCCAGAGCTTTACCGGCATTCTCGTTGCTTTAATGACAACAATGGATTCAGAAAAGAACACAATCTGTACTAACGAGAGCGTCGTTACAAAATAAATCGCCCCTGCTTCAAGTGCTGCCAGATCTCCTGCAATTAAAAGAACCGGCAGAAACATTTCAGCAATACCTACGGGGATCGACGGCGCGATCATTGCCGCATTAGGTACACCGAGAATATTTAAGAGCGGAATGAACGGCATGCCGAGCCAGTTAAATAACGGCGTATACTCAGCGACGATCAGTCCGGTAATGCCGATAGAAGCAAGCATTGCCACCACCCGGGGAAGCACACCAAGCGCTCCCGCCACACTCGTCTTCACTTCTGAGCCGAGCGGCCTGGCTGCTTCGGCTCTTTTCGCAGCACGCTGAAAGCCGCGCGGTATAATGCCAAACTCAAACTTCGCCTCTCCCTGTCTTTCTTCTTCTGTCTGCTCCCGTCCGTCAAAATAAACGTCGGGCTGCTTCGACAGGGGCGGAATCCGGATCATAAAGAAAGAAATAATAAACGCAATCAGCATACCGGAAAAGTATACCTGCAGAAAATCCTGACTTAACTCTGCTGTGTTAATGACAAGCACTGCAAATCCGACACTGACTGCGCTGAAGCTTGTAGCAATTGCTATAGCTTCGCGCTTTGTATAAACATTCATCCGGTACAGGCTGCTTGTAATTAAAATAGCAACAGAAGATGAGCTGACAAAAGAAGAAATAGCGTCTATCGTGCTTTTGCCAGGCACCTTAAACAGTGGACGCATGACCGGCTCCAGGATCGAACCGATAAAATCAAGCGCTCCGTAATTTAACAGCAGCGGCATAAACACAGCGGCCAGCGGAATGATCCAGCCAACGGTAAGTACAATCGATGGGATAATTGTTCCGCCTGTATCCGGCCCCACCATCCATTCCGGTCCAGTGAACCCGGCAAAGCTGTCGTGAAGAGCATATACTGACATAAAAACCGCGCCCAGCACGTAGAAGAAAATGTGTACCCCCGTGTCTCCCCCGTAGTAATCCAGCAGCCGTCCGCTGCGTTCCGGAAATAGCTTTACGTAAATGCTCGTTACGGCGTTAGCAAGCACCATGACCGTAAACAGCCACAAACTAAAAGGCACAGAAAGGTTCAAAAGGAAGTTGTACAAGTAGCCGAACACGACATCAGTTTCCCCGTCCACTACCACCGGAACAAAGAAAACAATCACAGCAATGGAGGTTAGCAGGAATGATTTGATCAATCCATTTCTCAGCTGGCCCCGGCTGATTTTCTGTTTATCCAGTTCCTTCCCTTCGAGCGGTGCTGTGTCTCCAGGATTCTTTTCCATCTGGTCCAAATCCTCATCAGCTATGTTCTTCATTTACATGCTCCTCCCTGCGAAACATTTTGCATAATTGGCTTTTTACGTCGATGATTTAGCCGCCTCTGCGTTTTTCCAGCCCTTGAAGGAGCTGATATCTTCTCCTTCAGCACTGCTTTCGCAAATAAAGCCCATCACATTGCGTCCATCGTTCAGCTTGACCGTGCCGATACCTAACGGAGCAGGAATCTTTGCGGCAAACTTCCCCATTTCCCCGATCGGCATCCGCCACAGCTCAACCTCAATTTCTTCTCCCGTCAGCTCCCGTATTAAGCCGGGTTTGGCCGGTTCGCTGTTCAGACGGATCAATTTATATTCCGGGGCTGTCGAAGCTTCTTCCACGAATTCAGCCCGGTGCTCTTTCATCTGTTTTTCAAGTGGAAAACCTTTCATATGAAGTCCGCATACAGCAATCAGCTTTTCGGCTGGTTCCTCCGGCAAAGAAAGTTCTGTCCGCTGCCAGCTTTCCGCCGCACCCATCAGCAGACTTTCTGCGTCTGCACGGCTGAACAGCGTTACGCCAAATGGCACATCCGGCGCTGCTTCACCGGCAGGCAGCGCTACCGCACTCATATCAAGCAGATTGCAGTGATTCGTATATTTCCCCATGTCGCTGTTTGTCTGCACCGGATCTTTTCGGACCTGTTCTCTTGTCCACGTCCCTCCACATGTCGGAAGCACGAGCACATTATTTTCGAGCCACTGCCCGGTATGGTGCTTGATTTCCTGCAGCCGGTGCATCGCTTCGAACAGCTCTGCGGCCCCGTATGCCTTGCCCTCTCCTTTGGAAAGCACTTTTTCGGTTACCGGAAACACCTCATCGCGATGTTTTTCTACAAATGATCCAAGCGCCGCCCAGCGTTCGGCAATCCAGGGACCGTCGTACAGCACCGATGCCGCTTCACTTAGAATGGACGTATCCACATACGATACTTCCTCTGGTCCTTCTTCAAGCCACTCGACTGTTTTTTTCCATGCTTTTCGGTACTGCTCCTCATATGGTCCGTAAAATTCCGGTTCTTCCTCCGGCAGCAGCCATTTTTTCGGCTTTTGCTTCTTTAAATCACCGAAAGGCTTCGACCAGGGATCATTCAGATCGACACCCCGGGCTGCCTGATCCACCAGGGGAATATCATTTACCTCCCAGGCAAATACCGTCACACAATCCAGACTTTCACATGCCGGTACGACGCCGGCGATCGGCCAGGCGCCGAGGGACGATTTCCAACCAATCAGCCCATGCAGCGCGGCCGGAACCCGCCCGGAGCCTGCAGTATCTGTACCGAGGGAAAAGGCAGCCAGACCGCACGCTACCGCTACGGCAGAGCCTGCACTTGACCCCCCGCTGATCAATTCATCCTTCTGTCCGTTGTGTGTTTCTCCGTAAGGACTCCGTGTGCCGACGAGCCCTGTAGCAAACTGGTCCAGATTGGTTTTCCCAACCGGAATGGCGCCGGCGTCCACGAGCCACTTCACTACGGTGGCGTGCTTTTCCGGAGTGTAGGTGTATGCTTCACAGCCAGCTGTTGTCGGCCATCCCGCTACGTCGATATTATCCTTCACAGCAAACGGTATGCCCCACAGCGGAAGCTCCTCCGGCGAAAACGCAGCCAGCCGGTCAATATAAGGCTGAATCCGCTCTTTAGATGGAGGTAGCACCCAGATGTTTTTGTGCTGATATTCTCCGGCCCTTTCGAGAATGCCGGCTACCACTTCTCCGGGCTCTATACTTTGGCTCCGATAAGCTTTTAACAGCTGCTGTACGTTTAATTGTTCTGTCATGTAACCGACACCCCGCTTTCTTTTTCTGCACGCAGGCCGACGATTAACTGCCCTGCCTGCACTTCGTCTCCGGGCTCCACATGGATGGAAGCTACGTACCCTTCTTCGGGAGCCTGCTGTGGAAATTCCATCTTCATGCTTTCCTCAATGACCAGCACGTCGCCTTTATTTACGTACTGCCCTTCCGTTACTTCGACCTTCCATACACTTCCCGGCATCGAGCAGCGAACAGCTGTCTCGTTTGCGGGCAGCTCTTCTTCAAGCACCGCAGCATTTCCGCTGTCATCCTCGATATGCTCTGCAATACCCTGCTCTTTCCAGCGTTCACGTTCTGCCTGAAAGGCTGCCTGCTGATTTTCTTTAAATGCTGCAGCACTTTCCTGAATCGACTCCTGGAATGCCAGGTATTCACCCAGATCGAAGGTTGTTTCTGTAATATCTGCTTCAAACCGGCCGCGCAGGAAATCCTCCCGCAGTTCCGTCAGTTCTTCATGTGTCACCGGATAATACTGAATTTGGTCGAAAAAGCGGAGAAGCCACGGTTTTCCGGGCTCAAAGCTTTCCGTCGCCTGCAGCCGGTTCCACATCTGGATGGTCCGGCCGACAAACTGATAGCCGCCCGGGCCTTCCATGCCGTACACACACATATATGCCCCGCCGATACCGACCGCATTCTCCGGCGTCCACGTCCGCGCGGGGTTGTATTTGGTTGTCACGAGCCGGTGTCTCGGGTCTGTCGGCGTAGCAAGCGGCGCCCCGAGATACACATCACCAAGTCCGAGCACCAGATAATTTGCATCAAACACAATCTTCTTTACGTCATTAATGCTTTCGAGACCGTTAATACGCCGGATAAATTCCAGATTGTCCGGGCACCACGGAGCATCCGGCCGTACGTTCTGCTGGTAGCGCTCAGTGGCAAGCTGTACAGAGGGGTCGTTCCATGAAAGCGGAAGCCTTACGATCCGGGAAGGAACCTGAATCGACTCCAGCGGCGGAAGGTCTTCGTCAATCCGGAGTACGTGCTGCGAAGCCTCCTGGACCGTCATCTCCAGCGGATCAATATGAATCTGCAAAGAGCGAACTCCCGGAGTCATTTCAATAACTGGCAGCACGCCCTCTTTTTCGACTGCCTCCATGAGCACCTGCACCTGAAAACGAAGCTTCAGATCCAGTTCCATTTCGCCGTATTCCACCAGCAGATACTCATCCCCGCTCATGCGGATCGTAATAGGAAACCGGCGCTCTTCGCGTTCATCGATAAGCAGCGGATATTCCGGATCCAGCACGTCATTTTCATCTGGCAGCACAGCTGCTTCGACCGCCCGTCCTGCTCTTACACCTTCGATCAACCGTTCCTGCGCCTGACGGAGGTTGTTCGCTTCCTCAATAGTCAGCAGCTGAAAATGCACCTTGTCCCCAGGCTGCAGCTGGCCGATTTTCCAAAACTCCGCAGAAGCAGTTGTCACCGGACAGACGAAGCCTCCCAGGCTTGGCCCATCCGGACCGAGCAGGATCGGCATATCTCCTGTTAAATCAAGCGTGCCCACCGCGTAGGCATTATCATGAATATTGGACGGGTGCAGGCCGGCTTCTCCCCCGTCCTCACGGGTCCAGGCCGGCGCAGGTCCAATCAGTCGCACACCGGTCCGGGAGCTGTTAAAGTGCACTTCCCATTCTGCTTCTGCGAGCTGACGCAGATATTCAGGCTGCAGAAACTCCTGTGTGCAGTGCGGGCCGGGGATCATACCGATCGTCCACTCCCTCTTTAATTCCGGACGTGCGTCCAAAGCAAGCGACTGCTGCTTTGGACTCTCCGTGTTTCCCCGGACACCCAGAACATCCCCCGGGCGCAGGGCTCTTCCGGCATGTCCGCCAAACTCTCCGAGAGTGAACGTAGAGGAGCTTCCAAGCACCTTCGGTTTATCAAACCCACCTTCAATCAGCAGATAGGTTCTCATGCCTTCGGTCGTTTTTCCAAATGTCAGCGTCTGGCCTTTTTTGGCCTGCACCGTTTCATATAAAGCGATGGGTTCATCCTCAAGAGCAGCGCCCATGTCACCGCCGGTAACACAGAACGTAAGATCGTCCCGGAAAACGTAGGATCCTCCCTGCAGTGTCAGCTCCAGACCGCTTGCATCTTCCGCATTATTCAGCAAGGCATTGCCAAGCCTGAAGGCGAAGGGGTCCATAGGACCGCATGGCGGAACGCCGACGTCCCAGTGGCCGGTTCTTCCCGGCACGTCCTGGACCGTCGTCTGAACGCCTCCGTCCAGCACCTCCAGTGCTTTTTCCGCCGGGTCGAAATCATTCAATAGGCGGGTAAACACTCGGCCTTCCCGTACACGCGGCTCCTGCAGGAGTCCGCGGACGTACTGACGGTTTGTGGTGACTCCGTAAAAACGGGTTTCTCCAAGCGCGTCGTACAGCTTATCGAGAGCAGCCTCCCGGCTGTCGGCATGTACGATGATTTTGCCAAGCATTGGATCATACAGTGTTGTCGTTTCCACGCCGTTTTGGATCCAGGTCTCATTTCTCGCATTCTCCGACAGCATGACGTGGTCGATGTGACCTGCACTCGGGCGGAAATCGCGGCCGCAGTCTTCAGCGTATACCCGGGCCTGAATGCTGTGCCCTGATAAGGCAGGCACTTTCGCCGCAAGGTTCTCCCAGCGGCCGGCTGCTTCTTTTACCATCCATTCCACGAGGTCGATACCGAGCACTTCCTCTGTTACTCCGTGCTCCACCTGAAGACGCGTATTCACTTCCAGAAAGTAAAACTCGCGTTCGTCCGGATCGTACAAGAATTCGACTGTACCAGCACTTCTGTATCCTGAAGTTTTCGCCAGACGTTCGGCAGCCTGCCACATTTCCTGTCTCGTTTTTTCTGTAATATTTGGCGCCGGCGTTTCTTCCACGACTTTTTGGTTTCTCCGCTGCAGCGAGCAGTCCCGTTCGCCTAATGCCACAACCTCCCCGCTTTGATTGCCAAAGATCTGAACTTCAATATGACGGGCGCTTGGAATGTATTTTTCCAAAAACATGCCGCCGTCATTAAAATTTGCTTCCGCCAGATGCTTAACACCTTCATATGCTTCGTGAAGCGACGCTTCATTTTCGCAGATACGCATACCTATTCCGCCACCGCCGGCCGTACTTTTTAAAATGACCGGATAACCGATGTCTGCTGCCTGTGCCACCGCTTCCTCCCGGCCCGACAGAAGATTTGTGCCAGGAAGCAGAGGTACGCCCGCTTCTTCAGCAGAAGCACGGGCCGTATGCTTCAGCCCAAACAGCTCCATCTGTTCCGGCTCCGGTCCGATAAATGTAATGTTCTGCTTCGCACATTCGCGCGCAAAATCAGCATTTTCACTCAGAAAGCCGTACCCAGGATGAATTGCGTCCGCTCCTGTTTCAAGCGCCGTTTCCAGAATCTTTTTTTCATTCAGGTAGCTTTCCTGCGGGGGGCCTTCACCGATATTTACTGCTTCATCGGCGTATGCCACGTGCAGACTGTCACGATCCGCTTTCGTGTATACAGCTACAGACGGAATGTTTAATTTTTTTAATGTTCTTTCAATTCTGACAGCAATAGCTCCACGGTTTGCGATGAGTACCTTTTGAAACATTCAGTCTCTCTCCTTTTAATAATTTATTTATCCCAGATGAGTACACGAAGCGGTGTTGGATTAAAACCGCTGCACGGGTTATTCAGCTGCGGGCAGTTGCTGATGAGCGCAGTCACTGCACATTTGGCTGTCATTTCCACATAATAACCGGGCCCTGAAATGCCGTCATCAAAGTCCAGACCGCCTTCGGGCGTAACCGGCACGTTCATAAAAAAGTTAATATTCGGTGCAATATCACGCTTGCTGTAATCATGGCCGTATTTGGCCAGCTGGTACATAAACGTATCGCGGCAGTTGTGCATCGGCTCCCGGTCATGGGCGTAACGGACTGTGTTGCTCTGTGACGAGCAGGCCCCGCCGAGTGTATCGTGCCGGCCGACTGTGTCTGCCGTAATTTCAAGCAGATCCTTTCCGGACTCGGCTTTCAGTACTGAACCTGCCGTTAAATAAATATTGTTTTGCGCATTGATGGTGTTAATCGCACTGTAATGATCCTCCGGATGCTCCGTATCAAAAAAGAGGGTGTCGGCCGCTTCATTTCCTTCCACGTCTTCAATCCGGAACACCTGGCCGGGCTGCAGTTCTCTGATCCACCCTTCGCCTGCCGGAATCAACTGTTCATATACGGCCGTTTCCGCGGTTCTTTCACTTTGTACCTTTGCGAGCATATTCATGTTAAACTCCCCTTCACACTAGTAATGAATGATATTCCCATGTATTTTCGAACGCCCGTCTGTTTTCCGGCTGATAGTTGACGCAATAGTCCTGTTCGTCTGCTTCCTTTACATTAAATACTTCCATTTTCACCGGAACTGACGGAAAATCCGCTGCCGGATCCTGGGGATTCGGCGTATTGGAGATAATCATTAAGCTGTCCATCTCCAGACGGAGCGTCACCGTGTCTCCCGCTTTGGCGTGCTCCGGGTCAAAATGCATGCTCCCGGCTTCATCGGCATAAATTTTTGAAAATAAATTGATGTTCGGCACCAGGTCTCTTTTCGTTAAGCCGTGACGCATCAGTTCCTTGACGAAATTTTCTTCGCCGCTCCGGTAGTAATCGTTCAACAGCTTTTGAAACGTGGTTTCACCGTACTTGCTGTCGGTCCCTGCTCTTGTCGAATAGCCGCCGATAGGATCATGCCATCCTGAGCTGTCTTCAATAATGCTTGCCATCGCCCGGCCATTATCGGTCATCAGAATGTTTCCTTTTGTAAATTTCGATGTGTGCTGGGCCTTTAACGAATCTGGCATATTGTAACGGTCTGTCATATTTTTAGCGTTGTACAGCAGAAGTGAAATGTTGGCTCCGTCTTCGAGCGCGGTAAACCGGACGGCCTTTCCTTTCGCCACCACATTCGACCATTTGCTTCCTGCTTCAATTATTTTTTCCATAATGGAGCCTCCCTTAGTAATATAAGCACCTGAAAATAAATAAAAAGCCCGGAAGAGTTTTCACTCTCCCGGGCTTTTGTCCCTCCGTGTATACAGGCATCACTGCCCGTACCGCATTCTCTCGGACCTGACCTTCTTTTTTCAAGAAGCGGAACCCTAGAAAGCATTGGCGTTTCCATCTGCGGAAACCTATATACTGTTTTTGCTGTTGATTTGTAGTCTAAGCAACATCACTGCAGAAAACAACTATTATGTAAGCTTATCTAACACATTAATTTCCAGATTTATTTTTTAATTCTGCTTTTTTTATGAATTATGGCCTATCTTTTCTTCTTTTTGTTTATTTTTTTACTGAAAGAGGAAAGCGTTTACTAGTACTCAACTAAAGGAGAGATAGCAATGGCGGAAGATCCAAAAAAAGCAGAACAGTACGTCGATAAGCTGGATCAGGAAGACAAAGACCAGATTATGCAGAACTTTAATACGTTCAAAAATTACCTGGGCGATCAGGTGAAAAAGGGCGAAAGCATTGGTCTCGGAGAAAAAGGACTGGCGAAAGCCACTAAACGCGTCGCCGATCATCTGGCCAAGCACGAAGAGCCTCGCAACCGGGAAGAGAAAGTATTAAACGAGCTCTGGCAGAACGCTGAAAAAGATGAAAAAGATGCTATTGCCAAAGCGCTTGTCCGCATGGTCGACCAAACGAATAAAGACGAAGCCGAAGAATAAAAAAATCCCGCTTTTCAGTAAAAACTGAAAAGCGGGATTTTCATTTATTCACTGTCAGCCGCCCTGTATAGAACGATAAATGAAATAAGCGATCACGAGTACAATGGCCACCGGCAGGATAAACTTAAAGAAACAGCCAGCCATACGAATAGCCAGAAAAACAAATACGATAAGCAGCAGAATACCTATAATAAATTCCACGGATACGGCCTCCCTTCTGCAACAAAGCTATATATCAAACATTATTAACTATTTTTCACTTTAATACTGCTAACATATATCTTTCCACCGTGGCTTTTTCATAAACATTATTCAGCGCCTTTCGTTATTATTACACATTTCTTCATGCAAAAAAGCCCTCATACAAGGGCTTCTCAGCTGCCACTATGCGGCTTTTGGTGTTTGTTGTTCTTTAGGCCCCCGTCCGACTTTTCCTTTCAAAGCTGGAACAAAGCGGTCGAGGCCGATTTTACCGGCATTCCCTTTTCCAACCAGGAGAAGGATGGCGAGAATAAGCATTATCGGGTTCGTCGACACTGTACCCGCCAGCAGAAATGCCATGTTCATCGTACCGCCGAAGAAGGCGGCAGTGGTTGTAAACAAGCCAACAATTAAGCCGGCGCCTAACAGTACTTCACCCCACATGACGAGAAAACCAAACAGTCCGGCATTAGGAATAGCAATATTTTCCAGGAAGGCTGTATACCATGGATAAGCAGCTGCCGTGCCTCCGCCCTGCATGACCGGTTCAGCGACCGCCCCCTGCAGGAATCCGCCAGGGTTAAAGCCCTCTGCAATTTTACCAAGCCCCGAAGTGAGCCACGTCCAGCCTAAGTACAGGCGTACTACCAAAAACAGTACCGTCGCAATTGTCGATTCCTTCAAAAAACGAATAATCATTATGAATCCTCCTTTTGTGAATGTATTCACATATTTCTTATTTTTAATATACCATATTTTATCTTATTGTGAATACTTTCACATGAATGGTCACAAAGTGTTCATATATGAAAGATGATGAAAATGATAAGCAACTTTTTCGCGAACTTCTTTTGGATCGTGCTATAGTATTTTGGCAGAAGGAGGGCTTAAGCAATGAACGAAAAATATACCCCACTATTTCAACCACTAACATTACCGAATGGAGTTACACTAAGAAACCGCTTTGTACTGGCGCCGTTAACCCACGTGTCCTCCAACGAGGACGGGACCATTTCTGACCGCGAGCTTCCTTACATTGAAAAACGGTCGGAGGATGTCGGATTGGCTATTACGGCAGCAAGCAATGTGACAGCTTTAGGGAAAGCATTCCCCGGCCAGCCGTCGATCGCCAGAGACTCGGATATCGAGGGCCTGCGCCAGCAGGCTGCTGTCATGAAAAAGAACGGGGCAAAAGCCGTCGCCCAGATTCATCACGGCGGAGCCCAGTCGTTGCCTAAATTAACTCCAGGCGGCGACGTTGCAGCGCCAAGTGAAATTGAACTGGCGAGCTTTGGCGAGCCGCAAAAGCATCAGGCTCGTCCGATCACGCATGAAGAAATCAAAGAAACGATTCAGGCGTTCGGGGAAGCTACAAGACGTGCAGCCCAGGCAGGCTTTGACGGCGTGGAAATTCACGGCGCCAACCACTATCTCATTCAGCAGTTTGTTTCTCCGTATTATAATCGCCGGGACGATGAATGGGCTGACCCATTTAAGTTTCCACTGGCCGTGGTCAACGAGGTAACCGCCTCAGCCAGGGAACACGGCGGCGACGATTTCATCGTGGGATACCGCTTTTCCCCGGAAGAAGCCGAATCTCCGGGCATTACAATGGAGATGACGAAGGAATTGATTGATCGTTTGGCCGAACACCCGCTGGATTATTTCCATGTGTCTCTGATGGATATTCATTCCGAAACACGGGAAGGCCAGTACAACGGACAAAAACGTATTCAATTGATCCACGATTGGATTGGCGGTCGTGCTCCGCTGATCGGTATTGGCTCCATTTTCACGGCAGATGACGCACTAAGCGCCCTGGAGACTGGCACAGAACTGGTTTGTCTCGGGCGGGAATTGCTGCTCGATCATCAGTTCGTGAGCAAAGTCCAGGAAGGCCGCGAACAGGAAATCAATGCCACCTTTGATCCGAACGAGCCGACAAAATACCATCTTCCAGAGCCGCTATGGCAGCAGCTCTACAATGGGTTTTATCCGCTTCCGAGAAACGACAGCTAATATATTTACATCGGTTTGTCATAAAAATTAGCTAAAAAATAAGCAAAAACGCCCCGGTATGACGTTAAAACGTTCATGCCGGGGCGTTTTTTGTCAAAAAAAGCATCGAAACCAAGAAAATTTGGCTAGAGAAAATTAAACTAATTATAGTAATTCATTTCTATTATCAATAAATATTTATTGATAATCGATAAACATAGAGTTAGAATAAAATCACAACAATCAGATGAGGTGTTTAATCATGAAACGATCTTCAACACTCTTTTTAAGGGCAGCAGTTATCGTCATTGGTATTCCGGTTCTTGCTTTGTGTATATTTTTATTGCCACAAATAGCGGATACAGCCATCGGACCGGCAAAACAAGGAGAGGTGCTCGCTTATGTGATATTTGGCCTTTTAATCATTATGTATGCTTCAGCAGTGCCATTTTACTTTGCATTGTATCAAGCCTTAAAACTTTTAGGTTATATCGAAAAGAACGACTCCTTTTCTCATATTTCTGTAAGAGCTCTAAAGAAAATTAGAAACTGCGCTATTACGATAAGCGGTTTGTATGTGTCAGCTCTGCCGTTAGTCTATATTGTAGCGCAGTGGGACGATGCCCCTGGACTCATATTAATAGGGGTGGTCATTATTGGTGCTTCCATGGTGGTTGCAGTCTTTGCCGCTGTTCTTCGGAGGATTTTACAAGAAGCCATTAACATAAAATCAGAAAACGATTTAACAGTCTGAGGTGATGACAATGGCAATTACAGTCAATATTGATATGATGCTGGCTAAACGAAAGATGAGCATGACAGAACTATCAGAGAGAGTGGGCATCACTATGGCCAACCTCTCCATATTAAAAAATGACAAGGCCAAAGCAATCCGCTTTTCTACTTTAGAAGCTATCTGTAGAGCTTTAGAATGTCAGCCCGGAGACATTTTAGAGTACAAAACCGCTAAGGATATTTAAGTATCATTATCATAGAGATACAGCACCTTAAAGAAAATACACCCTTAACTAATCTGAAAACTTTGGAGAGACAAAGCATGAGAACACTGGCACAGCTTGTTCGGTTTGGATGGGTACAGGCGTTATCATGCTTGTTTCCCGCTGTTATTTTTGCCTCTTTGGCTGTCACTGAAATTCTTTCGCTCCCCTTCCTATCACGATATGACTGGCTGCTCGTCATTTGCCTTTTGATGCAATGGTGGATGGTGCATTCCGGACTTGAAACAAAGGATGAACTCAAGGTAATCATTGTGTTTCACCTTATTGGGCTTATGCTGGAAATTTTCAAAACACATATGGGGTCATGGTCTTACCCCGAAGAAGGATATTTCAAAATATTTGGGGTCCCTTTATATAGTGGGTTCATGTACGCAAGTGTAGCCAGTTATCTTTGTCAGGCATGGAAGAGAATGAAAGTGGATTTGGTTAATTGGCCACCTTTCTTAGTGGTCGTCTCTCTAGCTGCTGCGATATATTTAAATTTTTTTACTCATCATTATTGGATTGACCTCCGCTGGTGGTTATCTGTCCTGGTGGTAATTATCTTTTGGAAGTCATGGGTCACGTACGAGGTGAACGGCACTCGTTACTGCATGCCACTTACATTATCTTTTGCCCTTATTGGCTTTTTTATCTGGATAGCTGAAAATATTGCCACTTTCTTTGGGGCTTGGGAGTACCCAAACCAAACGGAAGCGTGGAGTCTTGTGCACATAGGAAAGGTAAGTTCGTGGCTTTTATTGGTAATCGTTAGTTTTTTAATTGTCGCCACTTTAAAACAAATTAAAAGAGAAGTTTCTATCAGGAAAGGAGATAAGTGTCTGTGAAAACACCTATGGCTACTAACAAACAAAGGGAAGGATTCATTCCTCATCCGGAAAACAATACTCCAGAGCATATTGCTATAATCATGGATGGAAACGGACGTTGGGCCCAAAAATTAGGTATGGCCAGAGCAGCCGGGCATAAAGAAGGGATATCTACTATTGTTAAAATTCTCAAGGCAGCAGTTAAACAGAAGGTAAAAGCCCTGACACTTTACACATTTTCTACGGAAAACTGGAAACGCCCTAAGACTGAAATTGATTTAATCCTAAGATTGCCTAAAGAATTTCTGCAAATGTACCTCCCGGAAATTATGTCTAATAATATACGAATTAACGTGATTGGAGATATGGGAGACCTTCCCGCCTATACACGTGAACCTGTCCAGTATGCAATTGACCGTACTCGGGATAATGATGGCCTTCAACTGAATATTGCCCTTAATTATGGAAGCAGACAGGAAATTTTAAATGGTATGAAAAAAATGTTTGAGGATATACACAATGATACATTGGCATTGAATGAAGTGAATGAACAGAAATTTTCAGAATATCTGCACACGGGTGGTATGAATGATCCTGACTTACTAATTCGCACAGGCGGGGAAAAGCGCCTTAGCAATTTTCTGCTATGGCAGCTTGCTTATACAGAATTCTGGTTTACAGACGTATTATGGCCCGATTTTTCTGAAAAAGAATTTTTAAATGCACTGGAAGAATACCGGCAGCGAAAAAGAAGGTATGGTGGAATATAAGATGTTAAACAAGTTTGCGGCAAACGCCCGTATCTGAATTATTTGCCCATCTGGAAATAAATTAAAGAAATAAAAACATTAAAAGACCTCCGATTTTGATTTTCCGGAAGCCTTTTTTCTGTAATTCAATCTTTTTCAGCTGCTATTATATTAATATCTATCCGATCAAAAGCTTTATTCCAGAAACATTTCCAATACATTCTGCTACGAGGATTTAATCCCTGCTCCGCAGAGGGGGATAATTACCGTTTCGTTTTCTTCTCTCTGGTACTGAAGATATCCCGCATAGTTAATGGCCGAGGTAACTTCTACATAAAACCCTTTGCTGGACAGAGCTTTCCTTGCGCTTAATATTTTTTCTTCCGGAATCCGGATAAACGTACCGTTTGTTTGACGAACAGCCTGCAGAATTTGTGCCGAGCGCGCCGGCGCTGCGATGGCAATCCCTTCCGCGAGTGTGGATTTCGCAGCAGTCGCCTCCGCTATTTCAGCTCCCTTTTCATAAGCCTGGACGAGCGGGGCGCAGTTGTCAGCCTGCACTGCCACGATTTTAGGCATCTGATCAATCAGATTATTTGTCAGCAGCTCGTGAAAACCGTAGTAAGTTCCTAAAAGCAGTGTCCCGTTACCTACGGGAACAATCACGGTTTCAGGCGCACGTCCGAGCTGTTCATATATTTCATACGCATATGATTTGGTGCCTTCAAAAAAATACGGG
Source organism: Marinococcus sp. LNHM4E3-1 (assembly GCF_056034405.1). NCBI lineage: Bacteria > Bacillati > Bacillota > Bacilli > Caryophanales > Bacillaceae > Marinococcus > Marinococcus sp. LNHM4E3-1. The sequence continues at coordinate 250,533 of NZ_JBQLID010000002.1, read as the reverse complement.
TTATATACATGGCTCGCATAAAATACCTGCTCCTGTTCGACTGCCTGCTGGGCGGCTGCGGCCACCTCTTCCCGAGTCCCCTGGATTTTTCGAATACGGGCTCCGTGTGCACTGATTTGATCGATCTTTTTCGGCGACGTCCCAGCACTTACGTATACGTCACAGGCAATACCTGCCCGGGCGGCATAGGCAGCCATGGCGGTGCCGGCGTTCCCGCTGCTGTCCGCGATTACTTTCTCCGCGCCCAGCTCTTTTGCTTTTGTTATCAACGCCACCGCGCCACGGTCTTTAAACGACAACGTTGGCATCATGTAGTCCACTTTAACGTATACCTCAGAATCTCCGGGTGATAAAGGAAGCAGCGGGGTCTGGCCTTCTCCCATAGACACGGCTTCCCATGGCCGAGTTTCCTTCGAAAACGGCATCGTTTCTGCGTACCTCCAGATGGATAATGGATAGCTTTCCCACACCTCCGGATTTACGGAAGGTGTTTCTCTTAAGAGATCCAGCACTCCTCCGCATACCGGGCATTTCCAGATAGTGAGGGTGATCGGGTGAATCTGTTCACACTCACTGCAAATATATTGATTCATTCCGATCCCGCCTTTTCGAATGCTTTAATGAAAAAATCAAGCTGCTTTTCATTACTCTCCCATACTTAAACGAAAATGCCAATGCCAGCGACAAAAGCTGAAGCCGGAGCACCCGCCCCGGCTTCAGCCAAATTAATAATGCATGATTTTTCTTACAGCTCTTCCCCGTTCGTCTGAATCACATTTTGGTACCAGTAGAAGCTGTCTTTTTTGCTGCGCTTGTTGGAGCCCTTTCCGTAATCGTCCCGGTCCACGTAAACAAAGCCGTAGCGCTTGGACATTTCGGACGTGGAAAAGCTCACAAGGTCAATCGGCCCCCAGGTGGTGTAGCCGATCAGCTCCACCCCGTCTCCAATCGCTTCTTTCATCTGTTCGATGTGGCTTTTTAGGTAATCGATGCGGTACGGATCATGCACCGATCCATCCTCTTCCATCTTGTCGTAGGCCCCCAGGCCGTTTTCCACGATAAACATCGGTGTGTCGTAGCGCTCATACAGCTGGTTCAGCAGCGTCCGAAGGCCGACCGGGTCAATCTGCCAGCCCCAGTCCGACGCTTCAAGATACGGGTTCTTCAGCTTGGTCAGCAGGTTGCCCCCTGCCTTTTCTCCCGTCGTTTCTTCACGCGCGGATACCGCTGACATGTAATAGCTGAACGGCAGAAAATCGATCGTGTTTTCCCGCAGCAGCTCTTCATCTCCGGGCTCCGTCTTCAGCTGGATGTCGTTTTCTGCAAACACCCGTGTCATATAGCCCGGATAGCCGCCCTTCGTAAAGACGTCAGTGAAGAAAAGCGTATTGCGCATGTCCTGGTGGGCGGCGAGCACGTCCTCCGGGTGCGGACTGTTCGGATAGTTGATCATGCCGATTACCATGCAGCCGATACGTGCATCCGGACTGATTCTCCGGCACGCTTCAATGGCCTTTGCGTTCGCCACAAGCTGATGGTGAGCTGTCTGGTAGATCGCTTCAAGCTTCCGGCCTTCCGGGACTACGTCCGGAATCAGCCCGCCGCCGACGTACGGGGCCATCATCAATGAATTAATTTCGTTAAAGGTGATCCAGTATTTCACCTTTCCTTTGTAGCGCTCAAACACGGTTTCGGCGTAGCGGGCAAAATGATCCACTGTTTCTCTTCCGTAAAAGCCGCCGTATTCGGTCGCCAAATGCAGTGGAATTTCATAGTGGGAGAGGGTAACAAGCGGCTCTATGCCGTGCTTGTGCATTTCATCAAACACATTATCATAAAACGCCAGTCCCTCTTCGTTCGGCTCTGTTTCAGTACCGGTCGGAAAAATGCGCGCCCAACCGATCGAAATGCGGAACGTTTTAAACCCGAGTTCCTTTAAAAGGGCAATATCTTCCTTGTACGTATCATAAAAATCGATGCCGAACCGCTTCGGAAAGACCCGGTCTTCTTCGGTTTTCAGCACATGTTCAATCTCCTCCCGGCTCGGATATGGCAGCTTCATGGACGTCCGGTCTTCAGGTTCAATCAGTTCGATAATGTCTGCGGTGGAGAGCCCCTTCCCGTCTCTATTATAGGCTCCTTCAGCCTGGTTGGCGGAGATAGCTCCGCCCCATAGGAATCCTTCTGGAAATGATGGTTTAAATGTCATAGTGTCCACTCCTTCTCTATTTACTGAATAATTGAAAGCATTGTATCGCCTGGTTCAACGTTGCCGTCATTGTCTCCAATCACATCTAAATAATCGTTTGTGTTGGTAACAATAATCGGCGTGGATAAATCATAGCCTGCTTCACGTATGGCTTTAATATCAAATTCTGCAAGCAGCTGTCCCTTAGTGACCGTATCACCCTGCTGCACGTTCGCCTGGAAATATTGCCCATCCAATTGTACCGTATCGAGCCCGATATGCATAAGCAGCTCCGCCCCTGAATTCATTTTAAGGCCGAAGGCGTGCTTACTCGGGAAGACGGTGGACATTTCGCCGTCTGCCGGAGCATAAAGCTTTCCTTCTATCGGAATCACAGCGATGCCTTTCCCCATGGCTCCAGAGGAAAACGCAGCATCATTTACTTCTTCAAGCGGAATCACAGCGCCCTTAAGCGGGCTCGCAACTGCCTGGTTTTCCTTCGATATGGTTGACGTTGCCGCTACCTCCTTCGCAGTCTGGGCGTCAGTAGTCGTTTCTTCCGGTTGGTCCGGTGCTTTCTCTTCAAGCTCATCCTTATAGCCAAACAGGTAAGTGAGGAGAGCCCCGAGGGAAAACGCGACGATAATCGATACCACAAACAGCCCAAATCCTTCCCCGAAGTATACCGGCAGGGCAGCCAGACTTGGCAGTGCTACCGCAAGCGCAGAGGCATTAGCAATACCTGCAATCGCACCGCCGACACCACCGGCAGCTGCGCCTAAAATAAACGGACGTTTATAGCGAAGCGTCACCCCGTAAATTGCAGGCTCGGTAATACCGAACAATCCGGAAATTGCAGCCGGACCGGCGATCGCTTTTACTTTCCGCTGGCGTGATTTTAAATAAACACCCAACGCTGCTCCGGCCTGTGCAAACACAGCCGGCGCAAGCAGAGCGGAAAACGTATCCTCCCCGTACACGCTTAAGTTGTTGATTCCAATTGGTACGAATCCCCAGTGCAGACCAAAAATAACAAACACCTGCCAGAACACACCCATAAACGCCCCGGCAATCATTGGACTTGCGTCATAAATCGACGTATAGCCATCAGCAAGCCAGCCGCTGATTACCGTACCAACCGGACCGAAAACAATCAATGTTAACGGAACCATAATAACTAGAATAAGAAGCGGCGTGAAAAACATCCGGATGCTTGAATGCAGCCAGCCGTTCAGTACCGCCTGCAGCTTCGACATCACATAAACAGCTAAAATAATGGGAATAACCGACGATGCGTAGTTACCCATCAGCACCGGAATCCCGAGAAATCCAAAGCTGCCACCCTGTTCTTCCCCAAATGCGATTAAATCCGGATACAGAAGAGCTCCGGCGATCAGCACTGCTACGTATGGATCTGCCCCGAATTTACGGGCAGACGTGATGGCTAAAAGCACCGGAAGGAAGTAGAACAAGCTGTCCGAAGCAGCGTTCAGTACCTGGTACGTCCCGCTTGTCTCCGTTAATACGCCCGTGGCCAGCAGCACCGCTACCAGCCCTTTTAGAATACCGGCTCCTGCAAGCGCTCCCAATATTGGAGTGAAAATAGCGGAAATAATATCAATCGCCCGGTTAAATAAATTACCCTCATTTCCCTTGTCCTCCGAAGCTCCTGCATTGGCATCATCGTCGCCAAGCTTTGTGTCCTTCGCGATCGCTTTGTAGACGTCGGATACTTCATTACCGATAACGACCTGAAACTGACCGCCGCTTTCCACGACCTGAATAACTCCTTCAAGCGCCTCCACCTGCTCCTTGTCTGCCTGGCCTCTGTCTTTCAACCGGAATCGAAGTCGTGTGGCACAGTGAACGAGCGACTGTACGTTTTCTTCGCCGCCGACGCCGGCGACGACACTTCTGCCAAGCTCCTGATAATCTTTTTTCATGTCTACACCCCTTTTTATTAGTATTTTAGGCAAAGAAAAAACCTAAACTGAACAGATGACAGAAAGGAAAAATCCCCTTCCACACTCTGCTCAGCTTAGGTTTTGCCTGCTTCATCAGTAACAACCCTACTCTGAGTGGTTTTTATTCAGTTGATGCCGGGATGCGACCCGGTGAATGTGAACCGTTAAATAAATCAGTTCGTCGTTGGATACGCTCCAATCATATTTGTTTTCGACGTATTTTTTAATTTTTTCACTGCACAGAAAGGCTTCTTTGTACTGCTTTTTCACCTGCTGATATAAAAAATCATCATCGGCATCATACTGCAGCCGCTCCTTTCGGACGAGACGCCAGGCAAAAAAGCGCAGATGCGTTAAAAAGCGTTCATAATTCAGCGTATCTTCATCAAGCTCCATTTGAAAGTGGTATTTCACGATACTCAGCATATCGTTAACGATGCCTACAGTTTCTACAACTTCTTCGAGGCCTTCACCGGACATTTGGCTGTTCACGAGATGCAGCGTAATCGAAGCTGCTTCGTGCTCATCAAGCCGGTGGCCGGTTTCTGCTTCAATAATGTTCAGTGCTTTTAAAGCGACAGCAAATTCTTTACGGTAATACTTCCTGATTTCCCAGGCGAGTGTATTCTGCAGCGACATTCCCTGTTCATAGCGGCGGATCGCAAAGCTTAAATGATCCGTCAGTGCCACGTATAAGTAATCATCAAGCTTTACACCAAGATCCTCTTTAGCCAGGGAAATAATCTGTTCTGCAATCGACAGGTAGGTTTCGGGCACATCTGCCAGAAGCTCAGCCAGCTGGTCGGAGACGTTTTCATTTTCAAGCACAAACGTTTTCTCCACCTGCTCCTGATCGACCGTTTCCCCGGCTTTGCGCTGAAACGCCAAACCTTTCCCCATCACTACCATTTCTTTTCCGTGGCGGTTTTCCGTCAGAACTACATTGTTATTGAAGACTTTTTTTATCTGCATATCTCCTCGCCCTTTGCCTGAATAGTCCAATAAAAAAACCTAAACTCACACACACCATTCTACCAGAACGGCGCGGAGTTTAGGTTTTGCCTGCTTCATCAGTAACAATCCTAATTTAAGGGAATATTCTTTTGTAAACGTTTTCTATATATCTATTTTTATCACAGGCGGGAGACGGGGTCAATACTTATTTCCTAAATAACAACCGGGACTTTAGATTTTCGTCGCAGCTGGCGGCTATTTTTTAACAAGCTGCACCCCCGCTTCTTTTTCAAGCACGAGATTAAAACCGGCTTTGCCCTTTTTCAGCACTGCCTGTCTCCAGCTTTCCTCGGGCGGGTCGAAGAGCTGATGAAATTCCTTCTGCAGTTCACGGGCATCTGCTTCTTTTTTTGCCCCGTACCAGTAGTACTGGTTTTCGTGCACGACAATATCGAGCGCTCTCATCTGATCCGGCAGCCGGTTGCCGATTGTGCCGAACTCCAGCAGGCAGGAGAAAATATACTTATCCGGATGTCTTCGGCTGTAGACATCCTTCACGTATTCTGCATCCTCGCCTTTGATTTCCCGCACATCCGTTTTTTGCACATAGTTTACCTCAGGATGCCCAAACTGCTTCTGGAGCTGCTTTTCCTTGCGCGGGTCTGAATGCGGCACCTGCAGCCACAGCTGTTCGGAAGGCCCCAGCCCGGTATGAATGTCAATATGGACGACCGTTTCGTATTCCTTTACCCACTCATCCATACGCGACAGGAGCTTTTCCACCGGCTCTTCATAAGCTGCTCCGCCGTAAAAAATACCGGTTGGATACTGGTACTGTCCCATCGTTGCTGCTTTTTCCAGTCCGGATACGCCTCGCTTAAACACCTTTGCCCCGAGAGAGCTTAATAGATTCCATCGCTGTTTTTTCCAGCTTTTCACCGGCCCTTCCGGCACAAAATGTTTCTTTTCTTTTTCAAATCGCTTGTTCAGTGAAGCAGGCACATTGTTCCAATCCTTCATAAAATTACGGTTCAGATCCACGTTGTTTTCACTCACCCGCCGCCGGTTTTTCATCCCCCACGGGTTCACGGCATGCACAAGACGTATGCCGGTCGTATTCGGATTCAGCTGGGTCAAACACTCGTCGATAAACAGCTGCAGAAGCGCCGACCCTGCGTATCCTTCTATCCCGTGCACGCCGGTGGTGACGACAATCAGCGTACTGGAATGGTATCTGGCGTCCGCTGCAATAATATCGGTCGTGTTATTGTTTTCCGGCTCTCCGACAGCGTACTGGGTCAGCGAGGCCTCCGGCCATACTGCTGCCACGTCTGCGCTTCTTTTCCGGAAAGCCCTTCTTGCTTCTTCGTACGTAGGGAAAAAATATTGATCGGATGATTTCATTTTACTGCCTCCCTCATCAAAATTGGTCTTACGCTCATTATTCCTCGCCAATTCGGGTACAAACCTATTAGCGGCAAAAGAAACCATAAAAAGGATGATAACTATGCAGCTGCCTTCTTCTTTAGTACAGCTCGCCAACGAACGCATTGAACCATTTGACTGTGAAGGATTTCTGCCGGGCGCCGGTCCGAAAGACGCCACAATTATGTTTGTCGGGGAAGCTCCAGGCGAAACCGAAATTCATAATGGCATCCCCTTCAGCGGAAGAGCAGGAGTTATTTTCGACTCGTATCTCGACGACTTGAACATTAAACGGGACGATATTTATGTTACAAGCGCCGTGCGAAGCCGTCCGTTTAAATGGGGACAAACGAAGGCCGGGGTGCGCCGGAAATACAACCGGACCCCGAACCAGAAAGAAATACAGGCCCATGCGCCTGTACTGGATTATGAAATATCCCAGGTACAGCCCGAGTGGCTTGTGCCGATGGGCAAAATCGCCTACCAGCGGCTGCTCGGAAAAAGCCCCAGACTCGGTGATGTGACCGGCAGAATTCAGACGTCTCCAGTACAGCAATGGGATGAAGAGGCCAACTCGTACATTTGGACGAAGAAAAATTACAATATTTTTCCGATCTATCATCCGGCCGCGATTCTGTATAACCGAAGCCTCGAACAGACAATGAAGGACTACCTGAACACACTCGCCGCCCACGCGCTTCGCACCTGAAAAAGCTCCGGAGTACAGATGAATGTCTGTGCTCCGGAGCTTTTTATTAGTAGACTTCGTACGTCTGGCCGGTCTGCTGGCCTTCAACGCTTTTCTGATATGCAAGGGAAACTTTATCTCCCGGCACGGGATCAAAGCCGCGGAAAAAGCCGCCAAGCTTTTCTGCCGATTCGCTCAACAGGTTCGGACTGATATTGTTAATCCGGATGCCTCTCGGCAGTTCAATAGCCGCAGATGTGACGAAGCCTTTTACGGCACCATTCGCCATCGCAGCGGACGTTCCCTGAGGAATCGGATCGTCCATCATGACGCCGGATGTGAGCGTGAAGCTGCCGCCGTCGTTCACGTATGGAATACCGAGCAGCACCAGGTTGATCTGGCCCTTCATTTTACTGTTGATTGCTGTCTGGTTCTTTTCTGGAGTCAGCTCAGTGAGCGGGGCAAAGCCGGCGCTTCCTGAGGCCGTAATGACTGCATCCACGCGGCCGGTGGACTCATACATCTGTCGGATGCTGTCTTCGTCCGTAATATCCACCTGCACGTCCCGGCCATTTCGCCCGGCACAAAGAATGTCGTGTTCGTCTTTTAAGCGTTCGTATACGGCACTTCCGATCGTACCTGAAGCCCCGACTAACAATATGCGCATGAAAATCTTCCTTTCTGTCTCCAAAGTTTCTCTACGCTTATTGTTCCACTTTTTTCCGTCTTACAAACACAGGACGTTTCATCATTCCCATTGCAGAGACTGAAGCTCCCATGCATCGACATGAAAGACTGCAGGTGTTTCAGCTGAAAATTGGAGCTCCCCTTCTTCCTGCTCCGGGAACAGGCGGGAGGTCGAGACATATTCCCCGTCGTTCACAAACACTTCTGCAGAGGAACGGTCAAACAGGCAGCGAATCGAACGCACACTGTTTACCCGGCCCATACGACGGACCGGGGCGCCCGTCTCCAGGTCCGGCCGTTCAAAGGTAATTGTCTGCTCCCGGGCATCATAGGAAATATGAAAATAACGGCGCCAGGAGACAGTCCAGCTTTTCTCCTCCTCCACATCCAGGTAAACCTCTGCCACTGCGGCATTCCATGACTGCCAAACTACCGCCTCATTATTCACAGCAACGACCGCGGATGCGTGCTCTTCCCGCAGCTGCCGGTACTCTTTAATTGGCTGCTGGTACAGGTGCCCGTTTTTCATTGTCAGCTCCCGGGGGACCGTCAGACAGTGAACCCAGCCGTTAGCAATCGTCGGCTGCGCCTGTTCCTGCTGGTCCGGCACTCCCATCCAGCCAATCATCAGACGCCGGCCCCGTTCATCCAGAAACGTCTGCGGGGCGTAAAATTCAAAACCGAGGTCAATTTCACGAAACCCGCCATGGGAAAACGTGCCCGATTCCGGGGAGAATTCGCCGGCAAAAATACCGGTCTGATACTGGTTCTGAAACTGATACGCTTCTGCTTCAAGCCCCTGCGGAGAGATGAGCAGTACCCGCGAGTCGTCCAGTTCAAAAAAGTCCGGGCATTCCCACATGTAGCCAAAGGAGGCATCCAACGTAACTCCTTTTCCGGCAAGTGGTCCTAAATATTCCCACTCCCACAGGTCCGCCGAACGGTACAGCAGTATCTGTCCTTCCAGATCGTGGCGCTGGGCACCGACCACGAGCCACCAAAAATCCGCCTCAAACCATACTTTTGGATCACGGACGTGAGCAGTGTACCCTTCCGGCTGATAAATCACCGGGCCGTGCTTTTCAAACTCCACTCCGTCACTTGAGACTGCAACACACTGATAACTCGTCCGGTTCCCGTGTTCGTCTTTGACATTTCCTGTATAAAACAAGTATAGAAGGCCCTCATGCGCTACCGCACTGCCGGAATAGCAGCCGTTTTTCTCAAAATCGTGCACTGGTGCAAGTGCCGGGGGCAGAAGCTCCCAATGGACCCAGTCCCGCGTCGCCGCATGCCCCCACCATTTGCTGCCGTGACCAGTTTGAAACGGCATCCACTGGTAAAACACATGGTACACTCCCTGCCACTGCACAAGACCGTTCGGATCATTCATTAATCCTGCTGGAGGCATCAGGTGAAACTGCTGTCGAAAGGGGCCTGCCGCTTCAACTGTTTGTACTATTTGTTCTGCTTCCTTTCGAAGCGCCTGCTCCTCTTTCATTGCTTCCTCCTTATACAGCTTTTTCCTCACTGTCTTTTTCTGTGTTTGTTTTTTCTTTCTTCGGCTGCTGTTCTTCTTCCTGCCAGCCGAGCAGCCATGCCGCAGTAAATGCGCCGCCAACAGCGACCAGTAAACCGATTGCGTAGTTAACCGGATCGTTTGCAATCGCAAACATCGGCAGGCCGGTCACCCCAATGCCATTTGCTGTGACATTTGTAATTGTCACGTACGCACCGCCAAGAGCGCCGCCAATTGCAGCCCCGATAAATGGCCGGCGGTAGCGGAGGTTTACCCCGAAAATGACTGGCTCCGTGATGCCAAGAAAGGCAGCGAATGCTGACGGACCAGCGATTTCTTTCATTTTTTTGCTCTTCGTTTTCACCCATACGGCAAGCCCGGCTCCGCCCTGAGCTACGTTAGCCATCGCCCATATAGGGAGCAGGTAGTTGAAGCCGATCTGGCCGAGAATTTCTGCCTCGATCGCGTGAAAGCTGTGGTGCACACCGGTTAAAACAATCAACGAATACAGGCCGCCAAACACGAGTCCGGCAAAACCGGCACCCGAATCATACAAAAATGACAACGACGTAGTTACGCCTTCTCCGAGCAGACGGCCTAGCGGGCCGACGACCATTAGTGCTACAAATCCTGTCGTCATGATCGTTAAAAATGGAGTTACGAGCAAATCCACCATATTAGGTACAAATTTACGGAACAGCTTTTCGAGCCAGCACATGACATACACAGTCAGCAGCACCGGAATAACCGTACCCTGATAGCCGAGCAGTTCGATATTCATGCCGGCGAAATTGAGCATTTCCGGTTCAACGCCGCCTTCCTGCAGCCCCCACGGGTTCAAAAGCGTCGGGTGGGTCATAATCCCGCCGACAACAGCCCCTAAGTACGTATTACCGCCGAATTCACGTGCCGCACTGTAGCCAATTAAAATCGGGAGAATAATAAAGGCGGCCGAGGAGAACATATCAAGCAGAATGTATAACGAGCTGTCGCCGTCCGCCCAGCCGAAGCGGTTCATCAAATTCAAAAGACCCATCAGCATACCGGCGGCTACAATAGCCGGAATAATCGGCACGAAAATATTGGAAAGCACCTTCGCAAATCGTGATACCGGATTCATTTTCTTTTTTACAGCTTCATTATGATCCATTTGTTTTTGTTTATGCTCTGCGGATTCGTCATCGAGACCAATTTCCTCTGCAAATGGCTGAAACACCTTATTAACCGTGCCTGTGCCAAAAATAATCTGAAACTGTCCGGAGCTTGAAAAAGCTCCCTTTACGCCTTCCAGGTCTTCAATTTCCTGCTTATCGATTTTGCTTTCATCGTCGATGACCAGCCGGAGCCTTGTAGCGCAGTGGCTGGCGCTTATAACATTATCTTTTCCGCCAAGGAGCGGTACAAGTTCTTTTGCTATTTGTTTATGATCCATTCGGACATTCCCTCCCCTAAAGTAACGGAAGCTGTTTTTAAACATAAAAAAGACCCAAAACGAGAAGGGTAAACGTGTGCCTAGGATACACGTTTCCTGTCCTCATTTTGGGTCTTGCCTGCTCGAAGCAGTAACAACTCCCGATATGTGTAATGTACGAAAAGTATACAAAATGAAAAGATTTATGTCAACGCTTTCTTTTCAAATTTATGAAATCGACTGATTCGATAAAATGCGTTGAATATGAAGCGCAATATAGCCGATTTCCGGCAGGGGAAATGGAAGACCTGCCTCCTGTTTAACGTAATCGGCCAGCTCGTACGCGACAGTATAGGCCTTCTCATATTTCGTCTGAATCAGCTCGAGCATCTCGGGGTCCATGTCATCAAACACTTTTCCGTCCTCTGCTCTCGAAAGGGCGAAATTTAAATGAACGACGAGCCGGTGATATGACATACCGCGGTCCGCAAGCTCGAGCCCGGCACGGTCTTCCACAATTTGAATCAGCTCCTGGATCAATGAGGTTCTGTGCATCGTCTCCTCCATTGATCCGGTCTGCAGCTTCGCCGTATGCAGATGCAGTGCAATATGGCCTGCCTCGTCCTCCGGCAGCTCGACGCCCAGATCTTTTTTGATCTTCTGAATGGCCCAAACGCCGATGCTGTACTCCTCCTGGTAAAGCGCCTTAATTTCATGAAGCAGCTTATTTTCTATTTTAAACCCCTGCTTAATACGTTCGAGCGCAAACGCCAGGTGATCAATGATCGAAATATGAATGTGATCGCTGAGGGGCAGATGCATTTCGCCCTCCGCGTAGCTGATAATTTCTTCCCCGACTTCAATAACTTCAATCGGAAGAGTCTTCAAAAGCTGCTCAAATTTTGGCGTTTCTTCTTCCATGCTGAATATCTTTTCTATTTTCTTCTGGTTAACGGGATCGTTTTTACCTTTTTGAAACCCAATTCCCGCACCAAAAACGATCTTCTCACGGTCTCCGTGATGGACGACTACCGCATTATTGTTCAGTACACGCAGGATCTTCATGCACCGGCCTCCTCTCCTTCGATACTATATCACCCTCCGGCCGAGATTTCACGTGGAGCGTAAACCTGTCTTTCTTCGAAAAGATAACACAAAAAGCCGCCGGTCGTATAACCCAGCGGCTTCATGAACGTGCAGATAAATTTATTTCAGGCCGTGTTCTTTTTTATACGCTTTCGAGTACTGATCAGCTGCCTGCATGGCGCTTACCACGTCATAAGGAGTCAGCGCAAACGGCATATTATGACTGCTTTCTCCTTCAGTTAAGGCCGCTTCCGCCACCTTCATCAATTCTTCCTCCGACGCGTCTCCAAGATGAAGATCATCCAGAGTGATCGGCAGCTCCAGGCGGTAATACAGATCCACGTACTTTTCGAATTCCTCTTTCGAGCGGTTCTCAAGTGTCAGCTGGCTCAAGGTGCCAAAGGCTACTTTTTCCCCGTGCGTCATGTGATGCACGTCCCCGTCGAGAACGGTAAATCCGTTATGAATAGCATGAGCAAGTGCAAGGCCGCCGCTTTCAAATCCAAGACCGCTCAAAAGCGTATTTGCTTCCACAATCTGCTCAAGGGCGTGGGTGACAATCTGTCTTTTGTTGGATTCATAGGCGAGGAGTCCATACTGAAACAGCGTTTCTTCACATTTTTCCGCAATTGCTGCGCCGGCAATCGTAGAAAGTCCGCCGGACATTGCGTTGGCGTTCGCCTGAATAGCCATGCGCGCTTCCACCCATGTAGCCATCGCATCTGCTATCCCGGACGCGAGAAAACGGGGCGGGGCGCCGGCGATGATTTTGGAATCCATGACGATTAAATCTGGATTTTTCGAGTAAAAGCGGTACGATTCGAACACACCCTCGTCCGAATAGATAACGGAAAGGGCGCTCGTCGGGGCGTCTGTGGAAGCCGTCGTCGGAACGATGACGCAGTAGGCATCAGGAATCTGGTCGCGGACCCCTTTTGCTGTATCGAGCGTCTTGCCGCCTCCTACAGCCACAATCATTTCTGCTCCAGCCGATTGGGCTTCTTCGGTAATCCGGTTAATTTCCCCGGTGGAGGCTTCCCCGTTAAAGGTAATGTTTACGGCTTCTATACTCTGCTGCTTAAGGCTGTCGACTACTCTGTTGCCGGCCAGGTCCCATACAAATTCGTCTGCAATCACAATTGCTTTACTGCCCATTTCTTTAACATAGGCGCCTACCTCATCCACAACGTCGACTCCCTGCACATATTTACTCGGACTGATAAATACTTTGTTTCCCATTTTCATTCCTCCAGGTTCAATTTTCCACTCTTCAACATCATTCCCTTATGTAAGATTTTTACTCATCATTATAAAGCGAACTTATGTTCGTATAAAGGTTGTCATTTTTAACAGAAGATGCCTTTTATACATATAACATACAAGGAGGAATTCATATTGACCGCGACCTTTCATCAGCAAAAGCTCATTCAGCAATTTTTAGACATCTCCGAACATCAATACTTCTGGGAACACGGGTATACAGACAAGCTCGACGAGGCCTTCCGCACCTTTTTTCTCGATGTGAAAAAGCGGGTCTTCATGCAAAAAACAATTTACTGGGCAGCGGTTCACTATGACAAGCGGGAAAGAAAGCAACGGGACCGGTTTCCACTTGCTGTTGATACAGGGGAAGAAACATCTCAGACGCTCCTTCCTGCTGTTTCTTTTGCAGATCAGGCCCGGAGCTTTTCCGTCAAACTTTCCGCACATATTGAAAATCCGGAGCTTTATGAAATTATTCAACAGCGTCCTGAGAAGGAGCAAGCGGTGTTATACGCTTTGTTTGTTGAAGGATCGACAACGGCGGAGACAGCCCAGACGATGAACGTGTCCCAGCAGGCTGTCTCTAAAATCAAACAAAAATCCCTGCGCATCCTAAAAACACATTTGGAAAACTGCGTGGCATTCATTGATAAGTAATTTATGTTTTTTCTTGTATTCCTTTACAGGAATTCCTTGAAAACAGTGTCCGAGCGCCTCTGAAAAATGTATAATAGATGCAACCTTAATTGAAGGAGGATACATATGGGAAATTGGTTAACAGCTGATACATGGTTTTATAACCTTGTAGGGTCTCTCAGTGACGTGATCTGGAGTTACCTGCTAATCGCACTCTTACTTATTTTAGGCGTTTATTTCACCATCCGCACCGGCTTTGTGCAGTTCAGGCTGCTCAAAGAGATGGTTGTACTTTTATTTAAAGAGGGCACTGATCGCTCAGGCTTTAGGGAACGCAAGGGGACTACAGCTTTTCAGGCATTTGCGATCAGTACCGCTGCCCGTGTCGGTACCGGGAACCTTGCCGGGGTAGCCCTTGCCATCAGTGCCGGCGGTCCTGGTGCAATCTTCTGGATGTGGGTTATCGCTATTATCGGTGCTGCTACCGGGTTTGTGGAAAGTACGCTTGCACAGATGTATAAAGTAAAGGATAAAGACGGCTTCCGCGGCGGCCCGGCCTATTATATGGAGCAGGCATTGAACGCCCGCTGGCTCGGTATTATTTTCGCTGTTTTGATTACCCTTTGTTTTGGTTTTATTTTCAATGGCGTGCAAACCAACACGATCGCCCAGGCGTTCAACGGTGCTTATAATATTCCAACAGTTTATGTCGGGATCGCCATTATGCTTTTAATTGGCGTTATTATTTACGGCGGGGTCCGGCGTATCGCTGTCGTAGCCGAAATTATTGTTCCAATTTTTGCTTCGCTGTATGTAATTGTAGCCGTTATCATTATGATTATTAACATCGCAGACGTACCGCAGGTATTCGGTCTTATTTTCGGTCAGGCCTTCGGAATTCGTGAGGTCGCCGGAGGCACAATTGGCGGTGCTCTCATGCTTGGTATCCAGCGCGGGCTCTTCTCCAACGAAGCCGGTATGGGTAGTGCACCGAACGCGGCCGCAACAACGTATGTAAGCCACCCGGTCAAGCAGGGACTCGTTCAGTCTCTTGGTGTTCTGACGGATACGCTTATTATATGCAGCGCGACAGCGTTCATCATTCTGCTTTCCGGTACGTACGCTGATGCCGGGGCAAATATTGAAGGCATCCAGCTGACCCAGCAGGCACTCGCCTTTCACTTAGGGGACTGGGCACAGACATTTGTGTCTCTTGCCATTTTCTTCTTTGCTTTCAGCTCCCTGCTCGGGAACTATTACTACGGGGAAGTAAACGTGGAATTCATCTCTCCAAAACGCAGATACGTCCAAATTTTCCGTGTCTGCTTCCTGCTGTTCGTTCTTCTTGGAGCAGCCAGCGGCCTCGAGCTTGTGTGGGCGATGGCAGACCTGTTTATGGGCTTAATGGCAGTCGTCAACCTTATAGCGATCGCGCTGCTCGGTCATATAGCTGCCGCTGCCCTCAAAAACTACATGGATCAGCGTAGACAAGGCATTGATCCGGTCTTTTATAATGACAGCATTCCGGGACTGAAAAATTTAAAAGTCTGGGGCAAAAAGCGATAATTCCAATCCGTTCGGCCTGCATCTTTTAGAAGATGCAGGTTTTTTGTGCATTTTTTTCTGTATATACCGTATTACGTGGTACGATAAAAATATAATGTTATAAACTATACCTCGTGCCGGGCACGGATTTTGAAAGGGGTACCAATATGCCGGACCGTTCCACCGCCCTTCAGCCTATCGTCTCCTATTCGCCGGAAGAGGGACTTTACACAGCAGAAGATCAGGTTGCACTGGAAAAGCCGATGACGATTGTCGTAAACGATGAAGAGTTCGCAACACTTGTGTGCACCCCCACCCACGTGGAGGAGCTCGTCGTCGGGTTTCTCGCATCTGAAGGAGTCATCTTATTTTACCGGGAGATTGAATCGGTTTCTCTTGACGATGACCTGGGCTTTGCCTACGTTTCCATAAACTCCAACCGGGTAAAGGAGGCTTCTTTTTACTCAAAGCGGGTGATTGGTTCCTGCTGTGGCAAGAGCCGCCAGTTTTATTTTCAAAGCGATGTCCAGACAGCGAAAACAGCTGTTACCAAACGCACGCTCACACCTGAGCAGTGTCTCGGGTTTATGAAGGAAATGCAGGACAACAGCGTCGTGTTTAAGAACACCGGCGGAGTCCATAATGCTGCCATTTGCGATACAGACGGCATTATCGTTGACCGCTCTGACATTGGCCGGCACAACGCGCTCGATAAGCTATACGGGTACTGTCTGATGAATGGCATCCAGGTACGCGACAAAGTACTTGTTTTCAGCGGGCGCTTAAGCTCCGAGGTGCTGACTAAAGCAGCCAAAATGGGCATGGGTATTATTTTATCCAAATCCGCTCCGACAAACCTTGCAATCCGCCTTGCAGATGATTTAAATATCACGGCTGTCGGGTTTATCCGCGGCTCTACCTTTAACGTTTATGCCCATGCTGAACGAATCAGCGCCGACGTCCCTTCTGCGACAAAATAAGCACTTGCCTTTATGGCTCAGTGCTTATTTTTCAGTTTATCCAGCTTTTTATACAGGGACTTTTTCCATTCTTCTGAAAGAGCGGCACACTCCAGCGCTTCTTCAACTTCGGCCGGATCTTCTGAATGGTAGGTGATCCGGTTCACGCTAGCAACACTTAAGGACGTGGTTCTCGTTTCGAGGTGCAGCGGCTGATTTTTTTCTACGGTTCCTGCCTGGCGCACCCGCATGTAATAGCCGGAATAACTGGTGTCACGAACATAGAGGGGCAGCTTTTTGACGCCGTGGCGTTTCGCAATTTTATAGCAGGGCTCCCGCGGCTGGCTGATTTCCACAACTGCTTCTCCCCAGCGGAAAACGTCGCCGATCATCACATCCTCCTCGACACCGTTCTGAACCGTCAGGTTTTCCCCAAACCCTCCGTGCGGAAGAGCGTCCTCAAGCGTTCTGCTCCAGTACGCGTAATGCTCCCACGGATACACACAAACTGCTTTCTCCGGCCCCCCGTGGCTCTTTTTGTCTGCCTGCTCATCTCCATCCAGGCCGGTCTCCGATAAATACAGGGAATCTTCGGATCGCTTTGTTTTATTAATAGCCGAAAATACTGGCTTTTCCTTTTCGGCTGATATGTCTTCCGGCTTTCCCGTAAACCATTCCATTACCCGTATGTTCATACACTATACCTCCTCGTGTAGTATATTTAGATTCTATTTAAGACTGACGGTTTAAGGATGCTTTCCCCAGCATTTTGCCGAGCAGCGTATCCCCGTAAACCGTAGCAATAATTGCCACAAAGACGAGCACAATGCCGAAGGTCTGCCAGAGCGTGAAGGAATCACCAAAAACAGCTACACCGATGACGATCGCCACCACCGGCTCGATAATCGAAAGGATGGAAGCCCTTGATGATTCCACATGGGCCAGACCGGCTGTATATGCTACATAAGCTATCGTTGTAGCTGCCACAGCAAGCCCAATGCCGTTCCACCATACACCCGGCTCTGTAAAAGCCTCCGCCTTTTCCCACAGGCGGCTCGCAGGCAGTAAAAACAGGCCGCCGAGGATCATGGAATAGGTCGTGATCGTAAGCGGATGATACCGGCCACTTAAAAACTTTCCAAAAATACTGTAGAGCGCGTAAAAGAAACCAGAAGCAACACCGAACAAAACGGCCGCTGCGGCGACACTGTCCGACCCAAGAGGGATCAGTCCGACCGCGTACATGCACCCGGTAATCATAATCACAAGCGCCGCTATTTTCCCTGTCGTCAGCGTTTCCTTAAAAACAAACCTGGCAATAACGGCCACAAACAATGGCCCCGTGTAAAGCATCACTACCGCAAGAGAGATGCCGGACACCTCCATCACGGAGAAGAAGAAAAAGTTAAAAAAAGCAATACTGATAATACCAGTGCCGACAAACAGCGGCAGATCCTGCCAACGGATACGAAGCAGGCTTCTCTCCACAATACTCAAAAACAGGGTAATAATAACCGCTGAAAAAATCAGACGGATGCCTACGACCTCCCATGGCGTGAATCCATATGTATATAAGTTTTGCACAAACAGCCCCGTTGTGCCCCACAATGCTGCCCCTGCCAGGACTAGCAGATACGCTAACCGTGCCGGCATGACTCTCTCTCCTTTTATGTTTCGCTGCATTATTTATATGAATTAAGCTTATCATATCCCCCGTCTCAGCTGACAAAATCTGCATAAAAAAAGCAGAAGACCATACAGCCTTCTGCTTCTGTTTACATCGCGTGCTTGATGCCTTTGTCGACGAGCCACCAGTTCACCGGATAGCTGGTTAAAAATCCGATAACCATCGCAATCTGCATCATAAACCAGAATGTTGGGCCGGCCGGGCTTGGCGGAGCGGCAAAGAACACAAAATGAACTAAAGCCATAAAACCAAACATACCGATCTGATAAGCAACAAGCGAGAGTGTATCCGCTTTGGCGGCTTGTTTGATGCCATGGCTTTTGCTCATCTGTTCATTCATCGGCAGAATAGACGCCAGCTGAAAGAAAATCCCGAACGTATAGGCCAGTATAAATTCCACGATATAGTCAGCGAACAGCCTGGTTCCTGCAATCGTCCACCCTAAAGCCACAACGATGGGTATACCTATAATATCTCCAAGTGCACATCCGGCGCCGCAATGACTGGTGGAGGCGACCGTTGACTGCCACATCGGCTTATCACCATGCCCTTTACGTCCGATATAATAATAGAAAAACAGTCCCAGTGGTCCCGAATACAGCACGGTCAGCGGCCATACAATATTCATAACCATCATTGGCTGCGGATTTCTCCGGACATCCACGATCACGATTGCCGTAGAAATAAAGGCAGCTGCTAATGAAACAACAGCAACAATAGAAATCGTATCCATCATATTGCCCCCTTTCTTTTTGTTTCACGGACAATGATACCCCGCATACGTATATTTTACACATCTGCAATACATAAAGAAGGCTTTCCATTTCGGAAAGCCTTCTCTGTTTATACTTCTTTGTTACGGCCGGCTCCCATACCGGCTCCCACCTGCAGAACGGATACAATCATTAAAATAAGCAGCGCAGGCATCCATGTTTCCCAGGCATCAAAGGAAGCACCTACCAGAATCGGCCCAAGGGCAGCCATAAAATAACCCACCGACTGGGCCATGCCCGATAAATCTGCTGCCCGCTGCGGAGTGGAAGCACGGATGCTCAGCAAAGCAAGCGCCAGGCTGATGCTTCCGCCCTGTGCAAGGCCGATGAACAGTACCGCAATCGTAAGCATAAACGGCGCTGTGTTTGTCATAAGCAGCACCAGGCCGAGCACCGCCACCACACCGATCACGGAAATAATACCCTGCTGATTACGGAACCTGCCGGCAAGAATTGGCGTTAAAAAGGTAGCCGGAAGACTTGCGACCTGCATAAGTGCCACAAGCCAGCCCGCAGCTGCAAGCGGCATGTTTCCAAGATTATTTAAAATATCCGGCAGCCAGGTGATAGTCACGTAAAATCCGATGGACTGCAGGCCCATAAATAACGTTACCTGCCAGGCGAGCGGAGACTTCCAAATTGAGCCTTCGGGCCTGCTTCGCTCCACCGCTCTCACGCGGCCCGGCATCTGCAGCTGCCTGTTTTTCAGCACAAATCCCCAGCACAATACTGCTGCTGCCGCGGGAACGACCCAGAACAGGAGCGACCACTGCCATCCCAGGCCGGCGCTGGCCGCAAGCGGCACCGAAACTCCTGAACCGACTGCCGCCATTAATACCATCGTAGTCGTATAAATACTGGTCATCACGCCGACATTATGAGGAAAGGACTCTTTAATGACACCCGGGAGGAGCACATTGAGCATCGCAATGCCCGCTCCGACAAGCAGACTGCCGGCAAACAAAAACAAGGCTTCGGGGACGTAGCGCATAACAATGCCCACAATGAGTACGATAACACCAACCATTAAAGCCCGCTGGTGCCCGATTTTTGCTCCGATTTTTGGCGCCACCGGCGAAACTGCCGCAAACGTCAGCAGTGACAGAGTTGTAATCAAACCAGCCGTCCCTCTTGTCAGCGAAATATCTTCCCGGATTAACGGAATTAACGGACCGACGCTTGTTAACGCCGGCCGGAGATTGACTGCGAGCATGATGATTCCGGCAAACAGCAGGGCAAGCTGTGCTGTTGATAGATGCTGCCCCCGCTGCCGCAGCCTTTCTCCTGTCTGTTTATTCTGCATACTTCTCTCTCCTACGATCGCTTTTCATATTGGTTTACTCTACATTCTTTTTCATTGTACAACAACCTTTCTCTGCTTTTCTTCCTGCTGTCACTTTGATTCTCAATTTCAGAACAAGGGAGTCTTTAGGTTAAAAAATAGCGCCGGATGTCTTCCCAGTGATCAACTCTTGTATGAGCCGTATCATAAACGTTGTGAGGAGCGGTATATAAAATTCCTTTGCCGGCAAAGCGTTCAAAGTGTCTGGCATTATCATCTATCAAATAATCTGCATGAATGATGCTTTTATCGCCACAGAATACAAAATTCATGTCTCCCAAAAAAGATAAATTGTCTTTCAGCCACTCGTATTTTGCCGCAAACGAGGGCGGGAATTCCATAGCTGCTGTTGTAATAAACACTTCATATTGTTTGGCAAGCTGCCCGATTACCTCCGGCGCACCGTCCATGACCTGCAGATGACGAAAAAAAGACGGCTCGTAGAAATAAGCTTTAATCTCATCATGAAGCTCCGGGTGCAGAGCCTCCAGCTTCATCCCTCTAAGATCCTCAGCTGTAACACTGTATCCGTAATCACTGTTAAACCTATGTAGCAGCGTTGGCAGCGTATTTACCGTGACTTCATCCATATCAATCGCTATCCGTTCCATGTGAAACCTCCCTTTTTACATTAAGAAGAAGCCGCGCAAATATGCGCAGCTTCCATCTGCTATTCAAATGTAATTACTGGTTTGATCGTTTTGCCCGCTTTCATATCTTCAAGGGCCTGCTCCAGATCTTCAAATGGATACATGGTAATCAATTTATCAAAAGGAAATTTGCCCTGCTTGTAATATTCCACAAGCATTGGAATAAACAGCTTCGGCACGACGTCTCCCTCTACAACACCTGACATAGTGGCGTTTGGCACGATGAAGTTCTGATGCACGTGAAATTCGGTATCTGCGCCAGCACCGACGACGGCCGACTCCCCTTTATAACGGAGCACCTCCATCGCCTGTTTTGCCAGGGCCGCCACTCCGGTGGATTCAAGCGCATAATCGGCCCCGCCATCGGTCCATTCCTTCACTTCTTCAACCACATCTTCCTTTTTACCATTGATCGTATGCGTAGCTCCGAGTTCTTTCGCAAGCTCCAGACGCTCTTCATTAACGTCGACAGCGATGACCTGCAGGGCGCCGGCGAGGTGGGCCGCCATAACGGCACTCATGCCGACTCCTCCGCAGCCAAAAACGACGATCGTATCGCCAACGCCTACGTTCAAACGGCTGAGAACTGTGCCTGCACCAGTCTGAACCCCGCAGGCTAAAGGACCGAGCAGACGGATATCTACGTCTTGACGGACTTTTACTACATTATTGACAGGTGTCACAGCGTAGGTGGCAAGTGACCCCTGGCCGAACAAAGAAGACACTTCACTGTCTGCACTGTGAAGACGCCGGGTGCCGTCGTTCATGGTGCCGCCAAAATTCAGGGCATTAAAATTTTCACATGCCCCTGGATGTCCTTCCAGGCAGTTACGGCACGTTCCGCAGTGCGAAAATGTGATAACCACATGATCGCCGGGCTCTACATCCTCGACCCCATCGCCGACCTTCTCCACCACACCTGCTCCTTCGTGTCCTAAAGCAATCGGAAGCGGCGTCGGAATCTCCTGCTGCTGCACGCCGAGGTCGGTATGACAAATACCGGCTGCAGCAATTTTCACTCTCACTTCTCCTGTTTTCGGTTCATCGAGTTCTGCTTCTGTATGCTGAATGGCGCCAGCTTGTTCACTGACTACCGCTGCTTGAATTTTCATTGTTATCCCTCCTGCTTGGTTCTTCCCGATAGAACGCAAAGGAAAACCGAGTCTAGAAGTGAACATTCATCCAATTTTTACCTTCCAAATACCTTGCCACAAGCATACTTGAAACGTTATCACCCGCAACGTTTACAGTTGTCGCAGGAGGATCAACAACAATCCCGATAGCAGTAATAATAGGCAGGGCTTCAATAGGCAGGCCGTAGAGCGTAATAATCATAATTTCTCCAATAAACCCTCCGCCGGGCACCCCGCTCATCACCATTCCGCTGAGCAGCGCAATGCCGATCGCAGTTAAATATGTATCTAACCCGGTAAATTCCATTTGAAAAACACCGAATACAAAAGCTATTTTTAATATAGCTGATAAGCAGGAACCATCCATATGTATGGTAGCTCCGATAGGAAGTATCGTTTCTCTTATATCTTTAGGTACTCCGGCATTTCTGGCTGCGTTTAAGTTCACCGGCAGAGATGCTACGCTGCTGGCTGTACCAAGTGAAGTTACCGCCGGTGCAAAGATATTTTTCCAAAAGCGGCTGAATCCCTGCTTTCCTCCGGCCACCCAGGCATAAAAAGAAAAACCAAGAATAAAATACAAAATAGCTACCGGGTAATAAACTGCTACTGCTTTAGCGTATTCTCCGATCAATTGTGGGCCGTATTCCCCTACCAGAGCTGCAAAATAAGCACCTAGCCCAATTGGGGCGTAAT
This sequence comes from Marinococcus sp. LNHM4E3-1, assembly GCF_056034405.1. Lineage (NCBI taxonomy): Bacteria > Bacillati > Bacillota > Bacilli > Caryophanales > Bacillaceae > Marinococcus > Marinococcus sp. LNHM4E3-1. The sequence continues at coordinate 227,927 of NZ_JBQLID010000002.1, read as the reverse complement.
AAAGAACCAGAGCCACTATTTTCATAAATACTTCCGACCCGCTCTGTAAAAACCGTGCAAAGGGCTTTCCAGCTTCCCCCGATAAACCTGTAGCTACGCCGACAAGCATCGCAAAAACAATAAGAGCGAACATATTTTCAGTTGAAAAGATGTCTATAAAATCAGAAACTGTGAATGTCTCTACAAGCTGATCAGCAAACGAACCCTCTTCCTCCTGCTGAGATGGCTGCTCTTCGCTTACACTTACGTTTTCTGCAGGCGGAAAAACTACAACAGCCGCCAGCATAAGGCAGGAAGAAATAATGCCGGTTATTATAAAAACAATCATCATTGAACCCAGAATACGACCAAGCCGCTTCACCGAATCCATGACCGCTACGGCTGAAGCAATAGAAAAAAACACCAATGGTACTACAATAGTAAACATCATATTTAAAAATAAATCACCGAGAGGCTGAACCACCATGGCGTCTTCGCCCCAAATAAAACCCGCTATGCTTCCAATGATAATAGCAATAAGCATAATTACCGGAAACCGATATGCTTTCCAGGACCCCATGCTTTCACTTCCTTTCCTTTTAAACTTTAAGATAATAAATAATATTATTTATTATAAGGAAAGCTGAAGTGGAAAACTATGGAACTTTAAACATTTTTTATTTTTTTTAAAAAACAAACCATCCAGTGCTCGTCATCGTATCCTTCTTCTGTTTTCATCGCTTCTTTTTCTGTCGAAAAAACAGAAAATCCGCAGGCTTCGTACAGGCGGACCGCATGCTTATTTTTACTCACTACGGTTAACTGCACCTGTTCCACCCCGTCTTTATCTGCCTGCTTCAAAGCAGCCTCTACGAGCCTGCCTCCAAACCCGTATCCCCTGAACACTGGCTTTACATACATAGCGAGAATCGTCGCTTTATGCTGAAGCTTCTGCATTTGCATCGGGAGCAGAGTGATGACACCCGCAAGCTCGCTTCCGACTTCTATGCCCCATGTAAAAGACCGGCTTCCTTCCAGCCTTTCTTTATATTTTCTGACCAGGTCCGGGTTCTGTTTTTCCTCTTCCAGGGTGGAAGCAAAGGCCTCCGGGCTCTCCTCCAGGGCCTTCATCCGAAGCTCTGCGTATGCTTCAGCGTCTCCGCCTCCTAAGGCCTTCAATTCTGCTTCCTGCACTCCTCTCACCTCCCGTTCTCTTTTCCGAAGTCCTTCGCCGTAAAGTCTCCTCCTTTTTTCGGATGACTCCCTGCCTCTACTCCACCAGCGTAGTCTTCTGCATTCTCCCGTGGCTCGTAGCCAATCTCTTTTGCCCGTTTGTTTTCAAACCTTGCCCGGGTGTTATTTGAAATGCCGTAAACAATCAGATACTCAGGCACTGAGCACGTGAGCGCTGCTTCAAATAATCGCTCTGCATCACGGGGGCTGAACCAGTTTTCCAAATCGTGTTCGGATGCCGGCCGGTCCTGAAAATTACAGATGCGCACTCCAATGCCTTTTAAACCAAATTTGTCGTGATAATAACGACCGAGCGCTTCCCCGTAAGCCTTACTAACCCCGTAAAGTGTGTCAGGGCGCACTGGTGAGACTTCGTCCACCCATTCATCCGCCGGATAAAAGCCGACCGCATGGATGCTGCTTGCAAAAATCAACCGTTCCACGCCGGCCTCCGCCGCCGCCTCCATCACATGAAACGTACCTTTTATATTCGCCTGCTCAATGGATTCAAAGTCCACCTCAACCGGTATTCCTCCCAGATGTATGACCGCATCCACCCCTTGCATCAGATCGCGGACCTCTGCTTTATTCGTAATGTCCGCTTCCTTGAATGTTTCTTCGCTTGTTAAATCCTCCGGAGTTTTCGTGTCTGTCAGTACAAGATCAAAACGCTTTGACAGGTAGTTTCTCAGCACAGTGCCGATTGTACCCGCAGCTCCCGTAAGCAATACCTTCTTCATATGTAAGTCTCCCCTTTCATGTCATATTCTTTTATAAACCTTTTCCTTTTATTTGAAACCTATGGCAGGCACTTTTTTTGCTTTTCCTTTGTTTATTTTTTATCCTCAAGGAAAGACTTTATATAAAGAAGGGATACGTTATGGCTATCGAACACTTCCATTTAACGGCGGAGTGGCCCGGCGGCCGCAATGCCGTCGGCTCTATTGATGCCGGCCAATTGAAAACGAATATTTCCATTCCCGAAGAAATGGACGGCCCGGGCGTTGGCACTAATCCAGATGAAATGCTCTTGGGCGCCGCAGCTACATGCTACATCATCACACTCGGTGCCATGCTTGAACGGGCAGAGCTTCCGGTCGACTCCATGGCGCATACGAGCGAAGGCCGCGTAGATGTCACGAACGGCGTGTTTACGTATAAAGAAATTATCCATCGCCCGGTGATCACCCTCGAAGCCGGCGCTTCCGACAAACAGATGGAAAAAGCGCAGAAGCTGATTGAAAAAGCAGAAGCAGGCTGTATGATTTCCCGGGCCATCCAGGGGAACGTGGAGCTTACGCTCGAACCAACGCTCCGCCGCACAGATAAAGCCCGTACCTGAAAAGGCACGGGCTTTTTTATGCAAGCTCTCAGCACTGCTCGAGCAGATTGGTGAGTTCGTATACGACCAGCCGCTGATAGTCTGCGTCATCGCCGTATCTGGAAAAAATACTTTCGTATGCTGCCGAGCGTTCATCTGCGTACGTTTCATCATTTTCTGTCAGTCCGAGACTTTTGAAATGCTTCATCGGCTCCTGAATAAAAGCGGGCCTCGGTCCCCAGCTGAAATAAACCTTTCCGTGTTCATCAGAAACTACCACTTTTGGCACTGACGTGCCGCCAAGCGTCCGGAATTGATCGATAAAATCCGGGTGTTCCTCCTGAATAAACACTTCCACCGGAATACCTGCTTTCCGCATCACTTCCACGATTACCGGAAAGTTCCGGTGCACATCCCCGCACCAGTCGGATACAAGAATAGCACAGTGCAGATCATCCCGTGACTGCAGGGCGAGCAGCTTATCCTCCGGGTGATGCTTCCAGGAAAAAGCAGCCTGCCACGGCTCCATTTTCTCCCGGTACGTGGGGCGCATGTGTTCAACAAAATCATCTACGGCCAAACCACGGCCTGTTTTATCTGAAATATCAAATGCGGATGGCATAATTATCGTCCTCCTTGATAGTTCTCTACCTCAGCCGCCGTTTCTTTAAACAAATGTATTCTGGATGTAATTCATGCTTATCTGCACACTTTCAAGCGGCTTACGCCTCGAAGCGTCCTGCTCCACGATCTGCCAGGAAGCCCCGGCTTCCTCTGCTTTTTTCATAATCGCCTCAATATCCATTTTGCCTTCGCCCAGCTCAGCAAAAAACTCCTCGCCGTCGGCGGTCATATCTTTAATATGCACAAGCGAAAGCCGCTCCCTCAGCTGTTCCATCCAGGCAAAAGGGTCTTCCCCCGCCTTCTGCACCCAGTATGTATCAAGCTCTACCTGCACGTGCTCCGGTTTCATTTCCTCCAGCATCACTTCAAACGGCAGTCGCCCTTCGAGCGGAAGCAGTTCAAAATCATGGTTATGATACGAAAATGTGATCCCTTCCTTCCGGCATGCTTTTCCGATCCTGTTCAGCTCCTTTGCCGTCTGCTTATAAGCTTTCAGATTCGAACGTTTTTCTTCTTCGAGATATGGACACACAATGTGGCGGCACCCAAGCGCCAGATGCTTTTGTATTACGCTGTCCAGCTCATCCTGCAGCTGTTCGAGCGGTACATGGCTCGAGACTATCTGAAGGCCAATATTCTTCATTGTTCCCGCGAGCTCCTCCGTACCGAAGCCTCCGCTTTGACCGGCCAGCTCCACCGCTTTGTATCCCATGGTCCTCACCTGCTGAAGCGTTCCGATAAAATCCTCTTCAAGCTCATTTCGAAGCGTGTAAAGCTGCAGTGCGATGTTCATAGATTCATCTCCTTTTGGTAAACGTTTACATATAGTATATACGGTTTTGCCGCTCTATACAAAAAAGCCTCCGGAACAGAGTCCGGAGACCTTTCTCATTACGCTTTTTTTGCTTTGGATAAACCGTTTCTAAGGCCTGTCTTTTCACAGAACGACTCGTATTCCGTATTCCAGGCAGTATGCTCATTCGGGGAAAAAGCGTTTACCTTCACTGCTTCACGGATATACTTCCGCGCTTCGTGGCGGTCCTTGATTTTTCCGGCAGCGGTCAGCTGCACGGTAACATTACCGAGGGCACTCGCTTCCTTCGGCCCGACCCACACGTTACGCCCAAGCGCATTTGCTGTAAACTGGGAAAGATGTGTATTTTTTATCCCGCCACCGACCATATACAGCCCGGAAAATGACTGGCCGGAAAGCTGTTCCGTACGTTCGAGCACGTAACGGTATTTCATGGCCAGACTCTCCATAATGCACCGAACAATTTCCCCCTTCGTTTCAGGGATTTCTTGGCCGGTCTCCCGGCAGTAATGCTGGATTTGAGAAGGCATGTCTGCCGGATGCAAAAACTGGAGATCATCCGGATCGATAAATGACTGAAAGGCCGGGGCTTCTTCCATTTGGGCAAGCAGTGCTTCATGGGAAACATCCTCGCCGCGCCAGACACGCCGGCATTCTTCGAAAATCCACAGCCCCATAATGTTTTTCAGCAGCCGGAAGGTCCGCTCCACACCGCCTTCGTTGGTGAAATTCCATTCAAACGCTTCCGGAGTCGTAGCAGGCTCTTCAATCTCGGTGCCCATCAGCGACCATGTGCCGCAGCTCAAATAGGCAAAGGAGGAGGATTCAGCCGGAACTCCGGCTACCGCTGCCCCTGTATCATGTTCGGCGCTTGTGAAGACAGGTATTGCCGGCACCTGCAGCTCCTGCTGCAGATCCTCACGCAGCTCTCCCACCCGGGTACCCGGCATCACTACATCAGGCATCCACTCCCGCGGCACGCCGATAGCTTTTAACAGCTCCTCGTCCCAGTCCATTTTCCGGGGGTTAAACAGCTGGGTCGTGGTCGCATTTGTAAATTCACTTTTCATTTCTCCCGTTAAAAAGTAGCGAAGCAGGTCAGGGATCATTAAGAGCGTCCGCGTTTCCTTTAAAACTGGGGAATCGGCCTTCACCATCGCTTCAAGCTGATAAATAGTGTTAAATGGCAGAAACTGAATGCCGGTGCGTTCAAAAATAAATTTTTTGCCGAGACGCTCCGTTACCTGCTCCATTACTCCGTCTGTATGAGGATCGCGGTAATGATACGGGTGGCGCAAAAGTTCCCCGTCCTTCCCTACACAACCGAAGTCGACCGCCCAGCTGTCGATGGCGATGCTTTCAATGTCCTGGCGCTCCTCGTAAGCAGCACGAATGCCTTCTTTTAATTCATGAAAAATGCGGTAAATATCCCAGTGAAAACGGCCATTCACCCGCACCGGTTCATTTTTAAAGCGGTGCACATCCATGGTTTCAAGCCGTCCGGCTTCGATCCAGCCAAGCACAGCTCTTCCGCTGCCTGCCCCTAAATCGAACGCGAGTACACTCACCAGCTGGCACCACCTTTGCCGCGGGAGAGAATTTTTTCCCCATAGCCGCTGGCGTGATAAGCGTCCATCGGCTTCACCGAAGCTCCCGCTTCTTCGCGAAACGCTTCGAGCAGCGGTGTAACGTCGGCTTCAAAGGCAGACCGGATCGCGCGTTCAGCACCGAGAACGTCCTGCTTCTCCTGAGCGTTTCTCAGCTCCTCCAAATTCACCAGGCACGCCTTGGCATACATCGTCTGAACGTTTTCAATCGAACGGATCATGGCCGGGATTTTTGGTTCCAGGTTATGGCACTGGTCGAGCATATACGCGATGTTCTCTGCGTTTTGACGAACCGCTGGATCCGGGTCCTCTTCAGCCTGCACAATCTGCTGCAGAATTAAAAATACTTCATACGGGTCATGCGCGCCGACAATAAGATCATCATCTGCATACTTGCGGCTGTTAAAGTGAAAGCCGCCCAACTTCTGTTCGTCGAGCAGGTACGCCACAATGTGCTCGATATTAGTCGCCTGCGGATGGTGTCCGGTGTCCACCAGCACTTCCGCTTTGCTGCCAAGCTTGTTGGCTGCGTTAAATGCCATGCCCCAGTCTGCAAAATCAGTATGATAAAATCCCGGTTCGAAAAACTTGTATTCAATCAGCATGCGCATCGAATCGTCCAGTGCATCATACGTGCTTTTCAGTCCTTCAAGCATCCAGTTTTTCCGCTTTCGAAAGTCCGCCTGCCCCGGGTAGTTGGTACCATCGGCAAACCAGAGGCTTAACACATTGGAATCTACTTCCCGGGCAATGTCAATGCATTCAAGCAGATGATCGAGCGCCTTCCGGCGGATCGCCGGGTCCGTATTGGTTAAGCTGCCGAATTTATAATCGTCATCCTGAAACAGATTAGGATTCACAGCTCCAATACTCACGCCAAGACCTTCTGCGTGCGCTTTCAATTCCTTGTAATTATCTACTTTATCCCACGGAATATGAATCGCAACTGAAGGGCTTGACCCGGTGTGCTTATGCACCTGAGCGGCGTCCTCTAATTTTTCAAAAGGATCTCGCGGTATGCCTTCCTGCTGAAATACTTTAAAACGGGTGCCGGAATCTCCAAAACCCCAGGAAGGGGTTTCGACCTGCAGCTTCTGCAGCTTCTTTTTCACCGCTTCGAGGTCAATGCCCCTTGCCTGCTGCTGTTCTTCGAATAATGTATAATGACGATCACTCATGTGTTATCCTCCTATCTCTATTTCAAAAGCGGGACGCACCGAAGCCGTACCGCCGTCTGTCTTCTTTATTCAGGAGGGGCACGCCCGCCGGAGAGCGGCAGGCAGCTCCTTGTTTTCGTTTAGCGTGTAAAGGCCGCTGGTACACCGCCGTCTACGGTCAGCATGCATCCGGTCGTTTTTTCTGATTTTGATGAAGCAAAGAAAGCAATCGCTTCTGCAATATCCTCCGGATAAATATTAACCAGCAGCGTTGTACGTTTACGGTAATGTTCATCCAGTTCGTCAGCTTCAATACCGTAGGCCGCCGCCCGTTCTTCCTTCCACGAAGAGGTCCAGATTTTCGATCCCTGCAGCACTGCGTCCGGCAGAACAGAGTTCACACGGATACCGTACTCGCCGCCTTCTGCTGCGATGCAGCGTGCAAGGTGGGTTTCAAGCGCCTTTGCCGAGCTGTAGGCTGCCGCATTTTTTCCGGCATATACAGAGTTTTTAGACCCAACAAAGACCATATTCCCTCCGGCCCCCTGGGCTTTCATCTGAGTAAATGCTTCACGGGCCACCAGGAAGTAGCCGGTACCAAGCACGTCCATATTCAACTGCCACTGCTTCAGCGTCGTTTCGTCGAATGGGCTTGAAGAAGCCAGACCAGCGTTGTTCACGATGATATCCACGCCCCCGTACTGCAGAGCCGCTTCTTTAAAGGAAGCCGCGACAGCTTCTTCAGAGGTAACATCCATTGCTACAGCATAGGCTCTTTCTTCTCCGTATGCCTGCGTATATTCCTCCGCTTTTTCCTGCGCGCCCTCGGCATTTAAGTCGGCAATCACGACATGAGCACCGTCGCCTAGTAGTTCTCTGCAGGCTGCCGATCCGATACCGCCGGCTCCTCCGGTAATAAATGCCACCTGTCTCGAGAATTCTGCTTCCGGCGGAGCGAGAGAAAGCTTATACAGCTCAAGCGGCCAGTACTCCACGTTATAGGATTCATTTTCCGACAGGGAAACGAAAGAACCGAGAGCGGTGCTTCCTTTCATTACAGCAATCGCCCGGTGGTAGAGTGCTCCACTTACGTTAGCCATCCGCTTATCCTTGCCGGTATTGACCATACCTACGCCCGGAATTAAAATGACGCGCGGCGCCGGCTCAAACATCGTGTCGCCCTCATTTTTGTTTCTTTCAAAGTACTTGGTGTATTCCTGCTTGTATGTCTCGATGCCTGCTTTTACTTTTTCAACCAGAGCGTCTTCTCCCTCGGATGGCTTCCAGTCAACAAACAGAGGCGTTCGTTTCGTGTGCACGAGGTGATCCGGGCAGGCAGCTCCGACCTGGGAAAGCTCAGGTGCGTCTTTACTGTTCACAAATTCAAGCACTGCTTCGTCGTCCGAATAAGAAAGGATCATTTTTTTATGATCGCTCACTGCTCCGCGGATAACCGGCATTACTCCGGCAAGCAGTTCTTTGCGTTCTTCCTCCGGCAGCGCCTTTGTATGTTCGCCTCCAAACACCGTTTGCTGATTTTCCTGAGTTTTTACAATGTAGTCCTCTGCTTTCTGAATTACTTCGATGGTCTGATCGTAGCTTTCTTTCGATGTTTCTCCCCATGTGACCAAACCGTGTTTTTCCATCAGTACCATTTCTGCCTTCGGATTATTTTGTACGCCTTCGGCGATCATTTTGGATAGTGTAAAGCCCGGACGTACATACGGCACCCAGACAAACCGGTCCCCGAATATTTCCCGGGCAATATCCTTGCCATTGTCTGCGCAGCAGATACTGATAATGGCATCCGGATGCGTATGATCCACATGCTTAAAAGGCAGAAAAGCGTGGAGAAGCGTTTCAATGGATGAACGCGGATGGCCCGGGTCGATCATGCAGTGACGCAGGTAGGCTACCATTTCCTCGTCAGGCATTTCTTCGCGCTCCATTAACGGACGGATATCTTCCATACTCAAAGCGGTAAAGTGTTTTTCTTCCATGGTCGCAAGGTCCGAGCCGCTTCCCTTTACCCACATTACTTCAATGTCCCGGCCCCGGAAATCTTTTTCCGTGGTCTTCAAAGACGTATTTCCTCCGCCCCAGTTACATACCGAACGGTCCTGCCCCAACAGGTTGGAACGATAGCGAAGCTGTTCTACGCCGGTCTTGAACCTGGATGCTTCATTTTCATTCCAGAGGTTTTTCACCTTTTTAACGTTTGTAATCATTCTTCACCCTCCATTAATCTTCTTTAAGCGTTTTCATACACCTATCCTATCACAAACTACGGCAAAAACAAACATAAAACAAAATAAAACAAATAAAATCCACTATAATTTTCGTCGTTTTCACTTTCAATTTTTAAAACTTATTTTATTAGTAAAGCAGCCCTGCTTTACGCAGAACTGCTTTGCAAGCTGTCACTCCACCAGGCCGAACAGCCTTGGCAGGAACAAACTGATTTCTGGAATAAATGCCACTAAGACCAGTGCTGCCACAAGCGGCACATAGAACATCATCAGCTTTGGTATAATCTTTTCAATTGATACTTTGCTGACACTGCTGCCGATAAATAGTACAGTTCCGATTGGAGGCGTCGTAACCCCGATCGCAAGTGCCATTGCCATAATCATTCCAAAGTGTACCGGATGAATCCCCATCTCTGTGGCCACCGGGAACATAATTGGGGTGAAAATCAGCAGGGCTGGAGCGACGTCCATAAACGTGCCGACAACTAACAAAATTAAAAGCATAATAAGTAATAAAATAATGGTGTTATTGGTAACCGACAGCATCGCATTAGTGATCGACTGTGGAATTTCCGCATACGCAAGCACCCAGCTCATCGCCGTCGATGCACCGATCAAAAGCAGAATAATGCCCGAATAGGAAACAGTCTCTTTCAAAATCTTTGGAAAATCAGAAAGTGAAAGACTTCGGTAAATCAGGCAAAGCAGAAGTGCATAAAATACTGCTACCGCCGCACCTTCCGTTGCTGTGAATATTCCGCCGGCAATACCGCCGATGACGACTACAATCAAAAACAAACTAGGCACAGCCTGCCATACGATTTTTACTGCTTCACTGGCTCCCGTTTTATCAGCAACTGGATATTTCGCCCGCTTGGCAAGAATGTAAGCAACAATTATTAACAGTCCGACCATCAGGAGCCCCGGCAGATACCCGGCGATAAACAAAGCTCCGATCGACGTTCCGCCAGTTAACAGCGAATAAATAATCGGCATACCGCTTGGCGGGATAATCAGCCCGGTCGGTGCCGAAGCAATGTTAACCGCCGCAGAATAAGAAGAAGAATAGCCTTCTTTTTCCTGCTGAGGATGCATGATTCTTCCCATCGAGGCAGCCGCAGCGATCGCTGAGCCCGAAATAGCGCCAAACAGTGTGTTACCGATAATGTTCGTATGCGCAAGCGATCCGGACATCCTCCCGCCGATCAGCTTTGCCAGGTTAATCAGCCTAAGAGCAATACCACCATTGTTCATAATGCTTCCCGCAAGCATAAAGAATACAAGCGCGAGAAGCACGGTGCTGTCCACCCCGGTAATTAACTGCTGGGACACCGCAAGAAGCGACGCGTCCACGGATAAAATCAGCAGAGCCGCTGCGAATGTTGCGGCTGCGATACTTACCGCGATCGGTACGCCAATAAATAAGAATAGGAAAAACAATCCAAATAATATAACGCCAGTCCAAACAGCTACATCCATTTATGATCCCCCTTTTCTTCAATACGGGGCGTGTCCACTTCCCGGCGGTTCATCATGTTGTAAATTTGATAGAAAATAACGATGACCCCGCTTACCGGAAGTATGCCGTAAATCAATCCCATTGGAATTCTTAAAATAGGAGAAAGCTCCGCCATTGTTGCATTTGCAATCGTATAGCCGCCAATCACCAGAACAAACAATGCAAAACCGATGACAATCAGATCAATCAGCCACCGGAGCCCCAGGTGGGCTTTTCCGGTGATTTTGTCTCTTAAAAAGGAGATGGCCAAATGCTCGTCCTGACCAAATGCATACGCTCCTCCTAAAAAAGCGATCCAGATTAATGAAAAACGCAGTACTTCTTCTGTAATAATACTCGGATCTCCAAGTACAAATCTCGTAAATACCTGCCATATCGCTGCTACAGTCAGAAATATAACCAGGGCGCTTGTAATAACTAAAAGCACCATGTCGATACTCTTTTTTACTGCCTGCATGTTCCCCACCCCTTACCTGTCCACTTATTCTTCCATTGCTTCAATTTCACTGATCACGTTATCAACGTCCGGATTTTCCGATCGTCGTTCCTCAATAAGAGGCTCCACCTTTTCCCGGAATGGTTCCTGATCAGGATAAGAGAACTCCACGCCCATTTCCTCTTCCGCCTGCTGCATGCTTTCTTCAATCATGTCATCCCAGCGTTCGTTGTGCGTTTCCGTCGTTTCCTCCCCGGCTTCCTGAATGGCCGTACGTTCTTCCTCGCTTAACTCCTGCCATGTCTCATCACTCATAATGAGAAAGTCTGGTATACGTGTATGCTCATCAAACGAAAACTGTTTTGCCACTTCACCGTGATTGGCGTCGGTCAGGGCAATCGGACTGCTTTCTGCTCCGTCGATGACCCCTTGCTGCAGGGAAGTGTAAACTTCAGTTGCTGCTAATGGTGTCGGTGACGCACCGAGCATTTCCATCGTTTCAATCGAAGTAACGTTCGTCATCGTCCGGATTTTCAGCCCCTGGAGGTCCTCCGGGCTTTCTACTTTCGTATTCCGCGTATAAAAGCTCCGTGCCCCTGCATCGTAATAAGTGATGCCGCGAAGCTGGGCTTCCGATAAATCATTGTACATTTCATCAATTGTATCCGTTTCCATAAATGAGCGGAATTGTTCGTTACTCGAAAATATATACGGCAGACTGAAAACAGAGAACTGCTGATCAAAGCTTTCGACGACCCCACCGTTCACCTTGGCGAAATCAATCACTCCGTTCTGCACCAGCTCCATTACCTTCGTTTCCCCGCCAAGAACGCCCTCTGCGTAAATATCCACCTGTACGCTTCCGTCAGTCTTTTCTTCCACTTTATCGGCAAAGTCTTCAAGGCTTTGGTATACAGGACTTGCATCGTTGTGAATGTGTGCAAGTGTTAATGTTTGTGTTTCTTCTGCATTCGCTTCTGTTGCTTCTGAGGAATTACTTCCACTTCCACCGCAGCCCGCGAGTGTCAGCAGTGCCGAAGAAGTTAATGCTATCGTTCCGGCCCGTGCCCATTTCCACTTTTTCATATAAGAAACCCCTTTCTATTTTGTCAGCAAGGAAACATCTGATCTCTACTGCTTTGTTATTATTTTAAGCGCTTTCAAACTATAAGTCTTATTAAATTAAGAAATTCACTCCCGATTTCAGAACAAAACAAAGTAAGTATGCTTAAATTCATTAAAAAACAACTCTATTAGAGTTGTTTTTTCTTGGCTATTATATGTGCAATCGAAAGGTCGTAGAACTTTGAAATTGTTTTTCTGCCTTCAGATATGCAGTCGGTTTTACTAAATGAGCAAAATCCACCGGCAGCTGCTGGGTCTCGATGCAAATCCCGCGGTGCTTTTCTTTAGGTCCCGCTTCAAAATCCTGTTCAGGCACGTTGTTTGATGTATACACGACAGCTCCAGGGGCGCTTGTAATAATATCAAGCCGCCGTCCTGAAGCCTCATCCCATAGGCTTGCCTGCGGTTCTTTTTCTTCTTTGAGAATGAAGAAATGGTCAATGCCACCAGCTACATCACGCACCTGCTCATGGGAGCTGTCGATATGTTCGCCAAGCGGCTTACTTCCGTTTAGTTCAAAGGGCGTTCCTGCCGTTGGCAGCAGTTCCCCTGTAGGAATCAGCTCACTGTCAAGCTCCAGCACATCCGATGCGTGAACCTCAGCATACTGTTCTGTGACCGGAAGCTTGTTATTTCCACTCAGATTTATGTACATATGCTGGGTCGGACTGAACCAGGTATCGGTATCTGACTCTCCCTCGTATTCGACGGTAAAATCGCCGCCGGCCTCCACAGTATATGTGACAGATGCTTTCACGTTCCCGGGGTAGCCATCGGTGCCGTCTGTTCTGCTAATCGAAAGACGCACCCATGCCTGCTGTTCATTTTCGCCGGTGTCTGCTTCCCAGTAAACATTGCCAAAGCCGCCGTCTCCTCCGTGCAGATGATGCCTGCCTTCATTTCTAGTCAGGGCGTGCTTTCTGTCCGCTGCAGTCATCTGCCCTTCCTTGACGCGTCCGGCAACCGGACCGACGACTGCGCCAAGAAAAATACTGTCCCGCTCGTACTGTTCCGGTCCTGCATAGCTGAGCAGAATATTTTCTTCGATGCCGTTACGGTCCTTCGCCCATATCCGTTGAATTCTTGCTCCGAAGTTCAGCAATTCGACCCGTGGGCTTTTTCCTTTTTGGATTATCCATTTCCGCATTTTCTGGTGCTCTAGCTCTTCTTCCTGAATCATGCTTTTGTCCCCCTTATATAATGCATATTCAATACGGATAGCGGATGGGGTTAATGCTCATCATTTTCTTTCCCCGTGCCCAGGAGGCTGGAGTTTCCCCTGGAAGCTTCCGCTCAGCGTAGCAGGTTTCAAGCACCTCTGCGAGTCCCGGAACATACGTTAAACCGAGGGAGACGTCTACCTGTTTATCCTCCTCCGCAAATGCATAGCTTTCCGGAAATGCCTGATGCACGCTTTCGATGGTCAGCAGATGAGAGTAAGAGGCTTCCAGACCGCAGCGGATATCCTGGGAATCCCCAAGCACCGCATCGATACACACATCAAGTTTATGCATATGCTCACTCTCAGGATCATTATAGCTTTTTTCTGCCCCGCTGTGCCACAATGCTTTCATCGGGCTGCCCCATTCATAGGAAACTACCGCCTCCTCAAACTCCATATAAAAAGAGGGGTTCACTTCTTTTTCAACCGCATGTGAAGCGAAGAATGTCAGATCTACATCTTCATCAGTTACCGCCCGTAGTGCACAAGTATCAAATGTCTCAATCGGGTTGGCACGGTACACTTCCATCTCCAGCGTGTTTATTTTTGCGCTTTCGTTTTTCGTAATCCCAAGCACGTAAAATAAATTGTGCATAAAGTGAGCTGTCGCGTTATTTGCCACGCTGTCAAAAATCGGGGCGCCGCCTCCGCCAAGCTTTTTCCCCGCCCAGCTGGAGCGGCCGTAATAGGCATCGTTCCGCGGCCAGAGCACCAGGGCGCTTCCGTGCAGCGGCCGGCCGAATTTACCCGTCTGAATATCTTCCTTGAACTCGAGCACAGCGTCACTAAACGACCAGTTAAAGCCGACTGCTAAAAATTTTCCGGTTTCGTCGCGCACCCGGCGCATTTCTTCCGCTTCCTCCCAAGACGCCGACGCCGGTTTTTCGCAGAGCACGTGACTTCCCGCCCTCATTGCTGTCACTGCCTGGCCGGCATGAAGATGAATAGGTGTCGCAATTACTGCCAGTTCAGCTTCCTTTTCGGCGTAAAAAGCCTCAAGTGATTCATACACCGGGATGCCTGCTGCCTGAATATCCGGATAAAAGGAGCTGTTTTCCGGAAAAATGTCGACCACGCCTACGAGCCAGGAAAGGCGGTTTTGTTCTTTTAATGTCTGCAAATATAATTCCCCGTATCCTGCTGTTCCTGCCAGGACAATCCGGCATGACTGTTTCATTTTTACCACTCTCCTGCTACCGCTTAATCTGTACTGCCTGCTTTTGTGCCTTCAGGCTTAGCTCCGCCGCTTTAAACGCATGTTCCTGCGGCATGGCTGTAGCTGTTCCGCGCACAACGTCCTTTGCCAGCCGGAAAAAGTAAGGAAATCCCACTTTTCCTTCTACATCGTATTTTCTTTCACCGCCCTGATTAACCAGGTACAGCCGCTCGCCACGCGAGCTGTCTGTAAGGTCCACGTATTTTCTGAGCTCTATATACCCTTCTGTGCCCAGAATAATTGTCCGTCCATCCCCCCAGTTGCTCAGGCCGTCCGGGGTAAACCAGTCCACTCGAAAATAGTGTACCGCTCCGTTATCTCCCCGGAAATGGGCGTCGCCGTAATCCTCAAATTCCGGATGCTCCGGGTGCGCCATATTCGCTGCTGTACTGCTGAGCACCTCTGCGTCACGGGCACCGCTAAACCAGAGAAACTGTTCAATTTGGTGGCTCCCAATGTCGCATACAATGCCTCCGGTCGGCTCTTTCTGAAAAAACCATTCCGGGCGTGAATTTATATTCAGCCGGTGCGGCCCAGTGCCAAGTACCTGAATGACTTTCCCGATCGCCCCACTTTCAATCAGCTGTTCGGCAAAGCCGGCGCATTCCACCTGCAGCCGTTCGCTGTAAAAAACGGCCCAGTTTAGCCCTGTGGCTTTCGTTTTCTCCTCCGCCTGCTGCAGCTGTTCGAGGGTCGTAAACGGGGCCTTAGCGGAAAAGTAATGTTTGCCGTGATCCATCACCTTGAGGCCAAACGGTCCTCTTTCTGCAGGAATGGCGGCGCTTGCCACCAGATGCACCTCCCCGTCCTCCAGAATCTGTGAAAGTGATTCTGCAATTTTGACTTCCGGAAAACTCTGTTGAAATACACGTACCTTTTCCGGGTCATTGTCCCAGACCCATTTGATTTCCGCACCAGCGCTTTTCATTCCATGGCACATGGCATAAATATGACCGTGCTCAAGACCAGCAGCGGCCATCGTCAACGCTCCTTCTTCCACAGCACTCTCTTCGTGGTGCATCGGCTCAAAATTCGTGTGTTCAGACGGCTTCGACATTAAAATATCTCTCCTTCTACGCTGTAACATACGACAATAGCGGCAAGCCTTACGGCCCCGCTATTATCGGTTTAAACATAGATATGATAAGCTTCTTTCATCTGCTTTAAGGTTTGCTCCCCGGGCTGGTCCCAGATGGCCTGATTAATAATTTCCACTTCTATCGGTCCATTGTAGCCCTGTTTTTCAACCGCCTTGCGGATGCGTGGAATATCAATGACGCCTTCCCCCATCATACTGCGGCCCTTGAACATATCCGGCAGTGGCACACTCCAGTCCGACACGTGAAAGCCCAAAATAGTTTCACCGGCGCGTTCAATTTCACCGTACAAAAATGGATCCCACCAGACGTGGAATACGTCTACGACGACGCCAAGATGGCTGCTGCCCACCTGCCGTTGCAGCTGATTGGCCTCGCCAAGGGTAGTAATTACCGAACGGTCTGCCGCATACATAGGATGGAGCGGTTCAATACCAAGCTTTACCCCGTACTGCTCTGCAACTGGAAGGACTGCTTCAATTCCTTCGCGCACCCATTCCCTGCTCTGGATAAGATCTTTATCCGGAGAGGGCCCGCATACGAGAACCAATACGTCAGTTCCGAGTTCGGCAGCCTCTTCCACCGCCCGTTTATTGTCATCGATGCGCCGACTGCGTTCTTCCTTATCAGCGGCTGGAAACATTCCACCCCGGCAAACGCTTGAGACCTGCAGGCCATTGGCGTCGATAATTTTTTTACTTTCCTTTAAGCCTATTTCCTGTATTTTGTGCCGCCATACGGAAATCCAGGGGATGTCCTGGCTGGCGCATCCTTCGGCGGCCTCCTTCAGCGACCAGTTTTCCGTAGTGATCTGATTCAGGCTTAGACGATTCATATCAGGAGATGCCATTATTTATAAACCTCCTTTGCCTGAAGCCCGGCAAGCTCAAGTACCGGCTTCATGCGTGCTGCAGCAAGCTCCGGATCCCGGAAGACCCTGGCTTCGTCGGCCAGGCGGAATAATTCGCTGAAATGAAACACGGAGCGGGCACTTTCAGCACCGGCAATCATACGGAAGTGCGGCTGATGGCCATTCAAATAAGCCAGGAACACCACGCCGGTTTTATACGCAAATGTCGGGTGCTGAAAAATGTGACGGGCAAGCGGAACAGTCGGATCCATAATTTCGTGATATTTCTTCATATTACCTGCATCGAGTTCCTTCAGTGCAGACGCTGCTGCCGGGGCGATCGCATCAAAAATACCAAGCAGCGCATGGCTGTATCCCTGCTCGTCTCCTTCAATCAGACTCGGATAATTAAAGTCATCACCAGTATACATTCTAACGCTTTCCGGCAGCCTCCGACGCATCTCGATTTCTTTTTGATCATCCAGAAGCGAAATTTTGATGCCTTCGATTTTGTCTGCATGCGTATGAAGCACACGCAAGCACACTTCCATTGCTTCATCGACATTGTCTGAGCCCCAGTAGCCAGCAAGATTCGGATCAAACATATCTCCGAGCCAGTGCAATATTACCGGTTCCTTTACCTGCCCCAGAATTTTACCGTAGACGTATTCATAATCCTCTGCTGACGAGGCCGCTCTGGCAAGAGCCCGGCTGGCCATCATAATAATTTTGCTTCCGGCCTGCTCCACAAAGGAGCACTGCTCTTCGTATGCTTTCACCACGTCGTCAATGGTAACATCCGGCCCGGGCTCCAGATGATCGGTTCCGGCTCCGCTGGCCATGTTCCCGCCCACACTCTTAGCTTCCCGGACCGAGCGGGTGATCAGTTCTTTAGCGTCTTCCCAGACCAGACCCATGCCCCTTTGAGCGGTGTCCATCGCTTCTGCCACCGATAGACCGAGAGACCAAAGGTAATGGCGGTATTCCATCGTTTTATCCCAGTCAATTGCAGGATGGCGGACCGGATCGCTGCTTCCAAACGGATCCGCTGTTACGTGCACGGCGGAGTAAGCTACTCTGGAAGTGAATTCGTTTTTCGAAGGAGCCGACAGCGCTTCTGTCTGCCTCAATTCATACCGATACGTACTACCGTCTGCCTTCGGTAAATAAATATAGTTAGTCATCAGCTGCGCCTCCTTATATATTCAGCTCCGGTACATCCAGCCAGCGTCGCTCTTGAGATGACTGCAGGCCAAGATCGGCCAGCTGCATCCCTTTCGCTCCTTCAAGAAGATCCCACGGGAAAGCTTCGTCCTGATGAACGTGCTTTAAAAACATTTCCCACTGGATTTTAAACGCATTTTCAAACAGCTGGTTGTCCGGTACTTCTTCCCACTGATTCTGAAAATCGATCGTGTTTTCAAGGTCAGGATTCCATACAGGCTTTGGTGTATTCACCCGGTGCTGGGTCTTACAGTTTCTAAGACCGGCTACAGCGCTGCCTTCGGTCCCATCCACCTGAATTGTCAGCAGGTCATCACGGTCGACCCGCACTGCCCACGAGGAGTTGATTTGAGCTGTGATGCCGCCTTCAAGCTCCATCGTTGCATAGGCAGCGTCATCCGCCGTTGCTTTATACGTATTACCTTCCTCATCCACACGCTCCGGAATATGCGTTTTAACCGAAGCAGAAACCGATTGTACCGAGCCGAATAATTCATCAAGCACGTAGCGCCAGTGCGGGAACATGTCTACTACGATACCGCCGTCTTCTTCTTTTTTATAGTTCCAGGACGGGCGCTGGGACTCCTGCCAGCCGCCTTCAAATACCCAGTAGCCGAACTCCATGCGGACCGAGAGTATTTCCCCGAAAAATCCGGAATCGATCAGCCTTTTCAGCTTCAATACGCCCGGCAGAAAGAGCTTGTCCTGCACGACCCCGTTTTTAACTCCTGCTTCTTTAGCCAGACGAGCCAATTCAAGTGCACCTTCCATCGAAGTGGCTGTCGGTTTTTCACAGTAAATGTGTTTGCCGGCCTCAATCGCCCGTTTAATGCCTTCAGCACGTCTGGAAGTCGTCTGCGAATCAAAGTAAATAACATTATGTTCGTCTGCAAGTGCTTCATCCAGGCTGGTCGTCCATCGTGCAATACCATGCTCTTCCGCAAGCGCTTTCAATTTTTCTTCGTTTCTGCCTACTAAAATAGGGTCCGGCATGATGTATTCACCCTTATCAATCTCGACGCCTCCCTGTGCGCGGATAGCTGCAATCGAGCGGATAAGGTGCTGCCTCGTCCCCATTCTTCCGGTTACCCCGTTCATAATAATCCCAATAGTATGTTCTGCCATCTTGATCCTGCTCCTCTCTTAACTGATTACTACCCAGTCTAGAGAGAAATGTATGCGCTGTCTTATTAGTTGCAGACGTTCATTCTCAGATTCGGAAATGATTTAATCTTTATGAAGAAGTGTTTTTGCGATTTTTTTGTGTCGCCCTATACATATTCGGCGGGACGCCAACATGTTTTTTGAATAAACGATAGAACGTGGATAACGATTCGAACCCTACTTCAAAGCAGATTGATACTATGTCTTTATCGCTTTCCACAAGCAGCTGTTTGACCAGTCCGAGGCGGACCTCGGTCAAATACTGCATTGGTGTCCGTTCGTAGTATTCTTTGAAAATTGTCTGCATATACCGCTTACTCATTCCCATACGTAAAGCTATATCTTCCGCGCTTTCAATATCATAATAACGAGTCTCAATATATTGTCGAAGACGATCAACCCTCAGTTTATTCGTATCCCCCGGCCCATCTTCCTGATTGGAGCGGGCAAGCGTGCATAGGAGTTCAGCAATATGGATTTTAAGCGCCATCTGCCATAGCTGATCGCCGTGCGACTGCTCGTAAAGCATTTTTCGCATAATCTGCCGGAGCTCACTGCTGTCAATAGCGCTGAAGGACTGCACGCGGGCCTTCCCAAAAACGCTTGGAATCAGCTGCATACGCACGTCCTGGCTGAGTCCCCCGGCATCGAATTCGAGCACTAGCACTGTCATATGTGAATCCGCCCGGATAGAATGTTTTATACGCGGAGGAATAATAAGAAAGGAATCTGCTGTAATATCATATACCTCTCCATCCAGTTCACAAGCGCCATCACCATCGAGTACGTATAAAAGTTGATATGTTTCATGAGCATGAGTAGCGACCGTGTCTTTTTCTTTGTGCTTACTTTCATATAATGAAATTACTGCGTCTTTGTTTCCATTTTGCACACTTATCCCCATCCTATAAATTAATTAAGGAATAACATTTTACCTATATACTTTTTATCATATCACAACGATTCCAAGCTTGACCCTTTCATTCTTTCACAGTTTAAGCTTTAACTATTTAATTTACTTATTTTACACTAATAATTGAATTATGCATTTTCAAAACAAAAAACTTACTTGTATTAAAATTTTATAAAATCCGATTTTAATTATTTTAGAAAGAATTCACAAAGTTTTATCGTTTAAATAGCGCTCAATTTTAAGCATAAAAATACACCCTCACTGCTATAGTCAATCTAGCAGCCAGGGTGTAAAGATTACTTTTATTTTAGACTTTATACTCAATCGTATATAAGTGAAGGTAAATATGTCGACATTCCTGGCGTGAAGGTAATTACAAGCAACGCTATTATCATTACTATAATAAAAGGAAAAGTTCCATTTATAACAGTAGTAAGCGGCGTTTTTCCTACTCCAGCTGCCACGAATAAATTTAACCCAAAAGGTGGCGTAAGCATGCCGATCGCCAAATTAACGATCATTATGATACCAAAGTGAACGGGGTCTACTCCCAATTCCATTACTATCGGAAGGAAAAGTGGAGCCATTATAAGCACAGCTGCACTTGGGTCCATAAACATACCTACAATTAACAACACAGCAATAATAATTAACATAAGCATGATAGGATTTGAAGCAAAATTAAGTGCTTGGCTTGCAATTTGGTTAGGAATTTGTTCTATTGTCAGATACCAGCTGAAAACTTGGGCGCTTGCTATTACCAGCATTACCATTGAAGCAGTAATAACCGAACGTCTTGTAACCTGAAACAAAACGCGGATATTAAGTTCTCTGTATACAAAAAATCCTATAGCCATACTGTATACAATTGCCACTGCAGCTGCTTCGGTGGGGGTGAAAACTCCAAAGTATATGCCCCCGAGTACAATGATAGGCATGATTAGTCCCCAGAAAGCATCTATCGAAGCTTTTGCCACTTCTTTAAATGGAGCACGAGCATCTGGCACATGACCTTGATATTTAGCTATGATAAAGCTTACAATAATTAACACAAATCCAATGAATATCCCGGGTATAACCCCAGCAATAAATAATTCACTAATCGATACTTCTGCTATCACTCCATATACAAGAAGCGTAATACTTGGAGGTATGATAATACCAAGTGAGCCTGCTGCACAAATCAATCCAACTGCAAATTTAGTAGAATAATTTGCTTCTTTTAGAGAAGGAATCATAATCCCGCCTACCGCAGCCACCGTAGCTGGACTGGAGCCGGAAAGAGCAGCAAAAAACATCGAAGAAATCACGCCCGCAATAGGCAGTCCCCCAGTGGTCCAACCTACAATCTTTCTGGCCATATTGATGAGCCGTTTCGAGGTTCCTCCAGAGAGCATTAAATCGCCGGCAAAGATAAAGAAAGGAATCGCCATTAGAGTAAATGAATCTAGACCAGCAAACATATTACGGGCCACATTATCAAGGGATCCCCCAGAATCAATAATGGCATAAATGCTTGTTAAACCCAGCGCAGCTGCAATCGGCGTGCTGAGAAGCAGAAGAACTACAAAGAGAATAATCCCGATCATTTCGCGTCCTCCTGCCTCTGTTCGACATTTGTCCATCCCTTATGCAAGCGCTTGCCATCCCACCATATGTTTTGAGAGAATCTAATAATCATCAAAGAAGCTCCGACCGGGATTGCTAAGTAAGGAATGTACATGGGAATCTGCAGTGCCGGAGTGTAATTCGAAAATTGTATTACATTTTGTATTGTTTGCACACCTGAAATTAAAATTAATACACAAAAAACTATAGCCATTAGTGAAGCTGCGATTTCTAAAATTTTTTTAGCACGGAAAGGGACATAAGAAGTCAATACATCTACTTTAGCATGCGCTCTTTCACGAACAGCCATGCTGCTTCCCACAAAAATAAACCAAATGATTAAATACCTGGCCATTTCCTCCGACCACATAATTGAATAATTAAACACATAACGCATTACTACTTGAATAAAAATAAGAGCAGTTGCTATTAAAAGTGAGAAGAAACCAAAATATTCTTCTAAATGGTTAAGAGCCTTGTTAATTTTATTCATGAATCGCCCACCCTCACACATGACTTCAATACGATTATGAAGGAGAGACAGATCTCTCCTTCACTTTTTATTATTCTTCGACAGCATCCAATATTTCTTCGCCGCCTTCTACGGTTTCTACGTATTCATCATAAACGCCTTCGCTGGCTTCAATGAATTCTTCTTTTTCTGATTCTGTTAATTCTGAAATTTCAATGTTTGCTTCTTCCAGCGTTTGGCTATATTCTTCCTCCAGCTTTTCTGACTGTTCCCACTGCCATTCGGTAGTTTCTTGAGCTACTTCTTCTACTGTCTTCTGTAAATCTTCAGGTAATTCCTGAAAATATTGCTCGCTGATTACAAGTGGATAACTCATGTAACCATGCGAACTATAAGTCATGTAATCCTGCACTTCATAAAATTTTTGCGAAACGATATTTGATAACGGATTTTCCTGTCCATCCACTGTGCCCTGCTGTAAAGCTGGGTATAATTCAGAAAAGTCTACCGAAGTACCACCGGCTCCCCAGGCTTCAAACTGCGATTCTAAGAGGGGACTCTGAGAAACCCTCATAGACAGCCCGTCCATATCATCCAAACTTTCAATTGGACGCCTTGAATTCGTGAAGTGTTTGAATCCACCATCCCAGTATCCAAGAGCCCTTAAATCTGCTTCCTTCAGAGATTCGTTTAGTTTGTCTGCTAACTCTCCGTTCACTTGAGCTTTCGCATCATCCCTATCTGAAAATAAGTACGGTAAATCAAATACTTGAAATTCTGGAGCAAAGGAAGGCAAAACTCCTGTGAATGGTGCGTTCATCTGTAAAGTACCTGATTGCATCTGCTCAATTATTTCCCGGTCGCTTCCGAGCTGGGAATCTGGATGAATTTCTACTGCCATCCGTCCATCAGTTTCTTCTTCAAGCAATTCGCCGAAATGCTCAGCAGCCTCGCCCTTCGCCGTAGATGGACTAACCACGTGTGCAAATTCAATTACATATTCTGCATCTTCACTGGAAGAATTCTCATTTTCATTTCCCTCACTTCCACTATTACCGTTGTCACCATTGCTTTCTTCACTGCTTAAGCCACAACCTCCTGCCACCAGCACTGTACTTAACACAATTGAACTCATCCACCACTTTTTCATTTTGTTGCCCCCCTATTTATATCCCGATTCAATTTAAACTTTATTTCTTGTATTCACCATAATCGAAGCGCTTACATTTTTCTTCTCAATTCAAGTTTTTTATTCTCATTTTCAGAATAAGAAAGATTAGAATAACTCTTCACAATTATATTTAAAATAAAAGTTCCAGAGAGCTTTATCCACTCCCTGGAACTTTTCTACAGCACGTACTTACTCAGTGCACGCTGGACATCGAAAATATTATCATCGTTTCGAAAGGTCTTGGCTACGGGCTCTGCAGTGCTGCCCACCCATATTTTTAATTCACTGTCCAAATCAAACGTGCCGGCAGTTTCTACGCTGTAGTGGGTGATGCTCCGGTAAGGAATCGTGTGGTATTCCACCTTTTTCCCGGTGACTCCCTGCTTGTCGATCATAATCAGACGTTTGTTTGTAAATACCATTAAATCCCGATACAGTTTAAAAGCACTTTCTACCTGTTCGCCTGCCGTTAACCATTCCCGAAGTTCTTCCTCCACCTTTTTTGAATCCGCTTCAGAGGCGTTTCCCATCAGTGCATCAAACAATCCCATAGTACGATCGTCTCCTTTTCCAGTATGCATAAGATGAATAGATGCTGCACCTTTAGTGTATCACTTTCTGCGGGCAAGTTCCCGTGCCTGCCTGACCCTTCTGCTAAATGAATCGCCGCTGTAAACGAGGACACTTCCACGGTAAAGACGAACGCTGAACCAGGCCGCCGCTGCCACCAGAGCAAGAGTGAGGCCGATGCTCAGGCCCATCTGCCACCACGGAACGTCTAACGCATTCGTTCTCACAAACATTGTAAACGGAGTGAAAAAAGGAATGAAGGAACTCGCAGTCACGAAAATATTCCCCGGAGCAGCGAGTCCGAAGTTTGACAGAACAAACGCCCCTACGAGCAGGAATGTCAGCGGCTGACTGAAGTTCTGGACTTCTTCCGTTTTGGCTTCCATCGACCCGACCATTGCGTACAGCGTTCCGTAAAGGACGATGCCAAGAAGCAGGAACACGGCGGCATATATCCATGTGGAAACAGCGGCTCCGCCAGCCGAGCTGATAAGCGAAGTGATATCATCGAGCCCGGCCGCGTTCACATAAATTACGGCTGTTACCGCCACGAGGGCCATTTGGAAAAGCCAGATGGCTGATACTCCGAATGCCCGGCCGAACAAATGCTGAACCGGCGACGCACTCGAAATAAGAATTTCCATCACGCGCTGCTCTTTATCCTTGGCAATCTGCATCGCAATCATAATTCCGCACATCAACGAATAAATGTAAATCACAAAAACGACTGCGTAGGAAAGAAGATTGAACCCTTCTTCGGAGGAGGGTTCCCCGCTTCCTCCGGCCCCATCTGTACTTTCTGCAATTTGCACAGGCGAGGTAATATTTTGGACCTCTTCCCCTGTAATACCGAGTTCATGTGCGTATTGAGAGACATGCGCCTGCTGGATGCCAGCGGAAAGGGCGTCAGTCGTTTCTCCCGTCTCTTCATCGGTATACAAATTTCCATTATATCTGTTTCCGCTGTTTTCAAAGATCAGGTAGCCGTCTGTTTCCCCGTTTTCCCATGCATTTTCTGCCTGTGCTTCCTGTTCATAAGGCAGAAGCTCTATACCAGCCGCTTCCCCCGGAACCTGAAGAGAGTCACTGTCATTGACGACAGCCAGGCTGCTGATATCAGCTTCCCCGTCTCCAAAAAAGTCGATAATTCTGGGCAGACTCAGGGCAATAAGCACAACAAAGAGCATAACCGCCGTTGATACAATAAATGATTTTGCCCCTGCCCGTACCCGGAATGTATGAGCAAAGATTCTCCACGTATTACGCATCGCTTTCACCTATTTTCTCTTTGAAAATCTCTTCGAGCGACGGGGGCTCCATCCGGAAGATGCGTACGTCTCCATATGTAAAAAGCTGCTGTAGAATATCCTGGGATCTTGCTTTTGTGTCCGTATAGATGTGCATTTTTTCCCCGGCGGCACGCACCTCTCGGACCCCTTCCCACATCCTGACCTCTTCCGGCGGGCAGGAAGCTTCAGCGACAATCCGGTTATGATCCATGCGTTCCTTGATTTCCCCGAGGCGTCCGCTCAAAACATCTCTGCCTTTTTTAAGCATAACGAGCTTGTCGCAGATCTCTTCCACGTGCTCCATGCGATGACTCGAAAAAATGATAGTTACTCCGTCCCGGCGCAGGTTCTGAATGGCTTCCTTTAAGATATCTGTATTCACCGGATCGAGCCCGCTGAACGGTTCATCAAGGATAAGAAAATCTGGGCGGTGGACGAGTGCAGCGATCAGTTGAATTTTTTGCTGATTGCCCTTCGAGAGCGTGTTTAATTTCTGTTTCTTTTCCTTTTCAAGCTCAAACACTTCGAGCCAGTATGCCATCGAAGTCTTTGCTTCCTTCTTATTCATGTTTTTCAGGCCAGCCAGAAACTGCAGCTGCTCCACCTGTTCTTCCGCAAACAACCCCCGCTCTTCCGGCAGGTAGCCGACCTGCTCAAGCGGCAGATGATGGACTTTTTTGCCATTCCATTCCATTGTTCCGTCTGTACGCTCCATCAGACCGAGCAGCATACGGAAAGTAGTCGTTTTTCCAGCTCCGTTCTGACCAATCAAACCGAGACTTTCTCCGGGCTGAATGGAAAAAGAAAGCTCATCAACAGCCTGCTTTTCTAAAAACCGCTTCGATAAATGATTTACTTCAAGCATATACGACCTCCTCCGGGGTATGAAAACTTCTCTTCCATGATAAACAATATAACATCCATTTTATACCACAAATTCCCAAATAATCTTTTTCGAAGACAGACCCTGGCATTAAAAGGTTCGACAAAAAAAGCTTGTTCCCTTTGTGCTTGTTTATTGAAATTAAAGGTAAGCGCTTATCTTTCAGATGGAATTGGTTTATGATGGAAGCAGCTGTTTTTTACGCAAATGATTGATTTTTTACATAAGGATGATAGCTATGACCATTACAAAGCGTGATCACGCGCTGTTTTTAACTGCGGTTTTTTGTTTCTGGTTCGCGACCTATGTATACGTACCGGTATTTAGCCTGTATTTGGAAAACAGCAATTTCACCTACACCGCTATCGGTATTATTCTCGGTGCCTACGGGGCAACGCAGGTGCTATTGCGCTATCCACTCGGCATTCTTTCTGATGCTCTAAAGGGGCTGTTGAAAAAACTGCTGATTGTTGGATTTGTCAGCGGATTCGTCAGCGGCGTGCTGCTCGTCTTATCTGATTCTTTTGCAGCAGTTTTTACCGCCCGGCTGCTTGCCGGGGTGACCGCCTCGATGTGGGTAATGGCGACAATTATGTATTCCCGTTACTTTTCTCCTGACCAATCTTCGAGAGCGATGGGCATCCTGCAGCTTTTAACGGTTTTCACCCAGTTTATCAGCATGATGTTCAGCGGCTACCTGGCTGATTTATTCGGGTTTACAGCGCTGTTCTGGATTGCTGCAGTTTTTTCTCTTATCGGCATTGGATTTACGCTGTTCACAAAAGAAATTCCGGTACAAAGCAAAACCGGGCCGTTGAAAATTCGTTCTTTAATCAGCCGTACTCTTCGTCTGCATGACCTGCGCTGGATTACGTGCGCGAGCTTTATCGGTCATTCTATTATTTTCATGACCATTTTCGGCTTCACCCCGCTGTATGCTTCTTCGATAGGCGCTACCGAGCGGACGCTGGTTATTATTTTTATCGCCTTTTTTGTTCCACACCTTTTAGCTTCTCTGTTTTTATCTTTTTACACCGTGTCGGTCCGTATGCACAAGCCGCTCCTTTATGGCTCCTTTCTCACAGGGGCAGCAGCGCTTGTGTGGATGCCGTCGACCGCGTCTTTATGGGAGCTTAGCATGAACCAAGCAGTGCTTGGACTCGCCCTTGGAATTGTGCTTCCTCTGCTTTTGGGAATGGTTGTCCAGGTGAGCCCCGGTCCGCTGAAAGCGAGCGCGATGGGATTCTACCAGTCGTTTTACGCTGCCGGAATTCTGCTCGGTCCGGTTGTCGCAGGCTCTGTCGCCGAACAGCTCTCCCTTTCGAGTGTTTTTTATTTCGGTGCACTGCTTGCACTCGCTGGGCTTTTCATTACCCGATTGATCCGTTTTCATGTTCAGACAGACGGGGAAGGTTCCCCGGAATGAATAAAAAGCCGTTTCCTGCCCGGGAAACGGCTTTTTTCACCCTAAGAAGTACCCGGCCACCGCCGCCAAAATCCCCAGCGCATAGCTCCCAACTCCGTACAATAAAGCATTTATTCCTTCGCCCGCTTCTATTTTTTGAATGATTTCCATATTAAAGGTGGAAAACGTCGTAAAGGCGCCTAAAAAACCGATGCCAATGCCCGCTGTTTCTGTAATCCCCGCTTCACGGGCAACGATCAGGCCGAGAACAAACGACCCCGATACGTTCACAAACATCGTGCCAAATGGGACTACCCGGTGCCACCCGTTTTCTTTGGACCATGAAACTAGAGCGGCGCGGGCAGCAGCTCCAAAAGCTCCTCCAAGAGCGACAAGCAGCCATGTCATCAGCTTTTCCTCCTTCCTGCGCGGTAACCAATACCTGCAGTTACAAGTCCGCCTGCGGCACTGACCAAAACGTAAATTCCTGCTGCAAGCAACGCATCGTTTTCGATTAACTGAATGGTTTCCACACTGAACGTCGAAAAGGTGGTAAAAGCACCAATAACCCCCGTACCTACTACAGCCTCCCACATAGACGGCCATGCTTTCCGCTGTATAATTCTTGAGGTAAACCATCCAAGTAAAAAGCAGCCGGTAATGTTTGCAGCCATTGTTCCCCACGGAAATACACCGGGAGCCGCTGCAAATAACCGGTCTACAAGGTAACGCAACAGGCTGCCAACAGCCCCGC
This sequence comes from Marinococcus sp. LNHM4E3-1, assembly GCF_056034405.1. NCBI lineage: Bacteria > Bacillati > Bacillota > Bacilli > Caryophanales > Bacillaceae > Marinococcus > Marinococcus sp. LNHM4E3-1. Next base: position 200,025 of record NZ_JBQLID010000002.1, on the reverse strand, counting down.
CAACGGCCATCCATACGTACAGTCTCATCTCTTTTCCCCCTTATTAACGCAAAAAATCCTGTCTGCGCACGTATCCCGTGGACAGACAGGAGTCATCAGCCCTTTTCAGAGCGGTTTCGGCGAACTCCATCGCCATCATTTCTGCACCAGTATACCATAATCTTACACTCAGGATTGATATTTTTATGAACAGGGAAAACAAAAATCAGGGGGCGTGGTCGCTATGTTTATTGTTTTTCAGTTTATTTTAGTTTTTCCTTTTCTGCTGCTGCTGTTCGTTGCTCTGATGATCGGTTTGAAAGAAGACATCCGTACCTTAACCTTTACCAGGCAGCAGGTAGAAGAAGACACCTCCGGCATCATGTTCGTCTTCCATGCATTCGAAAAAAGGGTATACGAATGGACAAACTCCCTATCCCCTCTCTGGCAGAACATTGTCCGCCGCCTCGTTTTTCTCGTCCTCGCTCTTCTTTGTGCAGGGTGCATCTATCTCATTTTATTTTAATACAGAAAGGATACTTATCATGAAACGATGGCTTCTTGCAGCAATTCTTCTTCCTGCCGGCATTCTGCATTTTACCTCACCGGAAAAATTCGAACGTATTCTGCCGCCAAAAGCCCCCTGGAGAAGGGCCGTAGTATATGGATCCGGAGCAGCAGAACTAGTTTTAGGCACAGCTTTTACAGTGCGGAAATGGAGTAAATACGCCGGCAGACCAGCAGCCATCTTTTTTATACTTATTTTTCCGGCTAATGTGTATATGGCTGTCAACAAGATTCCTCTGCGTCCAAACGGCAGAGCCTATCCGCTTTTATACTGGCTGCGTCTTCCTTTGCAGTTGCCGTTGGTCCAATGGACACTTGCATGCAGCAGAAATGAACGCTGATATAAAGAAGAAGCCGCCGTCTCCCAAAAGAAGAACGGCGGCTTTTCATTTACAGTTTTTTAGCCGTCGCCGAGCGGTCCCTCGGAGCAATGGCAGGTGGGAGTATCGGTTTGTTCTGCTTTCTTCGCATACGCCGGTAATACTTAAATATGGCGTAGCCTATCATCGCACCGATCGTATTCAAGATGATCGAATCAATATCAGCCACTCTCGTCGGGTAACCGATAATTAAGTTAATGCCAAACTCCATCAGCTGTATGGAAAAGGATAAAAGCGTACCAATGGCAAAAGCCCAGATAAAGTGAATGTCATCACTGATCAGTATGCCAAAAAAGATTGGCAGCAGCAGGTACAGCAAAATCTGCCCTCCTATTACCCCTAACCATGTGCCTTCCTGAAACGACTCTACAATCGTATAGAATGGTAGAAACTGATAATATTCCCCCAGCTGAAGGCCGGGGCCGAGCGTTCCTTCATAAGGTGCCGGAATCAATGTAAAACGAACAATCGTTGCCAGGTAGATCATAAATACCGCAGCCAGAATTTTTCTTCCTATCGGGTCATGGCTGCGCCGGAACCAGAAAAACAAAAATGTTATTACAATCAAAATCAAACCAATGGTGATCCATAAAAACGGATCAATAAACAGTCCTGTCATTCTTTCACTCCCCTCGTCTGACGTACAAAGAAATCCTTTTTATCCAATACCCGTAATTCGTCTGATATATGAGAAAACAACTAAATTTTTTCTTTGCATATCCATGACAATTCGGTGAACCGATTATTCTTCAAACAGCGGCTTGGTCTGCTCTACCACATATTCACTGCCGCCACGGTCCTCAACGTTTTGAATCATCGAAGTAATTAATAAGTCCTCCTCTTCATTATCGTACGCCACAAACCAGCCGTTTTCCGTACCTTCCTCTTCACCGGCCTGCTTCAGCTCCGCCGTGCCGGTTTTGCCTGAAATCGAAATATTTTCATTCACAGGCTCATACGCAGAGCCACGATCATCCTCCACGACGCCTTCAAGCCCTTCCTGAATCGTTGAAATGCCGCTTTCAGGTACAACGTTTTCCTCCCAGACTTCCCGCTCAGAAGAAGCGAGCAGCTGCGGGGCAAGCATGTCTCCCTCGTTCGTAAAGGCTGTAAATGCCGAAGCCAGATGAACCGGAGACATCTGCATCTGCCCCTGGCCGTAGCCGGTGTCAGCAAGCAGCACTTCAGAATCGAGACCGTCCGAAGCAATCGTCGACTCCCCTATTGGAAAATCATATGGAATCTCCTGATTAAAACCGAACCCTTCCAAACCAGTGGTGAAATCTTCTGCTCCAGTATTCAGCGCTGTGCGCGCAAAATAAATATTATCCGACGTAATTAACGCCTCGCGCAGGTTCACCTCACTCAATGCATCGTCCACCCGGGTCACTGAATAGCCGCCCCAGGAGCTGTCAGGCTGCCATTCAAGGCCTTCGATTGTCATTTCTTCATCCGGGGTAATGGCTTCATTACTCAGACCAATCGAAGCGGTAATAGGCTTCACCGTTGAACCAGGAGCGTACGTGCTGTTGAATTTAGCAGCACGCGGACGGTTCTCGCTGTCATTGAAATCATTCAGCTCATCTTCCGGCCAGCCGTAAATGTAATTGTTTGGGTTGTAGGAAGGGGCACTGACCAGTGCCAGCGTATCGCCGTTCCGCGGATTTAGTGCTGCCGTAGCTCCCACATCCTCCTCTATCTGCTCGTAGGCACGCTCCTGCAGCGACGTATCGATGGTCGTCTCCACATCTTCCCCGGCGACCGCTTCTTCCTCTGCAATCACGTCGTCCTCCGAAGTAGAGATCAGCATGCCCGGCTCACCGCGCAGCCGGTCTTCATACACATATTCAAGCCCGGCCTTGCCAATTTCGGACGACTGTGTATACGTGCCGCCCCGTTCTTCAAGCTCTTCTCCTGAGATATTTCCAGTATAGCCTGTTAAATGAGCAGCGGCCTCCTGTTCCGGATAATACCGCTGGTTTCCGACTTCAGAAAGCTGGACCCCTGGAAGATCCTCCACTGCTGACGCTGCTTCTTCATCATCAGGAGAGAGGGTCTTTACCGGCACCGAGCTCTCGTCTGAAACCCAGTCCTGCTCGAGCGCCCCGGTAATATCCTCTTCCGGCATATCCAGTTCTTCTGCAATAGTGGAAATGGTATCATCCTGCTCTTCTCCCATACTGCCAGGCACCAGACTTACTCTGGTCGTTTCCACATTCGTTGCAAGCGGATCACCGCCTTCCGCCAGAATTTCTCCGCGTTCCGGCTCCGTCCGTTCTACATTTACCGTTTCTTCCCATCCCAGTTCTTCAAATATGTACGAAGGAGACCAGTCCAGCTGCCATTCCTCTCCGTCGTCCTCTGTTTCTTCAAGCACCCAGGAAGCTTCCTTTTCAAAGGCAACATCGCCTGCACTCGTCGTCATGCTTACGGAGAAAGGGAGCGTTGTTTCTTCTTCCCCCTCAGCGTCTTCACCGGCCTCGCCGTTCTGAATATTCAGTTCTTCAGCATTTGTATCCTCGTAAATTGTTTCGTGCCGGTTAATAAACGTTTCCTCGTCAATCTGCTCGCGAGCCTCTGAGCTTAAATACCCGTACATTTCTTCGAAATTTTGGTTGTTCCATGCGTCTGTAAATTCCTGCATTTTGTCCTCCGCACTCTCGCGGTTATTGCAGGCACTGAGCCCTCCAAGGAGGACTATAGCGCCCGCTGCTACAGCCGTCTTTTTCATCTTTCCCCTCCGTTCTCCGTTTCTACAGCCATATTTTAACATAAGTCAGTTTCAGGCGCCGGGTTCGGCTACAGCTTATAGGAACGACTCCCCTTCCGAACACGGACAGCCCGTGCACCCTGCTTTCCGGCATACTCTTTTCTCTGTTTTCTCACTCTGGTTACATGAACCTGGTGAGCTAGAGCTATGACCGGACGAATAAACATCTGAAGGCTCCCGATCACAAACAGCCAGGTACCGTAAAATGTGGTCGTCTCTGAGAAAAATAAAAAGCTGCCGACTAAAAAAACGAGGGCAAGCAACAGGTCATTGATATGATAAATCAGCTGATATACTTTCGTCACACGCAGCTCATAGCCGCCAAATACAAGATCAATATTTTTTCCCAACGTTTTTCACTCCTTTTTTACTCCTTCTGATTCCCTCCCTCCCGCCTTCATAACATAAAAATCACCCGCCACAGCGCAGGTGATTAAATATAGAGCGAGAAAAACCATATAAAAGCAAGAAAACCTGTCAGTATAAATCCGTTACGAATAATTTTTGCCTGGCGTGCATTTTTATTTTCACTTCTGCTGAACCTTCCTCGTCGATGCACCCAGAAAAGCGTCAGATAAAAGATCAGACAGAAAATAACAACCGCTGGCATTAGTATGGACCGAAAGAAAAACTCTGCTTCCATTCCCAGTTCCTCCATGTGTGCCTTTTCTCTTACTATACTGCTAATACAGGGGCGGAAACAACCATGTACAGGCTGCAGGAAACTGGGAAATGAAATACTTTCTGTCATGCATAGCCTTCGGTTTTATATGGAGCGCCACCTGATTTTCGAGCTGCTTTCGGAGAAGTTCATACATCATCTGCGTTCTCGGCACCATGTAGGGTTCAATAAGCGGCTGCCCGCTCCCTTCCCACTCTCCCACATACAGATATACGTAATGGCGCAGGGTAAGAGAGAGTCTATCTTTAATAAAAGACCCCATCCCTTCATACCAGAGCGAAGCAGAAATCAGGCCAACCTTGTGGAAGACGTGGGGATACAGATCGGCAATATAAATTGACACAAGCCCTCCAAGTGAAGCTCCAATCAACCCGGTATGTGAAGCCTCTGTTCTCACCCGGTATTTTTCGTTAATATACGGACGGATGCCATTAGTCAGTATGTATGCGTATTCTGTACCGAGACCCTTAAAATCCGGATGGTGCAGAGAGAGCGCCTTTGAAGGCCACGGTGTGTATTCATGAATACGGCTTTTCGGTTCCACACCGACCATTACTACTGGCTGCATATATCCCGCTTCCATCAGAGCTTCCCACACACTGCCCGACTCCCGGAATAAATATGCCCCGTCCTGAACATAAATAACAGGATAACGCTTCTGTTTATTCCGGTGGTAATCCGGAGGCAGGTATACATATACATCGCGGTCCATAATCTGATGATGAGTGATTGTTCCTCTCATGACCTGCCCCCTTTCTGCTGCATTTTTCCAATTACTTCTTTTTTACCGGTGTCTTTTATCTCATTAGCAACAGGTTAATTGAAAAAGATTATCATTGTCAAATAAAGCGCACAAAGTTTACCACGCAGGCAAAAAGGGTATTTTATTTTATCTTGTATATTTAGCCAGTGAAGGAGGATTTGCTTAGAATGGGACATTATGTAGCTGTAGAAGAAGATGTGCATATCTATGTGGAGGATATCGGTGAAGGAACGCCGGTTGTTTTTATACACGGCTGGCCGGTCAATCACAAAATGTACGAATACCAGATCAATGAGCTGCCGAAGCACGGATACCGGTTTATCGGCATCGACCTCCGGGGATACGGCCAGTCCGACAAGCCGTGGAACGGGTATGATTACAATCAGATGGCTGATGATGTTAAGGGAGTCATTGACGCCATGGGGCTCGATAGCTTTGTCCTGGCCGGTTTTTCCATGGGAGGCCCGATAGCCCTTCGCTACATGGCCCGGCATCAGCAGCAGGGAGTTTCTAAACTGCTTCTGCTTGCGCCGGCGGCTCCAAGCTTCACGCAGCGGGAAAACTTTCCGTACGGCATGGAGAAAAAAGACGTGGATGGCATTATTGATAACCTGAACACCGACCGGCCGAAAATGCTCGAGGATTTCGGAGGTATGTTCTTTGGCAGTGACGATGTTTCTGATGTATTTAAAACCTGGTTCCACGGCCTGGGGATGGAAGCCGGCAGTTATTCGACGATCCATTCAGCAGAAGCCCTGCGGGATGAAGATTCCTTTGAGGATCTTTCTTCCATCACGGTCCCTGCCGAAAGCTTTCACGGAAAAAACGACCAGATCTGCCCGTATGAATTTTCCAGCGAGCTTCAGAAAGGAATCAAAGACCTGAAGGTCGTTCCTTTCGAAAACAGCGGCCATGGCCTTTTCGTAGATGAAAAAGAAAAGTTCAACCAGGAGCTGCTCCGTTTTCTCAAAGAGTAGTACAACGATCAAAGGACACGCAGGCAGCGTGTCCTTTTTCTATAATAAGTGACGCTCGAGGTATGACCGCAGCATTTCCGGAGGCTTTCCGGTGAGTCTCTCCACATCCGAAGTAACCTCTCCCATTAATCCCATCGAAGCCGCTTCATACAGAGAAGCGTTCACACTTCCAAAGCCGGAGCCGTCATCGTATGTCCGGGCAAATTCCTGAACCTCCATTGGTTCATAACGAATGCGTTCTCCTGTAATGTTAGAAAGCAGCTCACACAACTCTTCCATCGTATACGCCTGTATCCCGGTCAGCGTATAAACACCTTCGTGTCTTTCAGGTGCTGCAGCTGCAGCAGCTATAGCCTTAGCCAGATCCCTTCTCGAAATAAAGGAAATAGCTCCTCTTCCTGCAGGATAAGGAAGCCTTTTGGTCCGAACCAGTTCCTCCGTGTAAGAAATCAGCGGGTCGGCATACACTCCATTGCGAATAATCGTTCCGGCCATTCGGCTCATCGCAATACGCCGCACAGCATAGCCGAAAAATGGGCTCATATGGAAGGGGTTGTTCCAATGGTCTGCCGTGAATCCGATAAACACAAACTGCTTTACTCCAGCCTGTTCCGCCGCTTCAACAGAAGTCTTAAATTCTTTGATCCGCTGTTCGGATGGGTGCGTAATGCTCGGGATATAAAGCACAACATCCGCATTGTGAAAAGCCGCCGCCTGTTCGTCAAACGAATAGTAATCCATTTTTTCTATGTTAATATTCTGCTCTCTGAACACCCCTGCTTTTTCGGGACTCCGCACTCCCAGAGTCACCTGTTCCTTTGGGACAAGTTCAAGCAGTTCTTCCGTTACTTTTTCCCCGAGGTGTCCCGTGGCTCCCGTAATAACGTATTTCATACCTTCACCCTCTCAGCCGATTTTTTCTCCGGTCTTCGTTTCGTGATCTGTTTGCAGAAGAGTCACCCCTTCGTCCGTATAAACGCCCAAAATTAAGCATTCTGAAGTGAATGAAGCAATTTTCATTGGAGGAAGATTCACAATACCAATCACTTTTTTCCCTTCCAGGTCATTTATTTCATATAAATCTGTAATTTGAGCACTGGACTGCTTCACTCCCACTTCTTCTCCAAAGTCCACCCATGCCTTATACGCCGGCTTTTTCGCCTCTGGAAATTCTTTTATCTGTACAATCTTTCCTACTCTGATATCCAGGTCGTGAAAATTTTCAATAGAAGCCATCGAAATACCCTTCCTTTCTTTACTTTGATTATGTATCATCGTATCATAAGCGGTTATATTATTTGTAATATCCTGGTACATTTTCGGCTGGGAAACTCATTCGAGGTGAATTGACGTGCGGCGTTTTCTAACATTTTTGCTCGGAATTATTTTAGGTGCCGCCATGAATATACCTATTATCAGCATTGCCCGTTTTTCTGCTGAGTTATTTATCGGGCAGGGGTACTGGCTGATCGGCATCGGGGCATCGATTGTCCTGTGGCTTGTATTTAATCTTCCATTCATTCAATGGTTCGCTGCTTTTGCTGTGCGCTGGAGGTGGATGAACCGTATCGGCATTGGCCTGCTGATGATCGGTGTAGTCACTATGTTCCAGCTGAATAGCGGTGAACTGTTCTGGTATTACATAGAAATTGGAGTCATCATGGCCGCTTCCCTCTGTCTTTTGGTACAGATTATTTTCACTCCGAAGAAAAGACCCCCACATGTGAAGTCGTAAGCTTCCGGCAGATAGCCGGGAGTTTTTTAATGCTCGAACAGAGAACCAAAAATTGTCCGGAAGAGCCCCCGGGATTTCCCTGTCATGAACGTCTCACAATATATTTTTGCCTTCTTAGAAAAAATTGGATGATTGAATCCACACACAACGGGTATCATATATTCCGATGCCACTTATCATTTTAAAGTAACTAACGTTATGGCAGAAACAGCTTATAGAAAAAAGGAGCGATACACGTCATGACAGAACTTCAAGGTAAAACGTTTATTATTACAGGAGCAAGCAGCGGCATCGGCAGAGCAACTGCTAAAAAGCTCGTCGAAAACGGCGCTAACGTAGCACTTGCCGCCCGCCGTCTCGAACGCTTAAACGAAATTAAAGAAGAGCTTTCCGATCAGCCTGGCGAAATCATCGTCAAAGAGACTGATGTTACTTCCCGTGAACAGATGGAAGAGCTCGGACGTGAAGCAGTAAATCACTTTGGCAAAGTATACGGCCTCTTTAACAACGCCGGCCTAATGCCGCTTTCTTTATTGAAAAACCAAAAAGTGGATGAGTGGGACCAGATGGTGGATGTAAACATTAAAGGTGTCCTTTACGGCATCAATGCTATCCTTCCACACATGATTGAAAATAATGACGGCCACATTATTTCCACATCCTCTGTAGCTGCCCACCAAATCTTCCCTGGCAGTTCCGTCTACAGTGGTACGAAGTTTGCCGTGAAGGCTATCATGATGGGCTTAGAACAGGAAGTAGCCCAAACTAACATTCGTACGACTGCCATCTCTCCAGGCGTGGTTAATACAGAGCTGACTGAAACTATTACGGATAAAGAAGTAATGGAACAGTTCGATTCAGTACTGAACGTGCAGCAGCTGAATTCAGAAGATATTGCAGAAGCAGTATACTATGCACTTACCCAGCCGGCTCACGTGGACGTCAATGAAATTGTCGTTCGCCCGGTCGATCAGCCGTAAAATCATGAACGTATTTAAGCCTCTGCTCCGTATTCGGAAGCAGAGGCTTATTTTTTTCGCAGTCTTGCAGCCCCCACGCTCACGCCGGGGCTGACCATCACATGAGCGGGACGGCCGTCTGACTTCCCGAACCCACCGGCTGTAAGCAGTCCGTTTTCTTCTTCCATATACTCCCCGCGATACAGCTCCCACGGCTCGTGTAAGACGTCCCCGTACCATACCTGTCTGTTTTTGGCCGTGTAAAAACGGTACCTCTCAGCAAGCCAATTTTCGAGCGAGCCAGCTGCAGCCGGCAGCTGTTCTCCTGTCGCCCGGTACCTGGCACGAAAGCGGACGTTTCCCGATCTCCGGTGGTGATTCCAGTACGTCCAGCTTTGATGACGGCGGATTGAAAAGCGTGCCTGGTAGTACGGTATAGCAAAATTCCGTCGTGCTATCCAAACACCGAGCGGAGAGGCAGCATCTAAATTATAAAAGTAAATGCCCGGCACCCCGTCTACACGTACATACGTACGCAGGTTTAATTCCGGGAAGTTCAGGCCAGTCCAGACTGGCAGAAAAAACGGGCGGATATCGTGCATCGAAAACGAAACCACCCCTACATACGCCTTCCCCCGAAACGTATCTACGTCCATACGATCCGGCAGAGTGCGGGCCACTTCACCGGGGTCTTTTTCCCAATGTGCAAACAGGGCGTCTCTCCATTTCATCCGTATCAGCTGCGGCTCTTTCATCTCTTCCCCTCTCTCTTCCTTTTCGTTTTATTCCACCCAATATACTACGGTTTGTCGCTGCTTTAAACATAAGTGGCTTCAGCTGTACTATTTTTTCTGCTTCTTATTTTCCTCTCCAACAGGGTTTATGATACATTGAAGGAAGTTTATTCTTCGTAAAGGAGCTTATATATGGAAGACGCCAGAATGAAAATGTTCAGCAGCATGCTTTTAGCCATTTCTGCATTACTTGTTATCACCACTGATATTCTTCTGATTGTTACAGCCATAGTAGTGAGCGGCGGTATTTCGTTATACGTTTATGCCGGCCTTGTTATTACCGCTCTATGGGGCGTTGGCCTGGCGGCTCATTTTAAAGCCCAGAGCCGGATAAGCTTTCTTATCTTTTTTATTTTAACGGTGCTTCTGCTGATTAATCTGTTCAGTGGCATTTTAACGGGGCCGGCAGTAGAATTTTCATAATAAAAAAAGGCCGTTCGCGCGGCCTTTTTTTATTTCCCGGGAAATATTATTTTCTTCTTTTTTTAATGCCCCATAATGCTGCTAATATAAGCGAGACCACCGATACCGCGGTCATCCACCAGAAATAAGGCGGGTAGTACGTGAGAGAAAGGTTGTTTTCCCCTTCTTCAAGCGGAACGGCAGTAAACGCCCCGTTTGCTTTTTCAATTGGCACGCCTTCTCCGTTTACTTTAGCTCTCCAACCTTTTTCATAAGGAATTGGCATCACAGCGTACGCATCTCCTGTATCGTTTTCAATAACTGCGTCAACTTCATTACCGTTCACGTCTACATCCCTGGCGTTCTCCTCTGCTTGGGCGTTGGCCTCATTTAATTGTTCATACGTTTCTCCGTAAACGGCGAGGTCTTCAAGATGATATTCTCCTTCAGGCATCCGGATCTCTATGACGTTGTCCTCAGGATTTTCCACGCGGATTGTTAAATCATTTTCATCGGTGCGGTACAGCGAATCTCTTGCCTTGCGGGAGGTTTCAAATTCGTTTACGTTCATCCGGAAAAAACCAACGCCGGGCTCCTGGCGGAGGAGAAAATCCACGTAGTAATCCTCCACGTTTTCATTCTCCGGCACTGTAATATTGAGTCCGCCCTCTTCCCCATTTACCTTAAGCATTTCGTTCTCGTAGGTGCCATTTACAGCTTCAACATTTTCACTGGCAATGACAGACTCTTCCCTCGGAAATTCGGCCGCTTCGTCCGGATCCTCGAGGATTACGCCATTCAGCATGGCATGCTCTTTTTCAAGCGGTGCTGCTTCTTCCGCGTCTTCATAGGCGTATACCTGTCCTGTGGTCCGCACAAACGGCAGCACATTTTCATTCTGGTAAATAATATAGTCATCATTTCCTACAAACGGAGTAAACCCGTACGGTACATTTTCGTCCCCGTCCTTTTCAAACATCGCGTATTCCCCGCGCAGCAGGCTGTAAATGTTGGCCCTTCGCCCGAAGTCCGAATAACGGCTGATGCTCTCCCTGCCAAGATCGATCTGAAGGTCATTGTAATAAAACATAAGTATTTCTTCATTTAAAATACTTGAGTATGCCCCCGCCCCGTAAAAATCCAAATAAAGCGGCGTATTCGTGCGCTGTGGGTCCTTGATCCATGTAGTTCGGGACAGAGCGTCCGGGTCCTCCTGCGAGGCTTCATCCAGCAGTTCGATTTGATCTGCGTCCATGTACTCCTCACTCATGAGAAATTCCTGCGTCGTGCCGCTCATGCTTCCGCGTTCAAACAGTTTTTCGTACTGGTACTGGTTCGCGACCACCACGCTCGTAATAATGGCAAAAACGGCAGTAATGATTCTTTTGCCGCGTACATCCGTAACTGTTGTTACGATAAATGCCACCAGGGAAATGATGATCATACCAGGCGTCAGCCATCCGCTCCAGTGATCGATGGAAAAATCGGCATCCAATAAATAAAACAACACGTACATGCCTGTCGCAAAAATAAGCGAAGGCAAGAGCTCCCGCCAGTCGAGCTTGCGGATATGCTGAATACCTGCTGCCACTGCCCCGGCAAGTAAAAACGCAGCGATATACTCAAACCGGTTCCGCGGCGCGGAAAAACCGTTAAATACGCTCCCTATCAGCGGACTGTAATGAAATACGATAAATACAAGCGAAAGAACCGTAAACAGCACAAACCGCGGATCCTTATACAGCTGTTTCCAGACTGCAAACACTAAAAAGATGGTCGGCACAATGAGAAAACGGCTGTCAAGCAGAATATTGCTTGTATTATCAAACAATACGATCTCCTGTTCAAAGTCCGGCCGGTAATTGTTAAAGTAGCCGTAAATGCCGGCGAAAAAGCCGGTCAGGCCGATGCCGAATCCAAGCAGAGAGCTGCCCCCGAAATAAAGTATCTGTTTACCTATTTTTGTTTCTCCAGGTGTAAGTCTGATCAGCCACCTGGCCAATATATAAATACCGATAAAAATGAGTACGATATAGGAGAAGTAGAAGTTCGAAAAGACGGTAGCTGCGAGGGCAAAAATAAACAGCAGCGGTTTTTTCTCCCGAATAATTTTTTCCACGCCAAATACGAGCAGCGGGAGCCAGATAAAAGCATCCGCAAAAAATTCCCAAAATGCCGTGTGACGGAAATACATTACACACGTGGCATACAACAGGGCTCCTGTCATGGCAGGTACACGGTCGAGCTTCATGTAGCGAAAGCAGGCGTATGCTAAAAAGGAAACGAGTGTCATCCGGGCCATGCTGATAAAAATGACGGCCTCCGTCCAAAAAGCGGCGTCCGGCTCACGAATCAGCCCGACCAGCTCCAGCATATACACCACGGCCATCTGAAAATAAAAGAACAGGTTCGTTGAATAATAGTAACCCAGCTGGGTAAACATACTGCCGCCAAGTCCAAGCTGAAAGGAATAAAAAAATTCACCGCTCGTGAAATGGTCATACAGCAGCTGCTTAAACGGGCCCATCTGGTTCAGGCCGTCATTCGGCCCGGCCATGTACGTATCGTTGGTCCATTGGTATAAGAAAAATGCATGCGCCGCGATGACTGCCAGAATCACCGCTGCTATAACCCCCCATATATGCTTGTGCTTCAACATTCTCTCCCCACGCTATCTTTTTAGTATTTTCCCCGTGACAATGAAAGTGATTGGTATAGTAAAAATCACCGCTCCCAACGGGGCGATAGTACTGTTAATACTCAGCCATTCCACAAATATATATGCAAAAACGGATGAAGCCCCTACGTTTACTATCTGGGTCAGCGGAAATTGAAAAAACTTCTTCCATGTCGGCCTGACTTTGTAAGTAAAGTATGTATTTAAAAAGAAAGAAATGACAAAGCTGATAAAAAACCCGGTAATATGGGCGATCATATATGGTACCGAAAGCACCACGTGAAGCAGTAAGTAGGCGGCGTAATAGTTTAACGTATTCATACCGCCCACTAAAACAAATCTGGTAAACTCATTATTCAACTGTTTCATGCATCTCGCCTTTTCGTATTAGATTCCTGCACCAAATAGTGCGGGCGCCTTTTCGTTTCATAGTAAATGCGTCCGATATACTCCCCGAGCACGCCAAGGCTCATTAGCTGCACGCCCCCTAAAAACAGTATAGCGGAAATAGTCGTAAAATAACCCGGCACTTCTATTCCCATCCTCAGAATCTGCACAAACGTAATACCGATATAAACCAGCGCAAGCAGCATCACGACCAGGCCGGTATACAAACAGACACGCAGCGGACGGTTATTAAAGGAAATCATGCCGTCAACGCCGTAATTCAGCAGGCTCGAAAACGACCATTTGGTTTCGCCCTCCTGACGCTGAACATTTTCGTAGTAAACCGTTTTGGACGGAAAGCCGATCCATGAAAAAAGCCCCTTCGAAAAACGGTTGGCTTCACTCAGGGATAGCAGGGCGTCCAACGCCCGCCGGCTTAAGAGGCGGAAATCACCGACGCCGTCTTCAAGCTTCACATCCACCATTCTGTTAATAAATTTATAATACATCGATGCCATACCGGAACGGAACTTGGAATCTCCTTCCCGGTTCCGTTTTGCAATCACCTGATCATAGCCTTCTTCGTATCCTTCAATCAGTTCGAGAATCACCTCGGACGGATGCTGCAGGTCAGCGTCAATGATTACTACAGCGTCCCCGTCCGCATGATGCAGTCCGGCAATCAGTGCTGCTTCTTTTCCAAAATTACGGGTAAAAGAAACGTAGCTTACATTTTCATGCATCCCGGCAAGCTCTCTCATCTTTGTCAGTGTCCGGTCCGAGCTTCCATCATCTACATAAAGTGCCTCTATTTCATAGGGCAGATGCCCTAAATGGTTCTGCAGTGATTCATATACAGATACAATGTTGTCCTCTTCATTAAACGAAGGAATTACAATTGATATCTTTTTCATTCCATTTCCTCCCTGGCCCCTTCATCTCCCACTGTTTACACAGTACTTTCATATCGTACCCTTCTCTGTATCTTTTGTATCACTGTAGAGGGCTAAAAAAATCTCAAAAATTATGTGATGGACGCATATATTCTGCTTTCCGGGCGTAAAAAATAACATCCGGCCCGCCGCGTCCGGCATCCACCTCCTCTATCCATACATTATCAAAAACGGGTTTCAGACTGTTTTCAAAAGCCCTGGAATAAGAAGCACTCCAAAAAGCAGCAACTCCCCCGCGCCGGAGCGCGGCGTAAACCGTTTGAAGTCCTCCCGCCTCGTACATGTGATGGTTGTCTTCCCGGACAAGCCAGTCAGGGCCGTTATCTGTATCCATGCAAACAGCGTCCCAAAGGTTGTTTGTGCTTTTTTCCAGAAACACCTGAAGGTCTTCCTCTACGATTTGTGCTTTACTGTTTTCAAGAGCCCCTCCGTTCCATTCCAGAAAATACAGGCGGTTCCACTCAATAATGTTTTTCTCCAGTTCCACAACGGTTACATGAACCGTTTCTGCATGCTGCACCGCTTCGTGGAGTGAAAAACCGACACCAAGGCCTCCAATCAGCACCGACTCTGCTGAATAAGCATGATTCAGCGCTCCTTGCACCATCCGCCGCTCCGACTCTCCGTTGTGTGTCGCCATCAAAAATGTGCCGTTACTTATGACTTCATAATGCCGGCCGCGGCGCTGCAGCTGCAATTCTCCGCTTTGGCCCTGAACGTTTGCTATTATTTCTCTATTACTGTTCATTCAAGCTTACTCCTTTCCCGCCCGGCAAGTATATTTCATATTTGCAAAACCAGAAAAAAAAGGTACGATTAAAAAGTGTGCAGAATTTTATCACCTATGAAATTTTCATTTATTTTTGAATGATCTGTTTACTATTTCAGCAAAAGACCAGGAGGTTGTTTGTATGCTCGGCGCCATTGAAGCAGGAGGAACAAAATTTGTCTGTGCGGTCAGTGAAAACGGCCGTGACATAAAAGAACGCATTTCCATCCCGACTACGACACCTGATGAAACTATGCAGCAGGTGTACGATTTTTTCCGTGTTTTTTCTATCGAAGCTGTTGGTATTGGTTCTTTTGGTCCGATTGATATTAATACAAAAAATGATACATACGGCTATATCACCACAACGCCAAAAACAGCATGGCAAAACTTTAACATTCTCGGAGACGTACAAAAACACCTTGCTGTGCCGGCAGGCTTCACCACCGATGTTAATGCGGCGGCGCTCGGTGAATGGAAGCACGGTGCCGGCGCTGGAAAGACGAGCTGTCTGTATATGACAGTCGGCACCGGCATCGGTGTTGGTGCGGTTATTAACAACAATATTCTTGAAGGCCTGAACCATCCGGAAGCCGGGCACATTATGGTCCGCCGGCATCCTGAGGACCATTTCACCGGCACGTGCCCTTACCACAGTGACTGCCTTGAGGGACTTGCTTCAGGGCCCGCCGTGGAACAGCGCTGGGGAGAAAAGGGCAGCGCACTCACCTCCCGCCCGGAAGTATGGGACCTTGAAGCTTATTATCTTGCTCAGGCAATGATGAATTACATTCTGATTCTCACCCCCGAGCGGATTATTATCGGCGGCGGCGTGAGCAAACAGCCTTCCCTGCTCACAAAAGTACAGGAACAGACGCAGCAGCTTCTGCAGGGATACGTTCAGGACCCAATGATTACTCATAATATCGATCAATATATTGTTACTCCGGGGCTCCAGGACGGTGCGGGCATCACCGGCGGATTTGTGCTTGCTGCTCAGGCGCTCGAAGACGCCCCCAGCTAAAGGCAGACAGTTCCAGGACACAAATACTCGTTTATACTTCCTGTACGCAGGTTGAAAAAGAAAGGAAATCAACTGAGTGAAAAGACATGTCTTGCTACTGATTACCGGTTTACTCCTTATTCTGGTTGTACTCGGATGGAACAGCAGGCAAAATTCTCTTCCCGAGGTGGAAGCAAGCGAAGTCGTCGAACAGAACAGCCTTCACCCTGTTGTGGAGGAGCGAAAAAATGAATGGATCCAGCGTGCAGAACAGCAGGGAATCGAAGTTGTCGTAACGGACGAATACCGTTCGGTGGAAGAGCAGGATGCTTTATATGCCCAGGGCCGGACTTCACAGGGAGAAATTGTCACGCAGGCCCGAGGCGGAGAATCATATCATAATTACGGCCTTGCCGTTGATTTTGCTTTGCGTACACCGGACGGAGAGCTTGCCTGGGATATGGAACGCGATGACAACGGTAACGGAGAGGCAGACTGGACGGAAGCTGTGGAGATCGCTAAGGAGCTCGGCTTTAGCTGGGGCGGGGACTGGCTTGGTTTTAAAGACTACCCCCACCTTGAAATGACCTTCGGCCTGAGTCTAGAGGAGCTTCGTGCCGCTGAACAGCAGAATACGTAATTACCATCGTCCGGCTCGTTGGCCGGACGATTTTTCTGGTTGGACAGGTTAAGTTTCTGCCAATTTGTGGTATACAGCTGTATTACCCTATATCCTGAAAGGAGCCCTCTGTAATGACTAAAACCGCCCTGATCGTAGGAGCGACCGGCATCATAGGCACAGTATTTTAAAACATATTTCATCGCTCGAAGACTGGACCGCTGTAGGCATTTCCCGGCACCAGCCTGAAGACATCCACGGGGCCGATTATTACGTGGAGGCTGATCTCTTAAAGGAAGAAGAAATAATGCAGGCACTTCAGGATGTGCCTGCCGTCACTCATATTTTTTACGCAGCCTATCAGGATTATGATCCACTCTCCAAAGAACAGATCACAGTTAATACCAATATGCTCCAAAGCGCCGTCCAGGCCGTGGAAGCGACTTCCGACCGGCTCCAGCGTGTCGTATTGATGCAGGGAGCCAAAGTGTACGGTGCGCACATCAGCGCTTTTAAAACCCCGGCACGGGAAAACGACCCGCGCCATATGCCGCCGAACTTTTATTACAATCAGGAGGATTACCTGCGAAACCGCCAGAAAGGAAAAAGCTGGTCGTGGACAATTTTGCGTCCCGACGTGGTATGTGGCTATTCGGTAGGCACTCCCATGAATTTAAGCATGGTTATTGCTGTTTATGCCTCTATTTCTAAAGAACTCGGCCTCCCCCTTCGTTTTCCGGGAAAGGATGTTACCTACCGATCACTTGCCCAGGTGACCGACGCCGGCCTGCTCGCCCGCTGTTCCGTATGGGCTGCGCTGCATGAACCGTGTGCATTTGAGACGTTCAATATTACCAATGGTGACTTCTTTCGGTGGGAGCACATGTGGCCGGTCATCGCCGAGGAATTCCAAATGAACACCGGGCCCGTGCAAACAATTACACTTTCTGATTTCATGCCGCTGCAGCAGGATCTATGGGAGGAAATGCAGGAAAAATACAGTCTGCAGAATATTCCATTTGAGAAACTGGCCGCCTGGCCATTCGGTGATTTCATTTTCAATGTAGAGTATGATGTGATGTCTGATACTAATAAAGTAAAACAGTTTGGTTTTACTGAAGTCGTGAACAGTGATGACATGCTCCGGCAGCTGCTTCGTGAATTTCAGGAGCAGCGGCTGATCCCGGACTTCTCAGACTAAACTGCCGCTTGCCTGAAACCCCCATCCGGCAGAAGCTGGATGGGGGTTTCATCATTTGCCAATATGCTTGTGTACAAACGCCCTCATGTAATGCATCGCTTCCTGCCCGTCTTCCTCGAGCGGAAACTGATTGATAAATCCGTGAATGGTACCATCCACCCTGTGGTGATGCACCTCTGCATTTGCCTCTTTCAGCTGACGCGCCAGTTCCTCGCCTTCATCCCGAAGCACATCATATTCTGCCGTTATAATAAGAGTAGGAGGGTTTTCCCGCTTATCTTCATCCCGCATCGGTACAGCGAGCGGATCTCTGCGTTCATCCCAGGCCGCTAAGTAATGCGCCCAAAAGTCGCCTATATTTTTGGCCGTCAGGCCGTATCCCTCACTAAAACGATGATACGATACGTACGCCGGATCCTCCTCCCGGTTGTAAAAATCAGCGACAGGATACAGAAGCATCTGTCCTTCAAGGTATGTCTGCTCTCTTCGGAGCAGCGTAGAGGCTGCATAGACAATATTTCCTCCAGCGCTGTCACCGCACAGGTAAAACCGGTCCTCTGTATTCGGCCATTCCCGGTACTCGGAAAGCACCCAGCGAACAGCGTCCAGGCAGTCGTATACTCCTGACGGAAACGGGTGCTTCGGCGCAAGCCTGTAGTCCACCGCTACAACATACGCCTCCAGTTCGTTGGCAAGCACCCGGCAGAAGGTGTCATGAGTTTCAAGGCTCCCTACGGCAAATCCGCCGCCATGAAAAAAAATCACTACAGGAAGCGGCTCTTCAGATGCTGGTTTATATCTGCGCACGGTCAGGGTCCGTCCTTCTAAATCAATATCTTTATCCAAGACTTCAGCTACAGCAGGCCGTTCCGACGGAGCTAAGGTCATTTCGTTTCTTCGTCTGCGTTCATCGACTACTTCCTCCACCGTTTCCACCTCGAAAGAATTGTTCTGCTCCAAATATTTCTTTACATGGTCTCGAAGTTCCATGATTTCTGCCCCCTTCTTTCTATACAACCAATACCCTGAATTTTGATTACCTACCCCTTCTTCATTTTCGTATCCATTGACGATAACTGCCTGAAGTTATATAGTTACGCTAACATAATGACTATGGCTAAAGTAGGGGTAAATGTATGGAGCCTATTATTCAAGTGCACGATCTGCGAAAATCATTCAAAGACATGGAAGCAGTCAAAGGCATTCATTTTGATGTCGCGCAGGGCGAGATATTCGGCTTTCTCGGCCCGAACGGTGCAGGAAAAAGCACGACTATCAACATGATCTGCACGATGCTCGCTCCCACTTCCGGAAGCGTTACCATTAATGGATATGACGCATTTAAACAAAAAGCAAAAGTCCGTGAAAGCATTGGCATCATTTTTCAGGAAAATACACTCGACGAAAAATTAAGTGCTCTTGAAAACTTAAAGCTTCACTGCCGGTTTTACCGTGTGCCTAAAAATAAACGGGCAGAACGTATTCAGGAAGTGCTTGAAATTGTAGATCTGGTCGACAATCAAAAGAAAAAAGTAGAAGAATTCTCCGGCGGGATGAAACGAAGGCTTGAAATTGCCCGCGGCCTGCTGCACTATCCGAAGGTTCTTTTTTTGGACGAACCCACTGTCGGTCTTGACCCCCAGACGCGGGCCCATATTTGGGAGTATATTCTCCGCCTGAAGGAAAAGGAAAATATTACGATATTTCTTACCACCCATTACCTCGATGAGGCAGAAATCAGTCACCGTATCGCTATTATGGATAAAGGAACTATCATCGCCCTTGATACGCCGGAGCGCTTAAAGAAGCAGGTTGGCGGAGACGTCATTGAACTCGGCACCGAGGATAATGACACTGTCGCTAAGCAGCTGCAGGCAGCTATGCCGGAAGCCGAAATAAAACAGGAAGCAGGCATTCTGCGTATCCAGGTACCAAGCAGCGACCAGTTTATATCCACTTTTCTGCAGCAGATCCCCGTCCCTATTACGAGCCTGAACATACGCCGGCCCACGCTTAACGACGTATTTTTGTCTTATACAGGGCGAGATATTAAAGCCGGCCCCGCCTAAGAAAGGAGATCATACATATGGAAGGTATTTTTGCCATCTGGCAGCGGGATTTAATGAAATTCATCCGGGATCGCCCCCGTCTGCTTGGATCTTTTGCGATGCCTATTTTATTTTTAATTATTTTTGGCGGGGGCTTCAGCGGAACGATGGAAAATCTGGTGATGAATCAAACCTCTGAAATCGAAGATTTTAATTACCTTACGTTTATTTTTCCCGGGATTGTCGCCATGACCCTTTTAATGACTTCAATTTTCTCTTCTTTATCAGTTATCCAGGATAAAGAATTCGGCTATATGAAAGAAATTCTCGTGTCCCCGGTCTCCCGGGTGAACATTGCCATCGGTAAAATGCTCGGGGCCTCTACGGTTGCGTTTATGCAGGGCGTGCTGATGTTTATTTTAATCCCTGTTCTAGGCGTAACCTACGAATGGAGCAACGTACTGGCTGTGCTGCCAATTATGTTTCTGCTTTCCTGCACGCTCGCTTCCCTTGGCCTGCTGATAGCAAGCCTGCTTCGCTCAACGCAGGGGTTCCAGCTGATTGTGCAGGTACTCGTGTTTCCAATGGTGTTTCTTTCCGGAGCATTGTTTCCAGTAACGAATATGCCAGCCTGGATGGATATCCTTGTTAAGGTTAATCCTGTCACCTACGGCGTAGACGCTATGAAAAAAGTAATGACCGGCGCCGGAGATCTCCCGGTCGCCGCCCAGGATGCACTCGGACTGAGCCTGCAGCTGTTCGGGCGTACAGTAACAGTGGCAGAGGAACTGCTCTTTTTAATTATTTTCACTTCTATTCTGATCGCGCTTGCCACCATCAGCTTCCGCAGAGCCAATGCCTGAGCGGCGGCTTCACGTCTGTTCTATAAATTCCGTCACCAGCCGCTCTACAATATCCGGCTGCTCATGAACTACCCAATGCGTGGCATCGGATACAAAAATCAGCTCTCCGGCACGGCAGTATTCAAGACTTGTCCGGGCAGAGGCCTTCGATAAAAAGGCGTCTCCCACACCCCAGATAATCCGTACTGGCGGAGTCACGTGACTTGATTCCACAATATCCTTTGGCCCTTTTCTCATCCCTCTGTACCAGTTGATCATGGTTGTGGCCGCATTCGGCTGCGACCATGCTTCTTTATATTTTTCCAGATCCTCCCCGGTAAAAGCTCCGGGCCTGCTCGTTTTTACGAGTCCGTTGGCAAACTCCTCAAAGTCATTATAGGCAAGCAGCTTTTCCGGCAGTCTCGGAAGCTGAAAAAAAAGCATATACGAGCTTCTCAAAAGCTGCGTGGGATCTTTTTTCATGCTCGCCGGCATAGCAGGCAGGTGTGGAATATTGATAGCAATAAATTTCTCCACGTATTCCGGCCTTGAGGCTGCCGTGTACCACCCGACCGCTCCGCCCCAGTCGTGGCCGACGATCACTGCTTTTTCCCGTCCCAGTGCTTTGATGAGCTCTGTCACGTCATCACGCAGCTCGTCCAGGGCATAAGCTTCAATTTCAAGCGGCTTGCTGCTTTGATTGTATCCGCGCTGATCCGGCGCCGCCACCCGGTATCCACGTGCTGCAAGCGGTCCGATTAAATGTCTCCACTCATACCAAAACTCCGGAAAGCCATGCAGAAGCACCACAAGCGGTCCCTCCTCCGGCCCAGCCAGTGCCGTGTGTAAAGAAACGCCGTTTACCGTTATTGTCTCAAAGCTGATATTCTGCATACGTACTGCCCCCTAGTTGTTTTTCCTGAATAAAGCTTTTGATGAACTGCGTAACGAGCTCCGGTTGTTCATGATGTACCCAGTGCGTCGCTTCTTCAATAAAAACCCCGTTTCCATCGCTGCAGTATTTCAGGCTCTCTTTAGCAGCAGCGGTGCCCAAAAACCAATCATGCATACCCCAGATCATACGCACGGGCACATTGATAGTTTCTGTACTCATCGCTTCTGCCGGCCCGAATGGGATTGCCCGAAACCAATTGAACATGGCCGTTACGCTGCCGGGCTGAGACCAGGCAAATTGGTATGCGTCCAGGCCCCGCTCTGAAAACGCTCCGGGACAGCTCGTCACAGTCAGGTGAGCTTTCAATGCAGCGTATTGGAACATGGCAGCCGCTTTGTCAGGGAGGGCGGGAAGCTGGAAGGCCGCCATGTAATACCCTTTGAGCAAGTCCATTGGACGGGTGAGCATTGTCCTTGGCATAGCTGTTAAATGCGGCATATTAACAGGGATAAACAACGAAATGTATTCCGGACGGGTAAGTGCCATATACCAGCCTATTGCCCCGCCCCAGTCATGCCCGGCTATTACGGCTTTTTCTCTTTTGAAGTGAAAAATGAGGCCGATGATATCATCCCGGAGAGCGTCCATTGTATAGGATGCTGTTCCGGAGGGCTTGGCGCTCAGGTGATAGCCCCGCTGATCAGGTACCACAACAAAATAGCCCTCCTCCGCCAGGGCGAGCATCTGCTTTTCCCAGGCTCTCCAAAATTCCGGGAAGCCGTGCAGAAGGATAACCATTTCTCCGTCCTTTGGGCCCGCAGCAGCGACATGAAGACGAATGCCGTTCACATGTACATATTTAAATGATAGTTCTGCCATCAAAAACCTCCTTCACTCTATGAGTTTCTTTACCCGTAAACGCTTTGTTTCAATGGTGAAATTCTATATGCCGCTATAAATGACAACAGCACCTGTCCGTGTAGACAGGTGCCGTTGTTTTTACATTTGGGCAGTTGGACGTACGACAATTTCATTAACCGATACTTCCGCCGGTTCTTCAATCGCATACCGAATGGTGCGGGCAATGCTTTCTGAAGAGATCGCGTTTTTATACAGCTCATCTACGCGTTCTTTCACCTGATTATCCGATATCGTTTCAGTAAGCTCCGATTCCACAGCCCCAGGTGAAATAATGGTAGAGCGGATGTTGTTTTCCGGCGATTCTTCTTTACGAAGCCCCTCCGAAATAGCGCGCACAGCGTATTTCGTTCCGCTATAGACGGCACCACCCGGAGATACCTGATGGCCAGCTACTGAGGAAACATTAATAATGTGGCCTTCTTTTCTTTCTCTCATGTAGGGCAGCACGGCACCAATACCGTAAAGTACGCCTTTAATATTCACATCGATCATCTGATTCCAGTCTTCAAACTGCCGGTTCCGGAGCATCGAAAGCGGCATCAGCCCCGCATTGTTTACTATAACGTCAATTTGGCCGTACGTTTCATTGGCAAACCGGGCAAGTTCGTCCATCTGCTCCTGGGAGGTGACATCCACTACTTTATAGGCTGCAGTACCGCCGTTCTGTTCGATATCTTTCTGAAGCTGCTGGAGACGTTCCTCGCGGCGGGCAGCCAGCACTACTTTAGCTCCCTTAGCGGCTAATTCCTTAGCCGCTGCTTCACCGATACCGCTTGAAGCACCTGTCAGTATAACTACTTTTCCTTCAACCTCTGCCATGTTATTTCCTCCAATGCTTTTCTGAATTGATCACCTACTCTATATACCCGCCGCACTATAATCGTAACCTTTACCGTTACCTCTTAACTGCAGACATTATATGCGAGACGATTTCTCTTCATTTGGTCCATCAAAAAAAGCCCCCGTTTCCGGGAGCTTTTTCAGTTCCATTATTCTGCATGCCAGCGGACTAATAAAGCTGATTGTGCCAGACCGCCGCCAAATCCATAGATAAGCACGAGGTCACCTTTCTTCAGTCGGCCGTCCTTCTGTGCTTCCCGGAGAGACAACGGAATCGTAGCAGATGAGGTATTGCCGTAATATTCGAGGCTCGTCAGCGTCTTTTCCACTGGAATACCGGTACGTTCGCAAATCGACTCGATCATTCTCATGTTCGCGCTGTGCGGGGCAAACCAGTCGATGTCCTCAATCGTCACTCCTGCATCACTAAGAAGCTTGTCGATACCTTGAGGCACTGTCTTAACCGCCCATTTGTAAACTTCCCGTCCGTTCTGGACCACATAACCATCCGGATCCACTTCGTGGCCGCCAATCTGGTTGGACAAATCGGTGCAGTACAGGTACTCTCCTTTTTTTCCGTCCGAATCCGTGAGGGCCGCAAGAAAGGAGGGGCTGCTTTCGTCCGCTTCCACAAGAGCGGCACCGGCGCCGTCCCCGAACAAAATACATGTGGCACGGTCCGTGTAGTCTGTAATTTTGGAAAGTGTTTCAGCGCCGATCACCAGCACTTTACGGTGAAGACCGGAGGTAATCATACCATCTGCCACGTGCAGTCCGTAGGAAAAGCCCGCACAAGCAGCGTTTAAATCAAAAGCGCCTGCGCCGGAAATGCCAAGGCCGGCCTGCACGAGAGAGGCAACACTCGGCGTTTTATGGTCCGGCGTCAACGTGCACACAATAATCAAATCCACGTCGTCAATCGTCTTGCCGCTCACCTGCTGCAGCTCTTCCGCTGCTTTCAAACAGATCGTGCTGGTGAATTCGTCCTCTTCCGTGATTCTGCGTTCTTTGATGCCGGTGCGGGACGTAATCCACTCGTCGTTTGTTTCCACCATTTTTTCCAGATCATCATTCGTCAGTCGTTTTTCCGGAACAAAAGATCCTAATGCTGTAATTGAAGCTTTTGATTGTACCATCGGTATGTAACCCCCGTTTTATGTATAATTATCGCCAATTCGCTTTGATTTTCGTTGAATCCCATACTTAATTTATATTATCACAAAACCAAGGCTTATGCCTCCTTTCCTTTGTTCGCATCATGAGCCCATAACAGGAAAAACCCCTCCTTTTTTATAAGGAAGGGTTATCAGGCTATTTTTTCACTTCTGCCTGCTCGTGTTTTTGAATCAGATCTGCTGTCAGCTGTCCGGACAGTGTCACCATTGGTACACCACCGCCGGGATGCGTGGACCCTCCGGCAAAATACAAATTGTCATATATTCTGCTTTTCGCCGGCACTTTGAACCCGCCGTTCACTTTTTGATCAGAGGCTACGCCGTAAATCGAGCCTCCGTTAGCGCCGTAGAGTTCTTCAAGGCCTTCCGGAGTGAAACGGTATTCAAACTCGATCGACTCCCGCAGGCCGTCCAGTCCGTTTCGCTCTAATTTATTCAAAATTGTCTCCTGGTACTTATCCCAGTCAAAGGATTTTTTCTGCTTGGCATCCATCGGAGGTACATGCGTCAGGACGAACAGATTGTCTTTTCCTTCCGGCGCCTGGGTCTCATCCGACCGGGCGGAGATACCAATATACACTGTCGGGTCATCAGCTGGAACCTTTTCTTCGAATACCTGCTTGAATTCAAGCTCAGGATCCTCTGAAAAAAAGAAATTGTGATGGTGCAGACCGTCGAATTTTTTATTCACCCCGAGAAGCAGCACGACACCGGAAACAGTAGGAATAAACGTTTTGCTTAGCTTTTTGGATTCTTTTTTTGCCTTCGTTTCCGAAGGAGCAATCGTATTGTAGGCCGGAATTGCTTCAAGGTTCGAAACGACAACATCCGCCTCATACTTGTCTCCATCCTCTGTTTCCACACCAGTCACCCGGTCGTTTTCCACCAGCAGCTGGCTGACCGGGCTGTTCAGATGAATATCAACCCGGAGCTCCTGCATCAGGCGTTCCATACCCTCGGCAATTTTGTACATGCCGCCCTTCACATAATGGATGCCGAGCCCAAGCTGAACATAGACAAGCTGGTTTAAAATAGCTGGCGCTGCGTATGGATTGGATCCGACATACATAATGAAGAAGTTGAACATCTGCTCGAGGTATTTGTTGTCAAACTGTTTATGCGTCGCTTTGGCCACCGTATTCAACGGATCCATCTTCATTAAGTCACCCAGCGTGTGGTGACTTTTCAAATCCTTTAAATCTTCGATGCTGTATTTATAAAAGCTTTTCATGCATAATTCATACATTTCTTCTGTATAGGATAAAAATTCTGTTATTTTACGGCTAGGCTGATCCGTTACTTTCGCTGCCTCTTCAATCATGCCGGGCAGATCGCTCGTAACATTCAGTGATGTTCCGTCCTCGAAAAATGTTTTCCACTGCGGTTCAACCCGTTCTACCTGTATGTAGTCATCAAGGTAGCGGTTCGCGCTGTGGAACAGCTGTTCAAGCACCCATGGCATCGTCAGGATGGACGGTCCGGTGTCAAAGGTGAATCCTTTGCCGCTGCGGCGGTTTAATTTGCCGCCAAGATTTTCATTTTTCTCCAGTAACGTTACCTCATATCCATCCGTCTGCAGCCGGATAGCTGCGGACATGCCTCCAAGGCCTCCGCCAATGACAATTGCTTTTTTCTTCAAATAGCACACCTCCGTGAATTAGTACAAAAATGGAATTAGCCGGTTTCTCTGCCGGCACCATAAACGATACGTATCGCCGTGCGTTTGACGCAGCATTTCTTCTTCAATACGGATTCGGTAAAGAAGTGCCGGCACCATGACTCCTGTACTTATGACTGCTGCTCCGGGGCTATTCATGAATAAGCAAAAGCCAAGTACAATGAAAAATAAAGCGGTATAAAGCGGATGGCACAAACGACGGTACGGACCGCTGCTTACCAGGCGGTCCCCGTTTCTGACAGAAACGTCTCTGCTGAACTGGTCCCGCAAATGAAGAATTCCCCAATACCGAAGGCCAATACCGGCTCCGTACAGACAAAGCCCGGCAGCCTGCAGCCAAACTGAGGAGAGGCTGAGAAAACCAGTCTCGCCAAATACCACTGCTGTCCCCATCGACAAAATAATAGCCGCAAGTATCCAGCGGAACGAGCGTCGTTCAGTAAGCTCCGGCTCTTTTGAGGGAGCCTTCTGCCTGAATAAAAAAAATTCGGCGATCCAGAAGAAGGTGGCAACCACAAATATTGTATCAATCAGCACCATGGTTTTACCTTCTCCCTTCACGCCTCAGTTTCTTTTTACACTCGTTACCATTTCCCCCTTCTGCGCTGCCGCTAAACCAAAAGGCCCTTCCAGTTGTTCATTTACTTTTACGCCTGCACCGCCTTTTTAGTTACAGGCTTAGCTTTCATCAGCAGATCGACAATATGCACCGTATCAATTTCTTCTTCGAGACCTTCACGCTGTACCCCCAATTTCATCTGGAGCATACAGCCCGGGTTGGTCGTGACAATTCCCTCTGGGCGCTGCCGCTTAACGTCTTCCATTTTCACATCCAGAATATTCATTGCATCTTCGTGCTGCGTAATGTTATAGATGCCTGCCGAACCACAACAGAAGTCAGGCTGATCGAGCTCTCTAAGCGTTACCCCCGGCACTGAGCGGAGCAGCTGCAGCGGTGGTTCTTTTACCTTCTGCACATTCGTCATATGACAGGAAGGCTGATACGTATAGGTTTCCTCGACCTTTCCGGTAAACTCCAGGCCGTCAAGCTCCACCAGTACTTCTGTAATGTCTCTCACCTTCTCGGAGAAAGCTTTCGCCCGCTGCTCCCACTCCGGGTCGCCGGCGAACAGCTCCCCGTATTTATGGAGCTGGGCTCCGCAGCCCCCGGCGTTGTTTACGATATAATCAACTGGCTTTTCTTCAAAGGCCTGTATATTTTCCCTGGCAAGCGTGACAGCTTCAGGCTCTTTACCTGCATGGGCGTGCAGCGCTCCGCAGCAGGTCTGCGCCTCCGGAAGCTGCACTTCCGCTCCAGAAAGCCGGAGCAGCTCCATCGTTTTTTCATTTTGCTTAAAAAATACGCTGTCCATTACACACCCGGTGAAAAATGCGACCACTGCCTTCGCCGGGCCATCCGGGTGCAGACGATTTTTCCTTGCATGCCTCTCTTTAGGCGAGGGGGCCGATGGCAGCACCTGCTCAAATTTACCGAGATGAAGCGGTGCCGCAGACATTAAATTCAGCCCCCGTGCCGCTTTTTGCAGACCACTCACCTGGTACAGCCATGTTGCATTTCCAAGCTGATCCATCCATGCTCCAGAAGGAAAGAAGGAGTGAAATAAAAAATTTTCGGTCTTTTGCTGTATGAACGTTTTTTCTTCATATTCATCGATCACATGCTTCGCACTTTCAAACAGCTGGCCGTACTGTACATCAGTCGGGCAGACGGTCGTACACGCCATGCATCCCAGGCATTTGTCGATTGGCTGTTTTAAATCCTCCACTGATGCTTTTCCTTCTGCAACCATTTTGATTAAATTAATACGGCCGCGCGGGGAATGCGTCTCGCGCTCCATTGTTTCGTATGTCGGGCAGACAGGAAGACAGTAGCCGCACTGCACACAGTCAAAGGTCAAATCGTAGCGCAGCATGTCTTTTAGTGTATCAGCCATCACGCAGCACCAGCTTCTGCCCTTTTTCTGCGAATATTTTCCCCGGGTTCATAATGTTGTTTGGATCCCAGGCTTCTTTGATCCGTTTTAGCATTGATACTCCCACCTCTCCCATTTCCTGTTCCATAAAGGGGGCTTTCATCGTGCCAATACCGTGTTCTCCAGAAAGCGTGCCTCCAAGCTCCAGGGCTGCCCGGAAGATTTCCGCCACCGCTTTTTCAGCGCGTATCATTTCTTCTTCATCACGCTGGTCGCACATAATATCCGGATGCAGGTTGCCGTCCCCGATATGTCCAAACACGACGAGCTCCACCTGATAATCCTCTTTGATTTGCTTCAGCCGTTCCATCATTTCCGGGATCCGGCTTCTTGGCACTGTGGCATCTTCGGAAATTTTTGTCGGTTTGATCGTCGCAATTGCCGGCGACACAAGCTTTCTTGCACTCCACAGCTTCTGTGCTTCTTCATCGCTTTCGGCTGTAATGATTGGATCTGCTTTTAACTCCTCGAGAATGTGCTTCACCTGTTTGGCTTCTAATTTAATTGTCTCAGGATGGCCGTCGAGTTCGATCAAAAGCAGTGCTTCCGAGGCAGTGGGCAGACCTGACGGGCGGTACCGCTCAACGGCTTCAATGCAGGCCCGGTCCATAAATTCCATTTTTGCCGGAAGCACTCCTGAGGTGAGCGTTTTGGAGATAGCCTTCCCGGCTGTTGCCATGTCTGTAAAGGCAGCCATCATCGTTTGTACGGCCGGAGGCTTTGGCACCAGCTTGAGCGTCGCTTTTGTAATTACTCCAAGCGTCCCTTCGGAGCCGACGAGCAGCTTGGTTAAATCGTAACCGGTTACATTTTTAATGGTACGACCGCCTGTGTGCATCACCTCGCCCTCCGGGGTAACGATTTCAAGACCAATTACAAAATCCTTGGTTACTCCATACTTCAGCCCTCTCGGCCCCCCGGAATTCTCAGCCAGATTCCCACCAATTGTTGATACGTGGGCACTGCTTGGATCAGGCGGGTACATTAAACCGTAATTTTCGGCAGCCGTATGAATATCAGCCGTCAGCACACTCGGGGTGACGACCGCAATCAAGTCATCAGCGAAAACGTCAATTTCCCGGGGCCATTGCGCCATATCCAGCAGGATTCCCCCCTTAACCGGCAGCGGGCCACCGCTCAGACAGGTGCCCTGCCCCCTGGGCGTTACAGCCAGTCCGAACCGGTTGGCAATTTTCATGATCGTCTGTACTTCTTCGATCGTTTTAGGCTGTACAACCACCTCCGGCAGATGCTCGCCAAAAGAGGCATCAAAGCTGTAGCTGTAACGGTCGGCAAGCTCTGTAAATACCCGTTTATCACTTAAAAGAGCACGCAGCTGTTCTTCCCATTCATGCAATACAAGCAGCTCCTTTCTCCCTTCTCTTTAACAACTTATCATTATCGTACTCCCCCGCCCGGGTGAATGCAATATTCTGACAAAAGAAGGCCGGGACTGCCCGCAAGCAGTCTCCAGCCTTCACAGTTTCCCATTCAAGAACTGGGCTTCTCCCAGTCCGAAGCTCCAGTCCGCTTCTGTGTTATCAGTGATTGACACCATCACGTCCTCCGGAGCTATAGAACAGCGGTCCTGCAGGTTATTGGCAATTTTTTTATACAGCTGTTTTTTCTGCTCTGCTGTACGTGTTTTACTGATCACCTGAATAACTACAATATTATTTGTCCGTTCAAAGCCGAGCCCGGTATCTTCAATATACATTTCATACGGCTTATGCTGATTAATTATCTGATAGCGGTCTCGTTCCGGAACTTCAAAGCTTTCTACGACTGCATCATGTATGGCGTCTGCGACCAATTTTAATTCTTCTTCCGTGCGTCCCTCGATAACATCCATTCGTATTAACGGCATCGTAACCCTCCTTCAGGAAATTTCATTTTATTTTGACTTCAGAAGCTTTGCCTGCGCTGCCAAAAATATTCCTATGCTTTAAAACGTTCGCTTTGGCTCCCTTCATCTCGCCCTAATGCAGGTCAAATAGTTTTGATAGACTCTCTTCGAGGTGCACGTATCGTTTACCTGCACCGTTATCTTATTGAATGTCGATGCTCACTTTTTCGTTTGTGCAGCTGATACCGCTTTCACAAAATTATAAAAATATAGTTAAGCGCTTAACTAATTATAAACACATTCAACTGGCTATTCAATACTTCCCTGCATATAAAAAGACTCCGAAGGGGATCTTCGGAGTCCAGGCATTATTCTCTTGCCGATTTGTTAATATCTTCATCCATGTTTCCGGTAGATCCGATCGTTGGAAGATCGCTGTCGCTGTACTTGGAAGCATCGGTAGCGCTCTGATACTCTTTTGTTTTAGTATCATTATTATCGTCAGAACCTGCAACTTCGTCTTTAGCTTCTTTTACCTGGCTGCCGGCTTCTTTTAATTCTTCCCCGGCATCCTTTGCCGTGTCGCCTACGCCTTTCAACTCTTCGCCAGCTTCTTTCGCTGTCGATACTACTTCTTCTGAGTCATCCTTCACTTTTTGCACCTGGGCGATCAGATCTTTGCCGTAATTATTATATACCTCCTGAAGCTGGGTACCAATTGTTTTTGCCAGCTCTGTAGCGTTCTGGATACGTTCCATGAAGTCATCCTTATTCACTGCATCACTGTTTTTGGCATTTTCCTTGTACTGACTGGCCGTTTCTTTTGCCTCTGAAGACTTTTCCTTCACCGTGTCACGGGCTGAACGATTTAGAAATACTGCCCCGATCCCTGCAATGATTACAGAAGCTATAATAATTGGTAATTTACTGTTTTGCTGCTCTGGCATATGTTTCTCCCCTTTATTCTCAGTATCCTTCGTTAATAGAACCTATCTATTCCTTACCTTTATCTTTTCTTTAGTAAACGTGAATTTCTGCGGAAATGTACACTTATTCATACGCCCTGAGAAATGTTTAGCTTTTGGTTACAGGTGAAATATGAAAGAGTGTGCTGAAATTACAAAGGAGTGACGTTTAAATGGCAATGAATCGTGTAACACTTGGAAAATCTGAAGTCACTGTAAACCCTCTTGGCCTTGGAACCAACGCAGTAGGTGGACATAATATTTATCCTGACATGCTCGATGAGGAGCAGGGAAAAGCGTTAACCGCGACTGCCATCGATAACGGCGTGGCTCTCCTGGATACAGCTTTTATTTACGGACCGCGCCGTTCAGAAGAACTTGTCGGTGAAGTAGTAAAAGAAAAAAACGCCCGTGAAAAAGTAGTTATCGCGACAAAAGCAGCCCATAAATTTCTCGATAATGGGGACACTGTGATGGACAACTCTCCGGAATTTTTAAAACAATCCGTAGATGACGCACTCCGCCGCCTTCAAACGGATTATATTGATTTGTTTTATATTCATTTTCCGGATGAAGATACACCGAAAGATGAAGCCGTCGGTGCTCTGCAGGAAATGAAGGAAGCCGGAAAAATCCGTTCCATCGGCGTATCAAATTTCACTCTGGACCAGCTGAAGGAAGCAAATAAGAATGGGTATGTGGACGTAGTACAGTCCGAATATAACCTATTGAACCGTGAAGTGGAAAAAGACATTCTTCCATACACTGCAGAAAACAACATCACCTTCGTTCCTTATTTTCCACTTGAATCCGGGCTGTTAGCCGGAAAATATGATGAAAATACGACATTTAACGATATCCGTGCCCAAAAGCCTAATTTCCAGGGAGAAACATTCAAAGAAAATCTCCGTAAAGTCAATGAAGTGAAAAAAATCGCTGATCAAAAAGGCGAAGAAACAGCCCACGTCGTTCTCGCCTGGTATCTGCATCAGCCTTCGGTTGACGTTTTGATTCCAGGAGCCAAAACCTCTGATCAAGTAGTCAATAACCTGAAAACCTCCGATGTGGAACTGACGAAAGAAGAAGTAGAACACATCAGCAGTATTTTTTCATCAGGAAAGCTTTTCGAGAGTCGCCTCTCCGGCCACCCCGTCTGCAGTTAGTTCTTCATACTTCTGGAAAGCTTTCACCGACGAGGTGGTGACTGAACCGTAAACCCCGTCTGTTTTCCCGCTGTGAAACCCTTCCTGCTGGAGAGCCTCCTGAAGCTCCTCCACCTCTTCTCCCCGGTCTCCTGGATGCAGCGTTTCACTCCCCAGAGAGGCATCGGCCTGTGCAGGTACAAATAATAATAAAGCAGCGAGCATGAACGCTGATATTCCTCTTTTCATTACAATCCCACGCTTTCTATCGTCTGATCCTATTTTATTGTAAGCACGGGGCCCGGACAGAACAATGGCTATTACAGAGTTGTAAACAATACGTAACCCTCTGTTCATACGTGTAATTTTATAAACTTTCCCTGCCGGACTGAATTAGAGCACACCGTTTCTGCTGAACGGTGTGCTCTAAGTATAATTTAGAAGCTCCCGGCCCCGATGTAGCGCGGAGCCCAGTATGAATTACTCATGCTGCTGATGGTGACGCCTGTCGAGGATCCTGCGTGAATGAATTGATTATTTCCAATATATATTCCATTGTGCGAGGCTCCCGCTTTGTAGGTAGTGAAAAATACCATGTCGCCTACCTGCGGGCTTGACACTTTTTTACTCGCAGCATACTGCTGGGCCACCGTACGTGGAAGGCTCGTTCCATTTTGCCTGTATACATACTGGGTGAATCCGCTGCAATCGAACCCCCTTGTCGTCGTACCTCCCCATACATAAGGCACACCTATAAACTGTTTCGCTGCATTTATCAGTCCCGATACACTGCCTGAAGAGCCTGAGCTTACTTTTTCCGGAGAGGAGCTCGTGCCGCTTTTCACCGAAGAATCGCTTAATGCTTTCCATGTATTAGAACCAACGATGCCATCAGCGCTCAAACCAGCTGCCCGCTGCAGGGCCTTTACTGCCCCTGCTGTCTGCGGACCAAACTGGCCGTCCGCTGTGCCCGAAAGAAATCCTTTGCTTTTAAGCGTCTGCTGCATACTTTTTACATTGCTTCCCGTATCTCCCTGACGGAGCGTTTTAGATGAGGTGCCGGAAGAAGATGTATCCGGTTTGGCAGCACTTGAATTATTATTTTTATCCGAGGCTTTAAAGCTGCTTAACGCTTTGAACGTATTCGGGCCGGCTACACCGTCAACGCCGATCCCGGCTGCCTTTTGAAACGCAATGACTGAAGACTTCGTGGCCGGGCCGAACTCTCCGTCGAGCGATCCAGCATGAAAGCCTTTACTTTTCAATTTTGTCTGGAGATCCCGGACATCGCTTCCTGAAGCACCTGCCTTTAATACACTTGAAGATGAACTGGAGGAACTGCCAGTATCTTTCGAGCTTTTTTCGGGCGAAGCTTGGTTTTTGTTTAAGCTCATTTTGGAAAATGTATTCGATCCGGCTATACCATCAGAGGTGATACCCGCTGAACGCTGAAAGGCCTGCACGGATCCTGCGGTCGCCGGTCCGTATATCCCATCCACCGAACCGTTATGATAGCCATTTCCCTTTAACCAGTCCTGCAGTTCTTTAACTTCCGAACCCTTCGAGCCCTGACGTAGTGTTTGATCACCTAACGCAGCATCTGCTGCAGTCGGAGCTGCAAAAACTACTGTTGCCGCAGCAACAATCGCTGCTGGATATGCATATTTTTTCATACATTTTCGCTATAAACTTTTGTACCGCTGCTCTGAATAAGCGCAATGCGAAAAGCCCGAGCGAATCCACCCCCCATTTGATCATGTGCTGCGATGCCTGACTCTACTGTTGTGTATAAAGTAGTATATAAGTGCCAGGGGGCATAGACAATATACTCAATACATTTGTATTGAAACTGTAACATTGGGATAAATAATCATAATATGGAAATTTAAAGTGTCTTTAGTATCAAAATTAGTTAACTATCAAGGAATTTCATGATTAGCATGCTGCGAAGGCACATTTGAATTATTATTAAGTGCCTATTAGTTAATTCCTATTTTTCTTTTTCTGATGTTAAATATTCTTCCACTGCTTTTACTACCTCTTCCGTAGAAGCCCTGCCTCCAAGATCTTTCGTAACCGTTCCTTCTTTGATGACATATTCCATAGCGTTCATTAATGTTTGCGCTGCCTTGTTTTCTCCGAGATGCTCAAGCATCATTTGAGCTGTCCACAGCTGGCCGATTGGATTTGCCAGTCCCTGCCCTTCAATATCCGGGGCGGATCCATGCACCGGCTCAAACATAGATGGATATTTTCCATTTATATTAATATTGGCGGCCGGCGCAATACCAATGCTCCCCATCAAAGCGGCGCCAATGTCTGTCAAAATATCTCCGAATAAGTTGCTTCCGACAATAACATCCATTGTCTCCGGCTTGGTAACAAAGGCTGCTGCCAGAGCGTCAATGTGCTCTGCCCTGGTCTTTATTTCAGGATGGCTTTCCTTCACCTCGTTAAACACTTCATCCCAAAATGGCATCGAAAACACAATCCCATTGGATTTCGTTGCAGAAGTTACATGCCCGCTGCGGTCTTTTGCCAGCTGAAAGGCATATTCCATGGCTGCCTTTACTGCTTTTTTGGAAAATACGTTGTTTTGAATCGCAATTTCGTCTTCCCCTCTGTACATTCGTCCTCCGACTTCGCTGTACTCACCCTCGCTGTTCTCTCTGACCACCATTAGATTGAACTGGTTCGGATTCGCAAGCGGAGAAGCAAGCCCTTCAAACTGGCGGGACGGCCGAACATTGATCTGCTGCTCGAAGCCGCGGCGAATATTAATTAAAAGCCCCCACAGAGAAATATGATCCGGAACGAGATCCGGATGACCGACCGCTCCTAAAAACACGGCGTCAAAAACTTCAAGCTGCTCCAGCCCATCCTCTGGCATCATTCTTCCATGCTCAATATAGTAATCGCAGCTCCATGGAAATTCTGTGACACGAAGCTCAAAGTCTCCCTGCACTCTCTCAAGCGTTTTTAACACTCTCCATGCAGCCGGTACAACTTCTTTGCCTATTCCATCTCCTGCAATTGACGCAATCGTATATGTATTCATTTCTTCATCTCCTTTTTAGTGTATGCACTTTCATTTTTCCATTTCTTTATACGTTTGTCATCTTTTCTTTCTATGTCTACTTATGCTTTTAGTAGCAAATGCCTTTTTTGATTAAAAACAAACTTCTAATTTAGAAATTATTTCTAAATTCAGAAACGACATTCCTCCTATTACTTACATAGGACTTTTCAGCCATTCAAACGTAAAAAAGAGCCTTTTATCAGGCTCTTTCACGTACAAGATGAATAACATCTTTCCATGCTGCAGCGGCTGCTCCTGTTGGAGAGGACGCGCCTCCGGAAACGAGGAGCCTTCCCATCGTATCTGTGGAAAAAAGCACTGCTTTCTCGGCACCGTCAACGTTGAAAAAAGGATGCTCCACTGGAAGCAGCCTGGGTTCGATGGAAACCGTGGCTCCATCCGCTGTCTTTTGCGCTTTCCCAACTAGTTTCCACTTTGATTTCCCCTGCTCCGCCTGCTTCCATTCAGCCTCGGAGAGCTGGTCCAGACCACGCACCGCAATACTTTTCCAGGTTACTTCCTTCGCAAGGCAGGCTTTGGTCAGAAAATACATCTTCAGCGCCGTATCTTTTCCCCCGATGTCCTCAGAGGGGTCTGCCTCGGCTTTACCTTCCTTTTTTGCTGTTTCCCACGCCTCCTGCAGCGTAATATTTTCAGCCGCGATCCTTGTCGCAATCATATTGCTGGTTCCGTTCAGCAGTCCTTCGATTGTATGTATTTCCGCTCCGGCTAAGCTGTACAGAGCTGTGTCCACAGTCGGGAGAGCAGCAGCTGCCGCTCCGCTGTATTTTATTGATCTTCCGGACGCTTCAGCAAGCTCGTGCAGATCGTCCCAGGCATAGGCAAGCGCTCCTTTACTGACGCAGACCACGTCCACCCCATGCTTTAACGATGACTGTATGAGCGGCAGGCCCGATCCTCCGGTTAATATATCAGTTTCTGCTGCATCAATGAATATATCAGCCTGGCTGTCCGCCCACAGCTGGTCTACATTTCTTGGCGGCAGCGAGCCGTCATCCACACGGCCGGTTTCCTCTTTTACTTCCAGCAGTTGTTTTAGATCCAGTCCGCCGCTATGCACTACAGCCCCGCTTCGGTCGAGCACAGCAGTAATTTTTATATGTACCCCGTACATGCGCTCCCATTCTTTTTCTTTATTCATCAATACACGGACCGCTGCTTGTCCAACAGCCCCAAACCCGGATAAAACAATATTCATGCATTTTCGCCCTCCCCCTGGCTTTAAAGCCCAGATGACTTTATTATACTAGAGAATTTTTCAGTAATGAGCACCTTTTTTGAATAACAATACGCAGGAGGCGTATAATTTTCTATGACCCAATTACCAGCAGGACGTGTCATATAAAGGAGAGATTTTCATGCCAGCATTTAAAGATATGCCTCTTTCAGTATTAAATTTATCCCCGGTAAACGAAGGGGAAACAGCGGGAGATTCATTTGCAAAAAGCCTCGAGCTGACTCAGCATGCCGAAAAACTCGGCTACAACCGCTTATGGGTCGCTGAGCACCATAACATGGAAGGGATCGCGAGCTCGGCTACTTCTGTACTACTCAGCTACCTGGCCGGAGGAACGTCAAGCATCCGTCTTGGCTCGGGAGGTATTATGCTTCCGAACCACGCCCCGCTCGCGATTGCTGAACAGTTCGGCACACTCGAAAGCCTGTATCCGGGACGCATTGATTTAGGTCTCGGACGGGCGCCGGGGACAGATCAAACGACAGCTGCAGCCCTCCGCCGTCATGTAAACAGCGGAGAAGACTTTCCAGCCCGTCTTGAAGAGCTGCAGAGGTATTTCCAGGATCCAGCTAATATGGCCATCCCTCCGCAGGTAAAAGCCGTGCCGGGCGCAGGCCTGGATATTCCAATCTGGCTGCTTGGCTCCAGCGGATTCAGTGCCCAGCTTGCCGGACAGTTGGGGCTTCCGTATGCATTCGCCGGCCACTTTGCAGCCGAGAATATGAAAGCAGCCCTGCAGCTGTATTTGGATTCTTTCCAGCCGTCTGAGGTACTGGATGAACCCTATGCCATGACCGGGATCAATGTGATCGCCGGGGAAACAGATGAGGAAGCCGACTACCTTGGTACTACAATGAAACAGCAGTTTCTCAGCTTAATACGCAATCGTCCGGGGAAAATACAGCCACCGGTAGAAGATATGGACGCACTCTGGACGTCCCAGGAAAAAGCGATGATGGCACGCTGGGACGCCGGCACGATCCAGGGCGGACCAGAATCCGTACGCCAGCAGCTCGAAGATTTTTCTTCGAGCGTTCCGGTTCATGAAATTATGATCAGCGGCAGTGTGTACGATCAGACGAAACGCCTTCGTTCCTATGAGCTCATTAAAGAGGTACAAAAACAATCAACCGCCACTACAGCTTCGATTTAATAAAAAAGGCCGCGCCTGTTCGCTTTACGGCAACAGGTGCGGCCTTTTTTTATTTCGGGCGTTCAAGCGTAAACAATTCCCCAAGCTTGGAATAATCATTTCCTGCCAGACGTGCGACCGGCTTCAGCTTATCGGGAAGAATATAATTGTGTTCACTGTCATATACGCCCTCGGAAACATGGATACATATAATTTCTGCAAATATGACATCCTGAGTAATTTTTCCTTCAGCATTTTGAAGCGGTACGTGCTTATGCAGCCGGCATTCAAAGCGGATATTTGCTTCTTCGATACCCGGTACTTCCACCATTCTGCTCGGCACCGTATGTAGAACAGTGTGCTCGAGTTCATTTTCCTCCGGCGGGAGCGTGGCTGCTGTAATGTTTAAATCCTCTACAATACCTTCATCGCTTATGTGTACCACCAATTCCCCGCGATCTAAAATATTTTTTGCACTGTCCTTTGGTTTCCCTTCTTTTCTCGTAATAGATATCATTAATACCGGCGGGTCCGGACTTACCGCATTAAAAAAGCTGAACGGTGCTGCGTTTAATGTTTCGTCTTCTGCCATTGTGGTGACAAAGGCTATCGGGCGGGGGATGACCGAACCGGTCAATAGCTTATACACTTCTTTTACCGGCAGATCATCTGGATGCAGTTCATGCATAGTATACAGTCTCCTTTTTTCGAATATTTTATACGTATTCCCCGCCAGAGTCCATTTCAAAAGAACTGCCGGAAATAATTTCCCTTGGAATTTTGCATGCAGTTGGTATAATAAAACAGTGCGTCTAAAGGAGAGTATAAACATGATAGGAAAAATTGCCTCTACGGCTGTATATGTAGAAGATCAGCAGCGGGCAAAAGAATTTTGGACAGAAAAAATAGGATTTGAGGTCCGGCGCGAAGACCCGCTTGGGCCAAACGCGTACCGGCTCGAGGTAGCAGCCCCTGGAGCGGAAACAGCACTGGCTATCTACCCTAAATCCTACGTTATGAACTGGCAGGAGCTGAAGCCATCAATTGTTTTTGAATGCGACAACGTGCACGCCTCCTACCAGTGGATGAAAGCCCAAAATATTGTTTTTGATGAAGAACCAACAGAGATAAATGGAATTACTTATGCAAGCTTTCGCGATGAAGACGATAATGTGTTTCTGTTAAAAAGCTGACAAGCGCTGCCGATACGGCAGTGCTTGTTTTATGCTTCCTTCCAGTCATCAGCAGTCATACCGTACACATCGACATCCTCGTAGCGGCTCCATTTCCAGACGTCCTGGCGCAGCGTGCCTTCATAACGCATGCCGATTCGCTTTAACACTCCGGCCGAAGCCTGATTTTTACTCATAACAGGAGCTGTCAGCCGGTTCGTTTTTAATGTGTGGAAGCTGAAGTCGCGTACCAGCACCGCTGCTTCACTCATATAACCGTTCCCCCAGTAATCCGCCCCGAGCCAGTACCCAAGCTCGCCGCGGCGGTATTCAGGCTGCACGCGCACCGTAATGTTTCCCATTAATTCATCTTCATCTTTTTTAGTAACAGCAAACGGGAAACGGGAGCCTTCTTCCATCCAGGCTGGATGATGTCCGATCCACCACCGTGCATCTTCCTCTGTATACGGGTAGGGGAGCTCCAGGGTCGTTTTTGCAATACGGTAGTTGTTGGCAAGCTCTGCTAATACATCTATATCTTTTTCCGAAAAAGGCCTTAAAAGCAGCCGGCTGCTTTCTAGCTGCACGATGGTCCCTCCCTCTATGATTTTCTCATGGTCATCTCAGCCTGGCCCCGGTCAAAACGAAGGTTTGCAAATGCCCCGTTAATAAACGTCCACTGCGGGGGCATGTGGCCAATATCAGCGTCATACCAGACAGGAAGGCGGCCGCCGAACAGCTCCTTCAGGCTGTCCTCCATGGTAAAACCTTCTGTATCATTGTATCCTTCGGGCCGGCCCAGAAGTATGCCGGCAGCGTTGTCCAGCCACCCGGCCTGCTGCAGCTGCCAGAGGGAGCGGTGCATTTCTGCTGCATCCATGCCTGTAGATTCCAGGTACCAAATGACTTTTTCTGAACGCCACTCCTGTACCCGGTCCAGAGGAGTGCCGACAAGACGCGGGAGCGTATTCAGGCAACCGCCGAGCAGACGACCACTCAATTCATCCGTATTCGCCCCTTCAAGATGCTTCCAGGACGTCTTTGTATCGAGCACAAATCCTGAGCCGGGCTGCTCAAACGCCTTCTTCCAGGACGACTGATAATACGAGCTTGAGTGCTGATAAATGGCTTCGCCCAGCGGAGCTTTTAAAGCCCGTTCCCATTTTTTTGTCACGTCGTCCCAGATAGGCGCAGCCAGATCAAACAGATTCGTGCCATGAGCCGAAGCCGTTCCGGTCATCATCGTGTAGGCAAAGGCAAGTGTACTCGTATCAGAGTATCCTAGTATCCAGGTGGGCGGCAGTTCACGAAGCCATTCCCATTCCAGCAGGGGCAGAATATCTATAATTCTTTCCCCTCCCCACGGAGGCATCACTACTTGTACCTCCGGGTCTGCCAGTGCCATCATCAACTCCTCAGCTCTTTGAAAACGATCTGTACTTGCTGCCTTTTGCTGCCTCCAGGCCGTTTCTCCCACCCGTACGTGAAACCCTCTCGTACGGACTTTTTCTACTGCCTGCTGAAGCACCCCGTGTAAAGACGCAGGTACTCCGCTCGACGGAGCTGTTACATAAATGGTATCTCCCTTTTTTAGAGCTTCAGGGTACTTCATACTCCACCTGCTTTCTTTACCTGATTTTTTTCATAAGCACAGTGTGCCGCCATTTTTATTCAACAGAATATTGGGAAAAATTTTTAGCTGTGGTACAATAACCAAATATTATATTGAAGGTGGTCCTCATAAATGAAAGCTATTTTGCTGGGCCTTACAGCAGCCCTCTTTTTTTCTGTCACATTTGTTTTGAACCGTTCGATGGAGCTTTCCGGCGGCCACTGGACCTGGAGCGCGTCGCTTCGTTATTTTTTTATGCTGCCCATGCTTATCGCAATCGTCGGAGCACAGAAACGGCTTCGCCCCGTCTTTCATCATCTCCGCGCCCGTCCTTCCGAGTGGCTTCTTTGGAGCACAGTCGGTTTTGGACTCTTTTACGCCCCCATAGCCTTTTCCACCGTCTATGGTCCTGGCTGGCTTGTCGCCGCCACTTTTCAAATTACCATCATTGCCGGGTCGCTGCTTGTGCCTTTTTTACATAAAACATCCGGATCGAAGCAGCGCATCCCGCTCCAGAGCGTACTAATCTCTTTAGTGATTCTTGCGGGAGTGTTTATTATGCAGGCTGAACATGCTTCAGCGGTGCCGCTACTGAATGTCTGGCTCTGTGTTCTTCCCCTTCTGCTGGCTGCCTTTGCCTATCCGCTTGGCAACCGGAAAATGATGCACGTGGCCGGAAACGGACTCACTACTTTCCAGCGGGTGCTTGGCATGACTATTGCGAGCATGCCCTTTTGGATTATTTTAGCATTGTATGGAGCTTCCGTACACGGACTTCCCGGCAGGTCTCAGATTTCCCAGTCCTTCATCGTTGCTGTTTCCTCCGGAATCATTGCTACTGTCCTGTTTTTTTACGCCACAGAACTAGTGAAAAACGATACTGCTAAATTAGCTGGAGTCGAAGCGACTCAGTCTGGGGAAGTGCTGTTTGCCCTTATCGGTGAAATGCTTCTGCTTCATACAGCAGCACCTTCGGCCTTGACGTTCTCCGGCATTGCGCTCGTGCTCGCAGGCATGATTCTTCACAGCCTCCGCGCCGCCTTGGCAGCGAGGAAAATGAAAACTGCAGATATATAAGAAGCTCCGCCTGTTTCCAGGTGAAGCTTCTTTGTTTAATACAGCCTGATTTTTTTCAGATCAAAGGAAGGGATTAATTCTTCTTCCATCGCCCGTCCAAGCAGGGTTTCCACAGCGGCGTACCCGTCCTCACCAAGCTTGCGGGTGAATTCGTTAACATACAGCTCGATGTGGGACTGAGCCACCTCCGGTGACATCTCCTGAGCGTTTTCCATGACAAAATCACTTGATGCCTCCGGGTGCTCCCAGGCGTATTCCACAGAGCGCCGGGCATTATCTGCGAGCGCCTGCGTATCTAAATGGCGGCGGGCAATGATCGCTCCAAGCGGAATTGGGAATCCCGTGTCCCTTTCCCACCAGCTGCCCATATCCTCTACAAGCGACAGGCCATAATTATGGTACGTGAATCTGGCTTCATGAATGACAAGGCCGGCATCTATTTCGCCGTCCCGGACTGCCGGCATAATATCATCGAAAGGCATCACTTTAATTTCTCCAACACCTTCAGGAATCACTTTGGATGCCCATAAACGAAACAGCAGATAAGCTGTGGACCGTTCACTCGGAACCGCTACCGTTTTTCCGATCAAATGCTCGGGCGTTTTTTCGCCTTTTGTTAATACTAAAGGGCCGCAGCCGTACCCAAGGGCACCACCGCTCGGAAGAAGAGCATAATCTTCAAGCACCCACGGAAGAGCCGCGTAGGAAATTTTCATCACTTCCGGCCCTTCTTTGTTTGCAGCCCAATGGTTAGTGATATCAATGTCTGCAAATGTGACCTCCGGAGCTTCTGTATCTTTTAACAATCCATGCGTCCAGGCATGGAACACGAACGTGTCGTTCGGACACGGGGAAAAAGCTATTTTCATGATGATGTAACCTCCTGCAATATAAGTACAGCCGATCGCAGAGAATCCAGTGCTCCCGGTATGTTCCAGGCGTCCCTGTCTCTTGGCCCGACTTCATTTGATATGGCGCGTAATTCCATTACCGGAATTCCGAAATAGCTGGCGGCCACTGCCACGCCGTAGCCCTCCATTGCTTCTGCCGCAGCATCTTCATATAAAAACGCCCGCTGATTCACCGTTGCCTGTGTACCGGTTACGGTTGACACAGAAAGCACCGGGGCTTCAACAGCTGAAATCCCCTGTTCCGCAAGACGCCGGACTAACTCAGGCGTGTATTTTTTTTCTGCCTGGAAACGTGTCGGCCCCAGCCCAAGCTTTTCCAGCGGAGCAAATCCTTCCTCTGTTTCTGCCCCCATATCCGCGGCGACGATTTCGCTGGCTGCCACAATATCACCCAGCCAGGCTTTATCCGGAAATGCACCCGCAATACCGGCGTTTATAACTAGATCATAGTCTTGTTCAGCAAGCAGCAGCGATGTCCGGACACTCATCTGTGCTGCTCCGACACCGCCTACCTGCACCTCCCAGGCGTCTTCTGCCTCCACTGCTGCCTGCAGGGCTTCTTTTTCTGCCTCTACAGAAACCATTACCAGTACAGATGGTTTTTTCTCCATGCGCTTCCCTCCAAGCCATAATCAAGCTTCTGCTGCCCGCCTATAAAAAAGACACGAGCGCAGATGGCTCCTGTCATTTTATTATGAACCTTTTACCGCAAAATTTCCAGAAATGCGGTAACCACCGGCAGGGGAATTAACGCAGCTTCTCCCACTCCTCTTCGAGCATGCTCATCTCCACAAGAGACCAATAGGTGTTTCCTACAAGACGAAGATCCCGTTTTACCCCCTCGCGCTGAAAGCCGGCACGCTCATAGCAGCGCAAAGCGGAAGCGTTAAAATCAAAAACTCCGAGCGCCACCCGGTGCAGCTGCAATTCGTCAAAAGCGATCCGGCACACCTCCCGGACCATCCACTGCCCGAGACCCACACCGCGCATCGTTTCCTCTCCCACGAGCACCTTGCCTATCCGCCCGGAACGATCGTGGTAGTTAATGGCCCCAAGCGATATGTGACCGACGGGGACACCTGTCGTTTGATGCAGGGCAGTATAGACAAGCCGTTTAGGATTATCTCCCTCCTGCTGTCTGCGGTAATCATCGAGCTGCTCTGCATTCAGCGGGTATGTAAAAGCTTCTCCGCTCCACTGCTTTAAAAAATCGGCCGACGGCACCCACTCGATTAACCTGTCATAATGCTCCCGCTTAAAGGGTACCAGTTTCACCTCAGCAATCGCGTTATTCAATCCAGACACCTGCCCTGTGTTAATATTGTCTGTCTATCATATGCGATACAGATAACCGCCCGCAACCGTCTTCAAACAAAAAAACCGGCGCAGACAGCGCCGGTTTCACTTAAGATGCTTCTTCTTTATTTAAGGAGGCGAATACGTCTATCCCTTTAGCTTCGAGATATTCGATCGCTTTTCGCACAGGCAGCTTTCCGAGTCCGAATTCATGCTGAACCACTTCTTCGATTTCTTCAATCGACTGCAGATCTCTTTTTTCCGTAGTTCCGTCTGGATGATAAATGCGCATCCGGTTATTTTTCAGCGTAATGTTTCGCGTTGGCTGCCACATCTGCAGTCTCAACAGCGACATAAACATAGCGTCTTCCCGGTGGGAATGCTCTACCATATCGTTAAGATATTTCTGGCTTCTCGGCTGGTCAGCGTTAAATACCCACTGATCTTTTGTCAGCGTCCCTTTTATATATCGTTTAAATTCATACAACTGGTTTTCTTTATCCACCGGACTGATGACAATTTTTTCATCATGATACATATAAATATTCCGGTCGGACCTCTCCAGGCGCACCGGTGAAAAAATCGGTGCCGAAACGGCACAGTCCACGAGAATACGCTCGCCCTGCAGCCTGACAACAGTCGCAATGTGTTCCGGACCCATGTTAATGTTGTAAGCATCAAAGCCTAAATCCTGAAGTATAGCCGCCACCTTCTGATTAACGGTAAAACACGTTCCGCCGAACTTGTATTTTTCGAAATTATCGACAAAGCTCTGCGTGTCCGGCGTGTAATTTTTCCAGGAATTTTCCCGGTGGTATATTAGTTTGCTCGCATTTTCAAATGGAAAAGTAAACAAGTGAGCGTTCATAATTTTGGCCAGATAAGAAAAAGAAGGTTCCTCCACCGTCAAACGTAGGGATTTCAAATAGCGCTTCGTACTGCTTTTAACCATGTTCACCACTCCTATTTATCTGGATTATCTAAATATATCTTTTATTGTGTTCCTGCTTGGATTTTTAT
The DNA here is from genome assembly GCF_056034405.1 of Marinococcus sp. LNHM4E3-1. Classification (NCBI taxonomy): domain Bacteria; kingdom Bacillati; phylum Bacillota; class Bacilli; order Caryophanales; family Bacillaceae; genus Marinococcus; species Marinococcus sp. LNHM4E3-1. The sequence continues at coordinate 155,505 of NZ_JBQLID010000002.1, read as the reverse complement.
CATATCATTATTTTCTGAAAATTTCGAGTAATTAGAGGGTGATATAGAAATTACTTTGTCATATTTTCTATCATTACCCTTTCTTGTTTATATTATTCCTACGTATTTTTTCGATAAAACCTATTCAGAAGAAAAAATATGTTAAATAAATTCACATAAAATGAAAAAGAAGCCGTTTAACGACTTCTTTACTGCTTTGGCACACGTATTCCTAAAGCTGTTACAAAGCTGGCAGTGTAAATCAAAGCGAGAACACCGAAGGCCCATTCGACAGACACAGCCTGGCTTACTGCGGTGCTGAGCACCGGCCCGATACTGGCACCGATAAATAAAATAAATGTATACAGCGACGTTGCAACCCCTCTCACTTCAGCACCCACCTGGTTGATGAGCGCAATAATCGCAGGAACGATTAAACCAGCTCCGACCGTAAACAGTACGCTCCATGTTACAAGCAGCCATAAGCTGTCGGTCGCGATCATCAGCAAAAGTGAGAGCGCTCCGATACCGAGACCGGCGCGAAGGATAAACGGAGTGCCGACATGCCTGCTCCATTTCCCTGTGAAAAAAGCAACACTGATGCCTAGCAGCCCCGTGGCCCGGACGTATAAAATGTCGCCCTGGCTTAGTTGGAATGCGCTCTGCAGGTACTGCCCGAGCGAAGAATACATCCCCACAAAAACCATCAGCACCGAAAAAGTGACGATAAAGCAGAGCAGCAGGCTCTTGTTTCTGGCCGCCGTCTGCAACTGCGAGAAAAAAGACGGCTTACTGCCCGTTTTTCCTTTCGACGGATCTACCGGAAGCAGACGCCACATTAAAATAAAGGTGAGCACATACACAACACCGAGCAGCAAAAAGGCCCAGTGCCAGCTGGCTGCCTGAATGGCGGCACTGCTCCACGTCTGCCCGAAAATCCCGGCAATTAAAAAGCCGGCGCTGATAAACCCGATAACCGAACCTCTCTTAGCCGGTGCAAACATATCTCCAATGTAAGCGAGAGCCACTGGAGAAAATGAAGCCGCCGCGAGTCCCTGGAGAGCCCGGCCGATAAGCAGAGCAGAAAAGGTCGGCACCCAACCGATCAGCAGGGTGACAACAGCGAGCACAAGCAGACCCGTTACGATCGTACGTTTTCTCCCCGCCCGTTCCGATAACGGTCCGTACAGCAGGCAGCCAGCTGCAAAAAAGATGGAAAAAACACTCCCTGCCCAGGCAGCTTCCCCGGCAGAAATGCGAAATGCTTCCGAAAAAGTTGGTATCAGCGGTATTGTCATGTACAAACTCGACATCACAATCAGCCCTGACCAGAACAAAAGCCCGGTCGTCAATCGTTCGGAGCGGAGTTCACTTGTTTCGTACTGCATATGCTTTTCCTTCTTTCAAGTGATATTTTTCCATTTTGGAATTTCGTTTCATTTCTTCCGGCAAAAGGAATAGAAACGAAGAAATTAAAGGAGGTAAATACTATGTATGACGCGATCGTAATCGGGAGCGGTTCGGCGGGCATGACCGCTGCAGGAAACTTAAACGGAGCCGGATGGAATACAGCAATAGTGGATGAACGTCCCTACGGCGGCACCTGCGCCCTGCGTGGATGCGACCCGAAGAAGGTGCTCATCCATGCTTCAGAGGTTCTCGACCAGGCCCAGCGCCTGCAAGGCCTTGGTCTTGAAGGCAATTTATCCATCCACTGGGAAGATTTAATGAATTTCAAGCGCACGTTCGTCCAGGGCGTGCCGGAAACTATCGAACAAAGCTTAAAAGACAGCGGGATCGACACCCTGCACGGACGCGCCCGTTTTATCGACCGGGAAACGATAGAAGTAGGTGGCCGCCATATTAAGAGTAAAAAATTCGTGCTCGCCACCGGCGCAAGCCCTGCCACTCTTCCGATTAAAGGATCTGAACATATGCTCAGCAGCGATGATTTTCTCGAACTCGATCAGCTGCCATCAAGCATTGTTTTTATCGGGGGCGGTTATATTTCCTTTGAATTTGCCCACCTTGCCAAACGGGCGGGAGCCGATGTTCATATTCTACAGCGCGGAGATCGTGCATTGAAAGGATTTGATACTGAGCTTGTCCAAAAGCTCATTGACTACTCCGAATCGATCGGTGTGCATGTACACCTGCATACCGAAGCAGACGAAATACATCCCGAGAGTCAAGGCTATCAGGTTTATACGAATACAGAATACACCTTTTATGGCGATATTATCGTTCATGGCAGTGGCCGTACACCGAACGTACAAACGCTGGATCTGGAAAAAGCAGACGCTGCCTATAATAAAAAGCAGGGTGTGACTGTAAATGAATATCTGCAGAGCACGACCAATGAAAATATTTATGCTGCCGGCGACTGCGCCGATACAGCCGGCAGCCCGTTAACTCCATTAGCCGGCTTTGAGGCAGGCTGCGCATCCACCAACCTGCTCGAAAACAACAGTACGCCCATTCAATACGGACCGATCGCTTCTGCAGCATTCACCGTGCCCGGTTTAACAGCGGTAGGTCTGACAGGCGATGCTGCCTCCGCCCGCGGACTTTCTACAGTTACTGAAGACGTCAGCTCGTGGTTTACGTACAAGCATAAAAATGAAAAAACAGCTTTTGTAAAATTAATTATTGATAAAGAAAAAGATACCGTTGTTGGTGCCCACGCATTAAACAGCGATGCTGCCTCGTTCATTAACTATATGACGCTTGTCATCCAGCACGAAATCCCGGCGAGCTCTTTATCCCGGACGATGTTTGCTTACCCGACCAATGCTTCGGATCTTCAGTATTTCGTTTAGCTTTTCCTGGGAAAAAATACATGCCGGGCTTCAAAATGGTCATGACTGAGGTCGAGCAGCCCGTATGAGAACATCGCCGCTTTACGCTTATCTGTCGGTGACCCCGGGTTAAACATCAATGTTTTTCCAGCATACCGCAGGTAAGGAATATGGGAATGACCGAAAATAATAATATCCTTTTGGCCGGGGGCAAACGCTTCTCCGGCCCTTTTTTCAGTTGTCCCTTTTTCGCCGTGCCCGTGCACGATACCTATACGCCACCCTTCAAGCACGACTTCCTCCTTTTCATTCACGATATCTTTCATATCGTCTCCGTCCACATTTCCATATACTCCCGTAAGCGGAGCATACTGTCTTAAATCTTCCCACACGCCCGGGTCCTGCCAGTCTCCGGCATGAATAATATAATCAGCCTCTGCAAACTCCTTATAAAGCTCCTCCGGCCACTTTTTTGCCTTTTTCGGCATATGGGTATCGGCAATCACCAGTATTCTCATCCAATCCTCCTCATAAAAAAGAGCTCCGAGTTTCTCGGAGCCCCGTCTCTGTTATTCCGGATATTCCTGTGCCTCTGTGGAATTATCGGCTGGCGTATTCGGCTTGCGCACAATTGCCATAATGCCTGCCACCACGAGCAGGACAAAATGAACAATTGCAAACAAGCTGACTGCTATAAAGCCCGCAATCGCCGCAAGGAAAAACAAAATGCCGGAAGCGACAGAGCGTTTATTGCGCTTCAACAGAAAGACGCCTATCACCGCCAGGATTGTTGCGACCGCTGAAAAGATAATCAGGCTGATTCCCAGATTTGTAGCCTGCGCAGCCACCTCCTGAGCATTCAGCGTCTCTCCTGTTCCTTCCTCCTGAATCATCTGATTTGCTTCCTCTATCGCAGAGACGTCCACAAATAGAAAAATAATTCCTAAAACGATGCCGAGGCCGCTTAAAACAGCCGCAATAATTCCAAGCACTTTTTCTGCCGTACGTTTCACCATAGGCGCACACTCCTCTTCATTTACTTTCAGTTATTTTGTTCCCTGTCTATACCGGGATTCAAACAACCTTCGTTAACCGGTTACGCTGATTTCTCTTTTTTTGAACATCCACACCGCAAACCCCATAAAAATCAGCCAGTACACAATCAGGACGACAACGGAAAAACCAAGCGTCATACTCTCCACCGGCGGTCCACCACTTGTAAAGTACTGATTCAGGTTCGTGTTTGCAAACAGCAGGTACTTCGGCCAGTCGTAGGCAATAGCCAGAGTACTTGTTACACCGGCGCCCACTACGTATAACAGAACACTGATGGCAATCGCCATCGCTTCACTCCGGAAAATGGCTGAAATGGCAAAAGCCAGTGTCGCAAGCATGACAAAATTCACTGAGCCGGTCAGGTAATCGATCGCAAGGGCAAGCACCTGCGGCCGTTGTTCGACCTCTCCGTCCGTGTAGATTAACTGGGTGGAAGGTTCACCAAATCCAAAGAAAAGAGCTCCCAGGATAAATGAGGCCCCGAAAAGCAGAGCGAGCATTGCAATAGCATAAAGGATCACTGTGAGGTATTTGGACGTTAGTATCTTAATCCTGGACGGCGGGCGGACCAGCAGCAGCTTAATAGTCCCGCTTTTAAACTCAGAGGAAATGATCGTAGCCGCTACAATAATAACAAAAATACTCAGCAGATCGAGCAGCCCTGCGTTCGTGCTCATGAACGACCAGACGCTTTCCCCTGTCGCGCTCTGCGGCGGGAGATCATTTTGAATACGGTATTCGTCTTCCGCAATTCTCTGCTCGTAGAACTCCGCTGCAGCCCCGCTGTCCTCGAGCGCCTGCTGATCTTCTTCAATCCGTTGCTCCAGCTGAGCTTTCCACTGCTCTTCAGACGGTAGCTCTTCCGCTGACGGCTGATTAGTGAGGGAATAAATAAGAACACCTACCACTCCGAGCAGCAGAATCGCCGTCATCACCCATGTACTGATACGCCAGAACAGCTTCATCCATTCGTTTTGAATCAGGCGGATCATGAGGAGCCCTCCTTCGACGTTGCTTGAAGAAACCGGTCTTCGAGCGTTTGTTTGTCTTCTTTTGCTTCGTAAAGGTCAAATCCGGCTTCTATGACATAGCGCAGCAGGGCAGGGACATTCTCTTTTTCTATGTAGATCGTCAGCCGTTGGTCTGCTTCTTCTATTTTCAGATCCGGATAAGCTTCTTTCACCACCTGCATGGCAGCCTCCAGCTTCTGCGGACCTACATCAATCTGGTAAGGAAGCTGGCGCCCTTCTTCTTCTGAGACGCGCTGATCTTCAATGTTAATCAGCTTACCGTCCTGGATAATTGCGAAACGGTCGCACATCAGCTCCATTTCTGAGAGCAAATGGCTCGAAACAAGCACAGCAAGCCCTTCCTCCTCGGCAAGCCGGCGCAGGTAAGCCCGAACCATTCGAATCCCTTCCGGGTCCAGGCCGTTAGTTGGCTCATCCAGAATCAGCAGCTTCGGCCGGTGCAAAAGCGCCTGGGCGATACCGAGCCGCTGCTTCATTCCTAACGAAAACGTCCGCACTTTTTTCTTTTTCACATGCTCCAGCTTTACAAGTCCGAGCAGTTCGTCAATGCGTTCGTGATCCACCTTGCCATTCATCCTGGCAAAATGGACCAGATTCTTTTCCGCTGTTAGATGATTGTACATTTCCGGGTTTTCCACGATGGCTCCAACCTGTTTAATCGCCTTCGCGTATGATTTTTGGATGCTGTACCCGTCGATAAGAATATCTCCGGACGAAATAGGGGCTAGTCCGACCATCATACGGATCGTCGTCGTTTTTCCCGCGCCGTTCGGTCCAAGAAAGCCAAAAACCTCTCCCGGCTCGACAGAGAATTTCAGATCTTGAATGATCTGTTTACCGTGAATACGCTTATGTACATCATTCACTTCTAAAATCGATGACATGGTTTCCTCTCCTTACTTATAGGCATTCAACCCGTTCATTTTCCTATTTTTGGAATGTATATGTCAATGTTTTCTTTCGTTTTTACGTAATACATGTCCTGGCGTTTCAAAAAGCCGGCGTCCGCTGTATACGGTACCGGCTTTAAGGGAAGCTTTCTTATTTACTGAATGTCAGCTGTTTTTTCCATCTGCGGCTGATCAGCTTGAAATTTTGATACCACTTCCGCGCTTCCTGCTCCTCGAGGTCCCATTCAGCCCCCGCTGCAAGAAACAGCTCAACTGCATCCTTCCAGCTGCTCCATCCTGCAGCATCGCTGTGAAAAAGCAGATAACCATCCGGCCGTACGAGCATAGATTCCCCCGGCCCAATTAATTGCCTGAATTCCCTGCTTAAATGCCTTTCACTCCAGCATAAAATATCATCAGGCTGTCCCATCGTCGGTGTCGGCGCGACTAACGCAGGCTGTACCATGCTGCCAAAATACGGCGCGGACTTACGAATCCACCTCTTAATAAACGCATATTCCTTATCAATCCGGCTGCCGCTTGTGCGCATCACAAATAAAAATTTTCCTTCCTGCAAATGCTCATATAACCTGGTTTTACGGTTCTCAAAATCCGTTAATGCTGCATCAGGCACTCTGTCTCCTGGATGCAGTACGCCTTCACGCCTGAGCTCTTCCTTCAACGGCGGTGCCGACGCCCGGTATCTCACAGACAAATGCGACAGTCGGCGGATAAAGGCCTCCGGGAGCTGTTCAATCATCTCCACCATTTTCAGCGTTCGGTTTCTTGCCTGCACAGCAATCGGCTTTTGCACAGTCAGGCTTCGAACCGTCCAATCCGTCGTCCGGTTAACTTTTCTTGCGACTGGAAGCCGTTCAGTCTCATATGACTTAAGCAGTGTTTCCGGGCAGGCCCTTGCACATACCATTCCAAGCTTCCAGCTTAAATTAATGCTGTCCTGGATGCCTAGATTCACACTCTGGCTTGTCATCGGGTGATGAGCATGTGCCGCTTCACCGACTAAAAACACGTCCCCTGCCCGAAACTCTTTTGCCTGATGAAACACAGCCTGCTTCGACTGCACCGTCACCGCCTTTTGCATTGACAACGGGCGGCCAGTGATTTTTTGATAGAGCCCCCGCAGAGAAGCTTCCGTATTTTTAAGGCGGGCGTCTGGGTTGTCGCGGTCGATCATCATGATTCTTGCCTGGTGACCGGGAAGGTCTGCGGCAAACATAATTCCTTTTTTATTAAACATCATGGACGGAGCATTGTTTGTCATCCGCTGCTCTGTATTAATATCTGCCATTATTAATTCAGAGCCGCCCTCCATTTTGCATTTAATGGAAGCAAGCTCCCTGACAACACTTTCAATCCCGTCGGCCCCGACGACATAATCAGCAATTATCCGCTCCTCCATATTATTTTTTTCGATTAACGCTTCTGTTTTTAAACCATTCTGCTTCAGCTGCGTAATGCGCGTGCCCCATTCCACAGATGTTTTCACTAACGCACGCTGCAGGACACGCTGTACATCACAGTTAGCGAGCGACAATACATATGGATACAAAGATTCTTCTTTCAAAAAATCGAAGGAGGGAGTAAAAATCTTTTTTCCTTCGTAATTGAATTCCAGTGAATGATAGGGTATACCTATCTCCAGCAATGGCTTTGTCAGTTTAATGCTTTCTAGCATTTCCAGCGTCCGCGCATATAGAAGCAGTGCTTTTGGTTCGTGGGCAGGGGACTTTTTAGCTTCAAGCAGTCGGACATTTACATCATAGCGTTCCAAAGCCCGTGCCAGCACAAGTCCTTCGATGCTTGTACCGGCGATAATAATATTCGTATGACTCGTAACCATCTCTCCAGCCCCCATCCTCTTAAAGCTCTTTATGCACTGTAACCCGTTTTGGTTCATACCCGATTTTTTTATAGAAGGCTTCTGCTATATAATTCTGTGCCAAATAGTCCAGCTCAAGCCTATCTGCCCCGTAGTCCCGCGCAGCATATTCCGCCTCTTTCATTAAAAAAGCTCCGACGCCCTGGCCCTGGTGTTGATCCTTCACTACAATCTGGTAAATGTAGCCGTAGTGCGAGGGACGTTTAAAATCGCTGCCTTTTTCTTTGCGAAGCTCAAGCCAGACGTACCCCAGCGGCTCTTCGTCTTCGACAGCGATAAAAAACATGTGGCAGTCGTCAGCGAGCTTTTTTTCAAAATATGATTGAGCCGACGGCTGATCATAAGGGAAGAAAAGTTCAGGATGAAGGTTTACGTGCCATTCGTGCAGTGACTGATTTAACTGGCTGAGCAGCACCGGGTCTTCTGTTCTTTTAATGTACATAACCACGCCCCCTATTCAATATCCTGCGCATTCTTTTTCCTTTGATACCTTCTTGTCTTACTTTTCCATATCCTTCTACGGCCATTAAAAAGATTCTCCGGACATGAGCAATCCAGGATTTTTACACATCTTCCGAACGAAGCTGTATAATCATGTTACCATTATTATACAAATTTTTGCGCGTAATTTCGTTGTTCACGATATTTTATGTTAAAGTATAAAAGGTTTATGCTTTTAACCTCGTCTAGTAATGGGAGGACACAACATGTTTTCAATGGTCGCAATTGACTTGGACGGCACTCTTTTAAACAGCGAAAACCAATTAGATGACAAAACGATACAAACACTTGAAACAGCGGCCGGAAATGGCCTTGATATCGTTATTGCTACAGGCAGAGCCCACTTTGACGTATGGAATATACTTAAAAACACTTCTCTTCACCCGTGGGTGATTTCTGCGAACGGGGCTGCTGTTCATTCTCCCGCCCGTGAGTTGTATATCTCTGTGCCACTTCCAAAGGAGACAGGGATGGAAGTACTTTCATGGCTGCATCAGCACGAATTCTATTATGAAGCGTTTACAGAAAAAGCAATCTACACTCCCCACAACAGCCGGGAGCTGCTTCAAATCGAGCAGGACCGTATTAAAAGCGCCAATCCTCATGCAGATACAGCTTCCATGCAGAAGGCAGCGGAACGGCAGTACAGCCAAACTGGATTTTCTTTTATTGAAAGCTATCTCGATCTGCATGATATGAACGTTTCCCTGTATAATATTTTGGCGGTCTCTTTCATCGAAGAAAAGCGCCAGACAGGCATTGACCACTTTAAAAACCGGGAAGATTTAACCCTCGTTACTTCAGGTGATCATAATTTTGAGGTTGAACATACGGGAGCTTCGAAGGGGCTTGCGCTTGAAAGACTTGCTACAGAGCTTGCTGTACCGTTAAAAGATACTGCCGCCATCGGAGACAATTACAATGATATCAGTATGCTAAAAACAGCCGGCTATGCCGTCGCTATCGGAAACGCTGTGGATGAAGTCAAAACCATTAGCGACCATATTGTTGGCACAAACGACGAGCACGGCGTTGCGGAAGCTATTACATACATGCTGAATTCTTAAACGATGCATTTTTTCATCTGTCTTTATCATACCACGTGCTGAAACATTTTCGTCTTTCTTTTCAAAATATAAACAGAGGCGCTGAAACTTCACTGCATAAGCCGGGTTCCGAAGAATTTCTTTGGATCCCGGCTTTTTTCATAAAAAAATCCCGTGCCTGAAAAGGCACGGGTGCAAGTTGTGAGTGGATGATGCATAAAATTAAAATTGGTGATTGCGCAAACGGTGATACTGCTTACGCTTCTTCTTGCGGTACTTTATAGCCGAGTCCTTCTGCAATGCGGCGTCCGTAGTCTGGATCCGCTTTGTAGAAGATTTCTAATTGACGTTTAATAATTTCATCCTTGCGGACTGGTTTCATGTGGCCCACAAATGCATCAACGAGACGCTGCTTTTCGTCCTCGCTCATCATGCGGTACAGGTCGCCTGCCTGCGTGTAGTGATCGTCGTCAGGATAAGGTGTGCTTGCAACCTTGCCTTCTACATCAAACGGGCTGATTTCTGCTGCCGCGTCTTCAGTAGGACCACCGTAGCTGTTCGGTTCATAGTTTTTCGAACCGCCGCCGTTGTCATCTGTACGCATAAAGCCGTCACGCTGATAGTTGTTTGTCCCGCTTACTGGTTTGTTAACCGGAATCTGCTCATGGTTCGCCCCTACGCGGTAACGGTGAGCGTCGGAGTAAGAGAAAAGACGTCCCTGCAGCATTTTATCTGGAGAAGCCTCAATGCCAGGTACGAAGTGTCCCGGAGAAAACGCAGCCTGCTCTACTTCTGCGAAGTAGTTCTCAGGATTTTTGTTTAATGTCATACGGCCGACTTCAATACGTGGATAGTCTTCCTTCGACCAGATTTTAGTTACATCAAACGGATCCCATTTGTACGTGAGTGCTTCTTCATAAGGCATGATCTGTACATACAGTGTCCAGGAAGGATAATCTCCTGCTTCAATAGCATTGAATAGATCTTCTGTATGATAGTCCGGGTTTTCCCCAGCTATTTGATTTGCTGTTGGCTCGTCAAGGTTTTTAACGCCCTGATCACTGACAAAGTGGTATTTTACCCAGAATGCTTCTCCCTGGTCGTTGACCCACTTAAATGTGTGACTGCCGTAGCCATTCATGTGGCGCCACGTTGCCGGAATACCACGGTCACCGTGCAGATACGTGATCTGGTGCAGCGACTCTGGAGAAAGGGACCAGAAGTCAAATGCCATATCCGGATCTTTCAGGTGCGTCTGCGGGTCGCGTTTTTGTGTGTGGATGAAATCCGGGAATTTAATAGCGTCACGAATAAAGAAGATTGGCGTATTGTTACCTACGAGGTCGTAGTTACCTTCTTCTGTATAGAATTTCACGGAGAAACCGCGCGGGTCACGTACTGTGTCCGCTGAACCGGATTCGCCCGCCACTGTGGAAAAGCGGATGAACATTGGTGTTTCTTTGCCTTTTTCGCTTAAGAAATCAGCTTTGGTATATTTAGAAATTTCATCGTTTGTCACTTCAAATACACCATGAGCACCGCCGCCTTTTGCGTGAACGACACGCTCAGGAATGCGCTCGCGGTTAAAGTGAGCAAGTTTTTCTAAAAGGTGTACGTCCTGAATAAGAGTGGGACCTCTGGTGCCTGCTGTCAACGAGTTCTGGTTATCTCCTACTGGAGCACCTGAACCGGTTGTTTGTACATTTTTACGATCAGCCATGCTTTCATCACCTCTTAATTATTTTCATATTCCATATGATAACATATCCCACATAAAAATCAATATTATTTTATAACAATTTTAATCTGGGAAATAGCTTTTCAAACCTTTCACACCTTAAAAACAGCTTAAACCCTTCAAAAACCATTATTTCTATCGACTCAATTGAATATCTGCCTCTTCAATTGAAAATCACAGCGGCTCTCCGGCGTTCTGAGCAAAAGAGCAGGCCGATTCGTTTAGTAAACGTGCTCTTGCTCTTTTTATCGGCTTTATTTCAAAAATTCTCTGACTTCTTCTACGAATCGTTCATGCTCTTCAACGTTTATGCCGTGACCCGAATGTTCATATTCCACAAACCGGCACGAAGGAATCAGATCAGCTATTTCCCTCCCGTATTCCGGCGGATTCAGGCCGTCGTATTTTCCGCTGATCACAAGTGAGTCCGCTTCTACAAAAGGAAGCTGGTCCCGGAAGTCAAACCCCTTTAAAGCATCAGACGCTGCCTGCTCTTCTTCGGCATTCAGCTCGACAGCACGGTCTTCGATCTGCTTTGACCAATCCTGTACCTTGCCAATATCATGATAGATATACATCGAGGCTTTATTTAGTTTTTCACGGTGGGAAAGACCGCTCAGCTCGGCTTCATGCTCAGCAAACAAGCGCGCCGTGGAAGACGTTTTTCCATGTGCTTTCGGTGCTGTTAACACAAGTTTCGCCACTCTTTTTGGAGCTTCAACAGCTACACCCTGAGCTATATAGCTCCCCATTGAAACACCGACCAGGTGAGCTGATTCAATACTGAGCTCATCCATCATGTGCAGTACGTCCTGTATATGATCTTCCAATGTATATGCTTCAGGCTTGTCTGACCTGCCGTGCCCTCTCATATCAAGTGCTATAACGCGAAATTGGTCTTTCAACTGATCCATTTCACGTTCAAACATCGTGTGATCTCCAGTCAGTCCGTGCAGAAAAATAACAGGATATCCCTGGCCCGCTTCTTTATAATACAAAGTGACTTTGTCCGCACTGCTCATCGTCGACATCTCTTCCATCCCTTCTAAATATCACATTGGGAAAATTGTACCATAAGATATTTCCGGGGTGTTAGTTGAACGTTGCTCTAGTCAATCCTCGCTTGTGAAATACCCCTCATTTAACGCTTCATGCCACCAATGAGCAAAAATTTCTTCTGCAGCAGGGCTGCTGTTTTTCCATGTCTGTGCCCGGTTCTCCACGTCCTGCGGCCGGACACCGTTTTTTCTCCAGGAAGCTCCGTTGGTAAAAATATTCTGTCCCATAGCCTGCATCCGGTCAAGCGAACGGGCAAAGTCTGCCTCGGTACTCTTTTCCTTTTCAAATTCACGCCATCTTTCCATGTACCAACGCCCGAGCTCAGTCGGAAGCCTGCTTTTTATCTTTTCCGCTGCCTGCCATTCCCTTTCTTCCTGATCTTTTTTACCCTCTTCGTTATACGCAAACGTATCGCCGGCATATATTTCCACCAGGTCGTGTATCAACAGCATTTCCACTACTTTCGCAATGTCCATATCCGGATCAACCTCCCGATACAAAAGCAGGGCATACATGCATAAATGCCAGCTGTGCTCTGCGTCGTTCTCCCGGTCGCCATCCTTCTTTAATGAAGCACGCTGAATGGATTTCATTTCGTCAAACAGTTCCAGTGTTTCTAAAATAGAAAATAGCCTGGCATTCACGGCCCAACCTCCTTATACAACCTGTTTTCTTTCTTCAAACTATTGTACACTAACATTAGATGGAAAAAAGATACATTAAGGAAAGCGGGGAATGATCATTATGAATCCCAGGCAGCTGTCAGCTTTGCTTACTGCACCCCGAAAAACGTACCGGCAATTAAGCGATCATCCAAAGCTTCACTCCACCGCCCTTTGGATCGTTATCATTGCCGGAATGTCTCAGGCCTTTGCACAAAACACCCGGGAAACGGCACCGCTTGAAACGGATTCCGCTTTTTTTACGTTTCTGGCAGCAACCGGTATTATCGCCGCGTTCCTTATATTTCAAATTGTCACTTTTTACTTGAATGGACTGATCCTAAAGCTCGTTATTTTGATATTCCAGGGCAGTATGAACGCCCGGGAAGCCCGGACTATTTACGGACTCTCCCTTTTTCCGCAGGCTATCATTTTCCCCCTCATTTGTTTACTATACATCGGACAACTTGCGGGCAATGATGACACGGCTACGATGCTTACAGCCATCGCCGGGGTTCTCACAGCCGCTGCTTCTATTTGGACTATTGTCACCCAGGTGAATTTAATTTCCGCCGCTGCCGGCTTCTCCGGCGGTAAAGCGTTCGGGGCATTTGTAGTGTTTGCCCTGTTACTGACGCTTCTCATTTTTATTATAGTTATGCTTTTAGCTTTGATAGCTATTTTCTTCTTCGGCGTCTTCTCCAGTTAATCAACTAAAACAGCTGCGTTTTAAAATAGACGCAGCTGTTCGTAATTAACTGTTTTGTAAACCTTGCCACGACCTCCCGTTACTTCTCCCGGACCGTAAAATTCCGAAGCTGTAACTCCCAGAAGCCGGACAGGATCTCCCCCGGAGACCCCTTCCTCGAGTAAAAGACGCAGAGCCTCGAGGAGCTCCGCACGATCATTGCTCGGGTGCTCGAGCGTGGACCGGCGGGTTATCTGCTGAAAATCAGCAAATTTTATTTTCAGCACAATACATTTGGCTCTTATGCCGTCCTTTTTCAGCCTGGCCAGCACCTGATCAAGCAGCTCTTCAATGACTGGAAGCATATCCTGCACAAGCAGAAGGTCCTGCGAAAGCGTCGTCTCTTTTCCGAGCGATTTCCGCTCCCTTTCCGGATTCACCAGACGTTCGTCGATTCCCCGGGCCTGACGGTAAAAAACATGACCCTGCTTATGAAACAATTCCACGAGCCTTGCTTCGCTCAGCTGCTGCAGGTCTTCCCCGGTTGCGATGCCGAGTGAATCAAATTTTCGTTTGGTTACCTTTCCCACTCCGCGAAAATCACCAATGGAAAGAGCCTTTACGAAAGCATCCGCCCGGTCTGGAGTAATAACTGTCAGACCATCCGGCTTATCATAATCCGAAGCCGTCTTTGCAAGAAATTTATTATATGAAACACCGGCAGAGGCAGTGAGACCGGTCTTTTGATAAATTCTTTTCCGTATCTCTTTAGCTGCGAGCGTAGCGGACGGGAGGTTCCAGTGGTTTTCTGTCACATCGAGATAAGCCTCATCCAGGGAAAGAGGCTCCACCAAATCTGTGCAGTCATGAAAGATGGCCATAATTTCACGCGAAACCTCTCTGTATTTCTCCATGTTCCCTTTAATAAAAATGGCCTCCGGGCACCTTCGGTAGGCTTCGTAGGAAGACATAGCGGAATGAATACCGTACGGCCTCGCTTCGTAGGAGCATGTAGCCACGACACCTCTTGACCAGGGAGAACCTCCGACTACTAGAGGCTTGTTCCGTAAACGGGGCTGGTCGCGCTGTTCAATGGCTGCAAAAAAAGCGTCCATATCAATATGAATAATCTTCCGGAGCTTTTGTTCCTCCTGCTTCATTTCCTACGCCCCCTTATACGCGCAGTTTTCTGTTCCTTCTATTATAGCGGACAATACCTCTTTTCACAAACGTACGTTCTTATTCAATAGTATTCTACGGCCTGGCCCTCTGTCCTCTCCATTGCGTTCTCCGGCACTTTGGTATACTATCATAATCGTATAAATACAAAGGCGCCGCGGTACACCCACACCCGATTGGAGGAATATATATGAATTATGAAGTTCAGATTTTTACCCAGCCAAACTGCTCCTCCTGTGCTAAAGTAAAAGGCTGGTTTCAGGAAAACCGTATTTCTTTTATTGAAAAAGATATCGTCAATGACCCACAGGCGAACCAGGAGTTCGGTGCATTAAACGAAAAATTCGTTCCCATTACTATTATTGTTACGGACGACAAAAGATATCAGGTCGTCGGTCCAAATCTGAAAAAAATAAAAACGCTTGTTACTACCGTCGGAATATCCGGCCAAAGCAATTAATGCTAACGGCATTCAGCACTGGTTTTAAGCCAGTGCTTTTTTATATTTATTGAACAAGATCCTTTAGGCCCCGCTGTTCAAATAAAGATGCTTGCGGTTATGCCTCCCGGGGTAAATACCTATAACAGCAGGAATTTGCAGCGAAGGGAGGAAGATTCGTGCCTACAGTGCTTTTTATCGTAACGATAATTATTGCCGGAATGGTTTTAGCTTCTATTGGGTTCTATTTCCTTCGTAAATTTTACGACAAATTATGAAGAAGGACCGTTCACCGCGTGAACCGTCCTTCTTTTGGCATTTCAATATTTTTGTTTTTCGCAGCCAGTTTCTCCAGAAACAATGCTTCGTCTTTCGGTGCAATATGCTGATGACGATTTCCCTCCTGGTAAATCACCTTCAGCCTTTCCGGGGTTGCCCCCTTAATCCATCCGGGCACCTCTTCCACCCGTTGAATAGAGTCATAAGGAATACGCAGCCGGATTAAAAGAGAGGCGTGGACTGCCAGATGCTCTTCGTGCAATTCATATTTTGTGAAAAATACAATCTGTGTCACTAAAATGATAATAACCGCATCAATTACAGCTCTCAGGATGGTCCCCGGCCCTCCATCATACATAAACAGAGCCTGAAAAATAGAATACCCCAGCAGCACAATAGCTATGACCGCAAAGGCGGACAGCAGTCTGCTTCCTTTCGCTCGAAACACCATTATCCGGTCTCCTCTAGTTTTTTTTATCAGAACCGTTTGGTTTCAACCCGTACTTATAAACAATAGGCATAAGAACCATTAAAAGCATCGAATTCGTAAACAGCGGAAGAAAGATTTCGTGAGCTTCCATTACGACCCCGATAAATGAAACAATCAATACCGGCGCCGTTGCCACCAGTATGGTAATTAGTTCGCGTTTTGCACTCCACAGCTGTCTGCTGTCCGCTATTGATAAAATGAGCATCCAGTACACCATGAACGCAAGCGGCATCATGGCATCGATAAGAGGCTGATCCAGCACAAAAAAGAAGACCAGACGCACAGCCGATAGTATAGCTAAAATAACAATAATTAATTGACGAAATGACGACTCCAAGATGTATTCGCTCCCTATTCCCTGCTTTTTGCCGTTCTCGGCTTTACTGTAAACAACGCAAACCCCAGAATCATCCCTATTACATATTTCATCATGCTGTTCTTCCTTCCATTAAGGACGGAATTCCAGATAGACACCGTTTGGATCCTGCACAGTCTCCGTCTCTTCCGCTCCCTGAATAACTACTTTTTCAAGTTCGAAGGCACGCTTTTCCTCCCAGGCAGGCACTAGCGCTTCTGCACCCAGAACGGTCAGCCAGTCGTGTGAATCATAAGGCTCGGGACTGGTAATGAGGACAGACTGCACCTTCTCTTTTCCTCCAATAGGAAGCTCTTCCGCCCAATCAAGCTGAATCTTCGGCCCGGTAGGCGGCTGTAGGAAGGTTCTTCTTTCTTTTTTGTTGATCCCCCATCCATGTTCCTTTGCACGCCGAAGAATACCGGCATGTTCTTCCCCATTTACACGATAGCCAAAGTAGCCGAACGTATCCATTCTTCCTGCGCCAAAGGTGACCCTCACCTGGCCGAGACTCATTTCTATCATCCGGAACGTTAACCCTTTATGACGGAAGTCATCCCACCCAATCGGCGGATCATACCGTTTAATACGATAATCTTCCAGGGCAAAGCGCCCTACTACTTCAAATCCATGACTGCTGTAAAAAGCTTCTGTTTCTTCTACCTCTGTTGTCCAAAAATGGTAATGGAATAGTTCCACATTGTTCACCTCTACTGCCCTTCTGCAGGCTGACTGCACTCGTGCCGAAAATAGCAATTGTGTTCTGCTTCTATGGCTGGTTTGCTTTTTTGGGCGTCCCCTGATGGAAAACAAGCTCCCAGCTGGAGGCCGTCTTCCGCCATATGGAGCTGCGCAGCGAAGTCCCCAGCTCGCTCGTTACGGTATAGGTTGCCAGGTATAAATGCTCCGAAAGCGGTTTTGTTTTATAGTCAGCCACCGTTCTATTGACGGGGCGCTCCTCCTCTAAACCACAAATCACATCTTCCCGGGTAAAAATCCGGCCGGATGCTCCGATTTCCTGGAAATCCTCTGCCAGCAGCCGGCTCACTTCCACAGCCGACCGCCGGATACTTGGCTTTAGCAGGTCTTCCTCGAGCTGGCGTATGTCTTCCATCAGTCTTCACCCTCCTTATGTATGCGACCTGACCATACGTAAAAACCCGTATCTACATCAAATGATACGGGTTTTTCCACAGGTTTTTCAACTTTTATTCATTAAATTTCTAATTTACTTTATTTTGCGATTCTACTTTATCATGCAATTGGGAATTAGGTCCGGCTTGAAGCATATAACTGCCTCCATCATGACCTATTATATTCTTCACTTCTTTGGCAGTCTGAATAATTTTTTCAAGGTTGATACCAGTTGCTATCCCCATCTCCTCCAGCATATGCACTACATCCTCTGTAGGGACATTTCCAGTAGCTCCCGGCGCATAGGGACATCCCCCCAGCCCTGCTATTGAGCTGTCAAAACGACGTATTCCCTGCTCCATGCCCGCAGCCATATTAGCTAACGCAAGCCCTCTTGTGTTGTGCAAGTGCATCGAAAATGTCATATCGGGAAAAGCAGCCTGCAAATCCTGAAGCATATGATGTACCTGTTTAGGATTTGCCATACCGGTTGTATCTGCCAGGGACACTTCCTGAACATTCATTTGTTGATACCTCTTGAGTATTGGATATAATTGCTTTTCAGTTACTCTTCCTTCATACGGACAGCCAAAAGCTACTGAAATCGATCCACCAACGGTTACTTTTTCTTTTTCTGCCAGCTCTGCGATTGGTTCCAATTTTTTTTGAGCTTCTTCCACCGTAGCATTTGCATTCGACAAGCTATGGGAATCCGTCGCTGACAGCATCAGCTTCAACTTTTTAATGCCTGCGCCAATGGCTCGTTCTGCCCCTTTTACATTAGGCACTAATGCCCTCATTTTCATCGTGGATATGTCCTGGACAGCCTGTACCACCTCTTCAGCGTCTTTTAATTGTGGAATCGCTTTAGGATGCACAAAAGAGGTCACTTCCATGGAGGAAACCCCCGTTTCGGCTAACTTACGGATTATCTCTATTTTTTTCTCTGTAGGAATCCATTCATCTTCGGCCTGAAAACCATCCCGGGGAGCAACTTCACACAGTTCGATTGAGTCAGGGTATCTGGTCTCTGCCATTTAAATCACTCCTTCTTCTTTTAAGCTTTGAATATCCTCTTCAGACAACCCAAGACCTTCTCCCAGAATTTCTTCATTGTGCTCTCCCAAATCCGGGGCCCGGTGACGAATACTGCCAGGCGTTTTCGAAAATTTCGGTACTACTCCTGGAATCTTAACGCTGCCGAGGCGTGGATGTTCAATCTCCACAATATTTTCCCGGGCTTGATAGTGGGGGTCGTTGAAAATGTCTTCTATTGTATAAATAGGACTGACCGGCACACCATATTCATCCAACTTATCCATTAACTCTTTTTGGGTATGAATTTTTATCCAGCCCGAAACAATTTTTTGCACCTCATCGTCATGCTCGAGACGCACTGCGTTAGTATAATAACGATCATCCTCCAGCATATCTTTTCTGCCCATCGCTTCTGCAAGTCGGTCGAACGTAGAATCTGTGCTGCATACCAATACGACAAATTTATCGTCTTTGGTACCATACGTCCCTGCTGGGCTGGAATGACCGGACAGCCCCGGGCTGCGCTCGCGCACTTTATTATTCTGATCATACTCAGCTACCAGAAATTCCAGCATACGAAACATTGACTCGTATAAGCCCATATCAATCGACTGTCCTTCTCCGTCTTCGTTAACATCACGGTGGTAGAGAGCGCTTACAGTTGCCAGAGCAATATAAATCCCAGTAATGTAATCAAGCAGGGAATATGCAGGGCTTACCGGTGGACGGTCTGGGAAACCGGAAATGCCTGTATGTCCGCTGAAGGCCGTTCCTGGTGTTCCAAAACCAGCCTTTGAGCTGTAAGGGCCGGTCTGGCCGTATCCCGAAACCCGGGACAAAATAATTTCAGGGTTTTGCTTCTTCATTTCCTCGTAGCCAATCCCCCATTTTTCCAGCGTACCGGGACGGAAATTTTCTATAACTACATCGGATTTAGCAATTAACTTTTTTAATACTTCTTTTCCTTTTTCCGTACGGATATCAAGTGTTAATGATTTCTTATTCCGTGCAAGACCCGGCCAGCGCAGAGGTTCCTCGTCTTTCCAAGGCCCAACTGTACGAAGAGTGTCCCCTTTGCCAGGGATCTCCACCTTTGTCACTTCTGCACCAAAGTCAGCCAGCAGCGTAGCACCGAAAGGCGCCGCAATCATCGTTGATAAATCCAAAATTTTAATTCCTTCTAATGGCCCACTCATGTTCATTTTTAACTCCTCCTATTAGATCGATCTAATAAATTAAAAAAAATATAACCTAATTTTCCTTAATATTTATTTTCAGGTACTGCAAATGATTCCGCATGGATTTTTCGGCTTTTTTTCCTTCTCCATTTTTTATATGACGGAATATTTCTTCGTGTTCTTGTTGGGCTTGTTTATATCTTTCTTTATCTTCCATCATTTTACTGCGCATCTTATAGATCATTTCTAAATTCGATTTCATCATTGTTACAAAAACAAAGTTTCCAGAGGCTTCTGCTATCGAAAGATGAAAGCTTTTATCCACATTAGTGTCTATTTGAATCGATTTCATGTTTTTCTCTATTTCCTCAAGCTGTTCTAATGTCGCTCTTTCACTGGCTAACCGGGCAATATTAGGCTCAAGTGTTTCTCTTGCCTCAATGAAATGCAGAATCGCTGTTTGTTCCATTGCTTTTACAGGATCATAATTGAAGTCCTGCTGCTGATAAATACTTTGTAAATATCGGCCTCCCCCTATTCGGGAAACGATAATACCCTTTGATTCAAGAACGCGAAAAGCTTCTCTCAGAGACGTCCTGCTGCAGCACAGTCTTTCGGCAAGCATCCTTTCAGCCGGCAGTTTGTCGCCTGGAACCATAGTTCCTTCTTCTATCAGCCGCAACAGTTCTTCTTCAATAAACTCATACTTTCTTTTTTTAGTTTGGTTTTCGATTCTAACTCATACTCCCCGGAAAATATAATATTGGGCTAACCAATTCACTTAATTGTAAACGTTATCTTTTTATTAGTCAATAAAAACCGGCTTTCGCCGGTTCATTTATTTATTAGACTTCAAAGGAGCTTCCATACTTTTAATCAATTCAATTGACACCTGACCTGGAGCTGAACTTCCCTTCCCAATGCCGAAAGTAAATAAAGAGCCTGTTTTCCATCCGGCGAGTCTGGTTATTGCTCCGTCAGAGCCCATAGCCATAGTAATCACCGGAATAGCAAGTTCATCATTTGTTTTCTCTGTCACCTGCAAAACAGCTAAGACGTCAGTCATATTATTGGGCATCACTGCCAGCTTAGCTATGTCTGCTTTGTTATTACTCGCTTTATGAAGCTTAGCCAGCATTTCCTCTTCATTAGGAGTTTGATGAAAGTTGTGAAAAGATAATATTAATTTCACATTGTTTTTCGCCGCATTTTTTTGAACCTCTTCGATATACTCCTGATTATTTTCTAATTCATAATCTATGAAATCTATGTGGCGGGTAGCACAGACTTTTTTCATCAACTCAATTTTATCATTTTCATTTAATTCAATTTTTTGTCCACCCTCGTGTATAGAACGAATCGTGAACAACAAAGGAACCTCTCCAATTTCTTTTCTTACCTGTTCAAGGACCTCTAATACTTTTTTAAAGTCACCAATATCTTCAAAAAAATCTGCCCGCCATTCAATCAGATCTGGTTCTTTTTGAATAATGTGCTTTGTTTCGTCAAGCAGCTCGTTTTCACTTATTCCTATAAGCGGAACACATACACATGGACGTTCGTTTGTTAACAACGTATTTCTCACTTTTAATTCTTTCACCATAGAAACCCCCTTCTTCTATTGTCCATTGTAGCCGATTGTAATTTTCATTACTATCAATGCCCGCACAATTTAAACAAGCCGGAGTGTCTGCTAGCTGCACTCCGGCTGAATTATTAACCCGGGAATCACTCTGTACCATTCCCTGCATATTAGCTTTCGCCGCTAAAAACAGTATTTTTGACGTATTGTTTAGCAGTTTGCAAGCATTTTTTTGCGTGATTTTCATACCCCAATTCTTTTGCCCGCCGGCTATGGGGAATTTCCAGAGAATACGGTACATTGGGCGTATTCCGGAGCAGCCCGGAAATATCTGCGGCACCTTCACCAACATACGGTCTTTCTTCCCGGAGAATCCTTGTCATTTCCTCTTGAGAAGAAGGCTCGACTCCCGGTGCATCACATAAATGCATGTAATGGAACCACTCTCTTGGCAAACCGCTTAATTCTTCCGCTTTATCTCCTGCTCTATAAAAGTGATGGGCATCAATCATCAGACCCGCATTTTTCTTATCTGCTTTTTTTAATATCTCTACCGTTTCTGAAAGGTTCGTTATGCTGGCTATCGGAACATATTCCAAATCTACAGTTAAATTGTACTGATTTGCGAGGTCACATATCTTTGAAAACTGCTCTAGGGCAAAGTCTTCGTCATCTACCCATATACTGCTTAATACATGCTTGCCACCAAGTTCAGCTGCGACTTCAAAGGCCGGTTCGTAATTTTTATAATCAATGCCTTTATCCACTTTCGCCAATTCGATATCCAACAGTTCGAGGCCTGTTTCCTGTAAAGCTTTTTTAGTCTTTTTGTCCATTTCCCGATTGTTGGCTAAATCGTAGTTTTTCTCATCGGGCAGCCCCATATAGATAGGACGCATACTAACATAATCAAAACCGGCTTTTGCAGCTAAATATGTCAGTTCTGGCGGGCTATATTCTAAAGCTGTTAAATGTGCTAAAGAGAACTTCGGCTCCATATTATGCCTCCTACATTAAATTAGATCGATCTAATTTATAGTTCAAACACCCTCATGGTGAACTTTTTTTCCAGGCGAATAGATATCCATGATGTTCCAGTGTCCATCTGTCGGTACCGGCTCGTTAATCATAGCAACATCAATGACTATAGGCTTTTCACTGGCCAAAGCTTCCTCCAGAGCCGGTTTGAATTCTTCCGCTTTTTCAATTTTAATTCCTTCTATCCCGTATCCCCGGGCTATTGCTGCATAATCCGGCGTGTAGCTTTCGCCATCCCGCTCGAAAACGGTTCCGTAGGTAGTGCCAAAGTGTGCCTTTTCCAATCCTGCTATCGTTCCGTATGAAGAATTGTTCATTACTACCCATACCACCGGAATATTCTCTTCCACTGCTGTAGCCATAAGTGCAGGGTTTTGACCAAATCCTCCGTCTCCTACGAGAGAAATAACTTTTTTATCCGGAGCTGCCACCTTCGCTCCTAACGCTGCTGGTGCACCGAAGCCCATCGTGGCGTAACCTCCTGGGGTTAATACCGAACCTGCTTCATAAATTGGGAACTGTTGGCCCATGCCGTTTTTGTTCCAGCCTACATCTGTAGTAATATAAGCATCTTTAGGTACCACGTTTCTCACTTCAGCTAAAATCCGCTGAGGGACCATTGGGAAACGATCATCCTCTACGAGCTTTTGATTAGCTTCGTTAAACGAACGTTTATACTCTTTAATCTCTTTTTTCAATTCGGCGTTTTCTTTACCTTCCGGCAGTTCTTCCTTCGCTGCTTTAATTAATGCCTGCAATGCTTGTTTGAGATCAGCTACTGCCCCAATCTCCACCGGGTAGTTGCGACCGATTTCTGAAGAATCAATATCGATGTGTATCAATTTTGTTGGAGGAAACTGGAACGTATACTCTCCCTCCCAGGAACTGCTGTCAGCTTCAGCAAACCTTGTGCCAAGAGCCATTATCCAATCTGCATTTCTAGTTTTCTCATTAATAAATTGTGTTCCCCAGAATCCGGTCATGCCAAGTGTTAAATCGTCATCGTCTGACATAGCGCCTTTACCCATCAAAGAATGAGAAACTGGCAGGCCTAAATGATTGGCAAACTCCCGGAGTTCATCTGAGGCATCGGCTAGCATGATGCCGCCGCCAACGTGGAGCAACGGCTGTTCTGCCTGGATTAGCTTCTGCACAATTTCTCTTGCTGTATCTTCATCCAAAGAAGGCTTCTGGAGTTTTTTCGTATGGCGTTTTTGCTGTTCAAATAAAGACTCCTCAATTTCTTTAGAAAACATATCCATCGGTACAGACACTAAAACCGGACCAGGATTGCCGCTTTCTGCCAATTGGAAAGCTTTTTCCATAATTTCCGGGAGCAGATCCTCGCGATCTACTCTCCAGGCTCTTTTAACAAATGGACGGTAAACTTCATATTGAGAAGCATCGGCATGCATATTCATTTCCTGGTGCGGATGCTTACCATAGTAATGAGAAGGTACATCTCCTGCAATAACAACCATTGGAATCGAATCCAGAGCAGCATTTGCTACTCCGGTAGAGGCGTTGGTAAGTCCTGGCCCTACGTGGCTTAATAAAACAGAAGTCTCGTTCTTCGCACGGGCATAGCCGTCTGCCATATGAGCAGCAATTTGTTCATGGCGAACATTCACGAATTTCACCGACGTTTTCTCGAGTTCAGCCAGTACTGCGATATTTGTATGTCCGCATAAGCCAAATACGTGTTCAACTCCGCGGGTTTCCAGATATTTAGCTAACAGATTAGAAACTAATTTTTTCATTTTATTTTTCCTCCCCGAATTGAAGAATTATTTTCCCTTGTTTTCCTGAAAGAGCTTCGTCATAAGCCTGCTGATAGTCATGAAAAGGAAATATTTTAGAAATCACCGGTTCTACGTTCAAGGCTGAGGCTTTGAGATACTCCATCGTTTGCGTAAAATCATCAGGCACATTATAAATAATGGAGCCGTACAGGGTTATTTCTTTACGCACAAGTGTTGTAACGGACAATTGTGCTTCAGGAGTCATGCCTACGCAAACGATCTCACCCCCCGGCTTAACAATATCTATGCTTTGTTCAAACGACGACTTCGTCCCTGCCGCTTCGATAACAATATCGAAATAACTGTTTTTAACCTCTTCGGGATAGTTTACTTTTACCGATTCATAATTACTTTTTACTTTCCGAAGCTTGTCTTCGTTTATGTCAACAGCACTGACATTTCCGCCCAGATAATCAGCTAAAGCAAGTGCGAGCATTCCTTCTGTTCCACAGCCTATGACAGCTACCTTTTTCTTTTCATTTACTGTCACTTTTTTTAAAGCATGAACAATTACTGCCAGAGGCTCAATCAGTATCGCCCGTTTATCAGTAATGCCGGGGTCTACAGGCATGACATATTTACTGTCAATGACTACTTCCTCCGCAAATCCACCGTCCGCATTGATTCCAAGAGATTTTTTATATGGGCAGATATTGGTTTTCCCCTGCAGACAATATTCGCATTCTCCGCAATACGTATTAGGCTGTACGATTACACGTTCTCCTGTGGAGTAAGGACTTGTCGTTCCTGTTTCTTCAATAATTCCTAAAATTTCGTGCCCGGGGCGAACCGGATAATCAGCGTGCGGTAGTTTACCGTTATACACACTAAGATCCGAACCACAGATACCTCCGTAAATAATTTTCAGGCGCACATCATTTTCATTTAAAATCTCTTGATCATTTTCTACTATTTTTAGCCGGGAAGGACTCTCCAGTGTTAAACCATTCATATTTGCACCTCCACTCCATATCTTCTTTATTCATTGGCAGGCAGACGCAGGACCACCATCTTCATTTCAGTCATTTCTTCTATGGCAAACCTTGGGCCTTCTCTTCCAATACCACTGTTTTTCACGCCGCCGTATGGCCAGTGATCCAGCCGGAAGTTCGAGGTCCCATTGATAATTACGCCGCCCGCTTCAATTTGATGGGCCACTTTATAAGCAAGATCGATATTTTTAGTAAACACCCCTGTTTGAAGACCAAATTCAGAGTCGTTAGACCAGGTGATCGCTTCATCGATATCGTCATAAGGAATAACGCTTATGAGCGGTCCGAAAACTTCTTCACACACCACTTTATCTTCATGCTTAGGATTCAACAGCACAGTTGGAGTGATCGTAGCCCCGTCCTGCACTCCCCCTGTTAAAAGTTCAGCCCCTCCATCTACAGCTTCATCTATCCAGGATTTCACCCGGTTTGCTGCATTTTCATCTACAAGAGAGCCTATATCAGTGGCAGCGTCCAAAGGATCCCCTAATTGAAGCTGTTCCACGTTCGTTTTTAGTGCTTCTGAAAATTCATTCATTGCCGAACGGTGCACATAAATACGCTGCACTGAAATACAGCTTTGACCCGAGTTACTATTACCGGTTTTAGCACTCATTTTTGCGGCTTCCTGAATGTCAGCGTCATGATGGACTATCGTAGCAGCATTGCCTCCAAGTTCAAGTAGAACCTTTTTCATTCCCGCTGTATCACAAATATTTCTACTCGCTTTGGTCCCTCCCGTGAAGGAAATAACATTCACCCGATTATCCTGCACAATTTTCTGCCCAATTTCGACGCCGCCTAAAAGCATATGAACCGCATTTCCCGGAAGCCCCGCCCGCAGCATCAAATCTAACAACGCTGTAGCGATCAACGCTGTCTGGGGAGCGGGCTTTAAAATAGTGACATTTCCCCCGGCGAACGCTGGGCCAATTTTATGACAGACGAGGTTGAGCGGAGCGTTAAATGGCGTAATAGCGGCGATGACTCCTACCGGAACCCGGTACGTGGATGCCATGGCCGTCGTTCCACGTTCTGATGCGTCCCCTGGTATAGTTTCCCCGTGTAGCCGTTTCGCTTCTTCCCCTGAAAGTTCCAGCGTTTCAATCGAGCGGGAAACTTCATCTCTAGTATTTTTAAGAGGCTTGCCCAGTTCTTCAGCAATTAGTTTGGCGAACGTTTCCTTCTCTTCTTCAAGCAGTAGTGCAGCTGCTTTTAAAATTTTCGCCCGCTTACCAGAAGGAATAGACTCAATTGCTTTTTTGTCTTTATAAGCTGCCTGGAGAGCTTTTTCAACATCTTCGAGGCTTGCGGTATATTGGCTTCCAATACTTTTTCCATTGTAAGGGTTATAAATCGTTTCTTTTGTAGTTTCATTCTTCAACCAATGGTTTTCAATAAAAGGCTGAGCTAATAATTCCTGCATCCCTTTCACCTCGTTTTATTAGATCGATCTAATAAACATTCATTTAAAAACAGCTTTCGCTGTTAGTATAGATCGATCTAAAATTATAATTTGTAAACGTTATCATTATGATACGATAGATATATTAAAACATCAACCATTTTTTTAGCTTAAAAGGGGATCTACTCATGCGCCTTGTCATTTATTCACTATTAGTGATTCTTCATATTGCCTTTCAATTTGTTGATATACCGGGCGAAGTTATTATTTTAGGCGTTCTTGCCAATATTGTTATTTTGCTTTCATTTTTCTATGCCCGAGGTTTATTTTTTTATTCCGGACTCATTTTCTACACTATTGGTATACTGTTGTTTATATTAAATGACCTCTCCTTAAATGCTTATTTTTCCTCATTTACGACGATGATGAGTATTCTCGCATTTTTTTACATGCTTCCTTTTTTAAATTCCTTGATACAGGTGGGCAAATACGATAGAAATCTCCGAAAATTTATTGAGCAGGGCGTTAAAAACATAAAGCATTTATATAAGCGGAGTTTCTTTGTTTGCCATGTGCTTGGATTATTTTTAAACATAGCTACTTTTTCTGTTTTGATGCGTACACTTGATGGCACTTTTAAAAATACCTCGAAACGTGTAAAAAGCAAGTTCTATACCCAAAACTTGCTGCGAGCTTACGCCTTGTGCCTGGCATGGAGCCCGCTGGAAATTATGGTGATTACAGCTTTAAACATAACTGGCCAGGAATATATTCATGTATTTCCAGCCATTGCTTCCATTGTGATGGTCGTAATCGTATTTGATATTGCTGCTTCATCTCTTAAATTTCCTTCTGTTACTTTTCCTCAGAACCAGGAAAGTTCTTCCTCCGCTTCTCTCATCAGGCGAAAAATTTTTAGTTTAATACTTTTGCTGGCTCTGTTGGTTTCCTGTGTAAGTATTACAAGCGGATGGACTGGTTATGATTACTTGTTTACTTTAGTTTTATTCATTGCTCCTGTATCTTTTTTTTGGTCAATGATTATTCGAAGGCTGCGAAGATATACCATTTTTGCCGTAAAACAATGGCAGAACCGCACCAAAGGCATGGCCAATTTCTTTTTTATGTTTTTAAGTGCCGGTTTATTTGTTCAGATGCTTGCAGAAACTCCTGTTTTTGATACGTTGCAGTACGCCTTTACCGCTCTGCATGACCAGGTATTTTATTTCTATTTGGCGATAGGCATTTATTTCATCGTTTCAAGCTTTGTAGGCTTTCACCCGCTGGTTTCGGTAATTCTCCTCTCAGAAATTATCGCCCCCTCCCTGCCGGATTTAAGCCCTGTACCTTTAGCTTTAGTATTAATAGTGAGCAGCTTAAGTCCGGTTATGTACAGTCCCTTTAATATTTCGGTTTCCCTGGTGGGAAACTATTTAAATGTGAACCCTTACCGATTAGGCCTGTGGAACCTGCCGTTTGCTTCGGGCTATATTCTTTTCACTATCGTCATCGCTTACTGCTTACAGCTGTTTATATGATATAGTTGTAAGTGACAGCAAACATGTATTATAATCGCGGTACATTTTAAAACGAATTCAATACAAATGAAAGAGTGCAGATATTATGACAGAGCGATCTTTACGAGAAAAAAGCATAGTGTTCATCGGCTTTATGGGAGTGGGTAAAACTACTGTCGGAAGACTAGTCGCTAAGAAGCTTTACAGAAGCTTTGTTGATATCGACGAAGAAATAGAAAAGGAATATGGCATGCCTGTTCCTGAAGTATTTAAATTAATCGGCGAACCCGCTTTTCGTGAGAAGGAAAAAGAGTTGGTCCGCAAGTATTCCACACAAAGCTTAAAGGTGATTTCTTTAGGCGGGGGTGCTTTCATGCAGGAAGAAATCCGCAACCTCTGCCTAAACAACTGCACTGTCTTTTATTTAGATATGTCCTGGGACTCCTGGAAGGAAAGGCTGCACCTCATAATGGGCAACCGGCCGGTTCTGCAGGGAAAGAGCATCGAGGAAATAGAAGAATTATTTTATAAGCGGCAGGGCACTTACGCCGATCATAATTCTAAAATCACCATCGATCAGCTGCCGGCGGAAGATGTAGCTGATTATTTAACAGACTCACTAAAAATGGCCTGGGATATGTACGATTAAACGACTTCTCCATGAGAAGCCGTTTTTTTATTTTGGGAGTGGAAATGTTGATTTTCTCACGATTAATTCTGGTTCAAGAATAATCCTTTTCCTGTCTCTTTCATCGCTTTCAAGCTGTTCTTTCAATAAGGCAGCTGCCCGGGCTCCTATTTCTTTTGGGTAGGAGGAAACTGTGGTTAAAGCAGGATAGGAAAGGGCCTCCGCTTCCGGCACGTCATCAAAACCTACTACTGCTACATCTTTACCTGGAGTTTTCCCCTGGTTCCTAAGTTCTTCAAGTACACCAAAAGCTACTGTGTCATTAAAGCAAAAAACCGCAGTAGGCTGTTTACCCTTATTGAATATGCTTTTAATTGCATGTACGCCTCCATTTCGATCTGTTGTTCCTGCTTCAATTAAAGAGGTATCAAGTTCTTTACCCCATTCTTTATAGGCTTTCATGTATCCATTTTCTCTATCCTTCCAGGCCAGTGACTCTGCTCCTCCCCCTACAAAAGCAATCTTTCTATGGCCTTCCTCGAGCAAATGTTTTGTAGCCAGGTAAGCCCCGCGCTCATAATCAACTCCAACGTAGTCGCTTACCAAACCATCAATTTCCCGAACTGCTAAAACCAACGGAAGCTGCCATTTATTCAGAGAATCGATATCAGTCATGGAAGTATCTGAAACCGGGCATAATATAACGCCTCCTACACGATTCTCCATCATTGTAGAAAGAAGCTTCCGCTGTTTTTCTTCAGAATCAAATGTTGTTCCAAGCAGGATTGTATATCCTTCTTTTTCCAGCGTTTCATGCACTCCTACTAAAAGCTCTGAATAAAATGGGTTTGAAATATCTGTAATAATTAAGCCTATAGTAGTTGACCGCTGCTCTCTTAAGTTTGCTGCTACCCGGTCGTAAACATAGCCTAATTCTTCCATGGATTGAAGAACTTTTTCTCTTGTTGGTTTAGATATACTCGGACTGTTCCGGACAATCAAAGAAGCCGTAGCCCGCGATACTCCCGCATGTTCTGCCACCTGCTTTAATGTGACTCGTTTTTTGTTCAATGCCTTCACCCTCTTACATCCGTCATTAACAATCTAACTATTATAATGAAGCAGGTGCTGAATACCTGTCAATTCAGCACCTGCTTCATTAGTAAAGGAAGGCAGGAAAACCTGCCTTCCTTTTACGATAAATACTCTTCTACGGCGTCCAGGGCTTTTTCTTTATCTTCACCTTCTGCTAAAAGATAAACTCTTTCCCCATTTTCCAAACGAGTTGACACAAGCCCTAAAAAGCTTTTCAAATTAATTTCCTGTACGTTACCTTCTGATGCTTTTCTTAAATAAACCTCCGCTTTGAACGGCTGCAGCAAATTACTTAATTCACTGATAGTCTGCTTGCTGTCAATGTTTACAATAACTTCTCTCATTATTTTGCTCCTTTACTCTCCGAGGAATACTGTGGTCAGCTGTGGAATAAAGATAATAATCATCAACGTTGCCAGCATGGCAACGAAAAACGGTAAGACCGCTTTGGATAATGACTGCATTGAAAGACCTGATATTCCTGAGCCTACAAATAAATTCACTCCTAAAGGCGGTGTAATAAAGCCAATCGCCAGATTGACGACCATAATAATACCGAAATGCACCGGATCGTAACCAATTTCTGTCGCGATAGGAAGCAATAGCGGGGTTAGTATAATGATGGCGGCCAGAGTATCCATGAAACAGCCAATAATCAATAAAATCAGGGTGATAAGTAAAATAATAACTATAGTGTTATTAGATATACCCAGTAAGAAGTCAGCGATCTGGCCTGGTATTTGTGCGATAGTCATCAATTGGCCAAAAGCAGTAGCTGCTCCTACAATGATCAACACTGTAGCTGTAGTCAAGGCTGCATCAGCCATTACTTTAGGCATGTCTTTGATTTTCAATTCTTTATATAAGAACATTCCTGCAATAATACCATAAATGGCAGCTACCGCTGCAGCTTCTGTGGGAGTGAAAATACCACCGTATATTCCTCCGAGTATAATGATTGGAATTAAAAGAGCCCACTTGGCATCCCAAACTGACCTGCCAAACTCTTTTATGTCAAAGGGAACACCATTCCCCACGTACCCTTGTTTTTTGGAATAGTAAAAGGCATAGACCATTAAACCGGCTGCTACCACAATGCCCGGGATAATCCCCCCTATAAATAAGTCTCCTACCGAAGCTCCACCAGTAACACCGTACATTACCATTGGGATACTTGGAGGGATGATTACCCCTAAAGAACCAGCTGCAGCTACTAACGCAGTAGCAAATTTTTTATCATATCCCATTCGTACCATTGAGGGGATCATGATTCCTCCAATAGCTGCTACAGTGGCAGGCCCCGAACCGGAAATAGCCGCAAAAAACATGCAGGTGATAATTGTGGCCATGGCAAAGCCACCGGTTTTATTACCAACAAGTGTTTCGGCTACATGAAAAAGCCGCGCAGACACACCGCCTTTACTCATAACCTCTCCGGCCAGGATAAAAAACGGAACTGCCATTATGGCAAAGGAATCCACAGAAGTTATTAGTGATTGAGCAAGAAATTCTGGAGGCAGCACCTGGGTGCTTATTAGCACAATCAATGAAGCAATCGCCAATGCTATTCCGATCGGTACACTTAACGCCAGCAGGACTGCAAAGCTTCCAAAAAGTACTGTAGCTGTCATACTCCCTCTCCTTTCTTTTTATACTGACCTGATGCGGATCGTTGCTCTGGCATTGCCTCTTCCTCTTCTATACCATAGTTATCCATCATACGGTCACTTATGATTTCTCTTTCGTCTACATTGTGTCCCTTCAGATACTTTATTTGTTTAATAATCTGCTGCATAATACGAACAGCCGTAAGCAGCATCCCTACAGGAGCAGCCAGATATACCGCTCCCATTGGAGCACCTAATGAAGGCGAGAGCTGCCCCCACCCAAATATTTGAAAGGAAATGCCTAAACCGTATACTGCAATACTTACTGCAAAAAGCAAAAAGATGATATTTGATACCATGTTGAGTACAACTTTTCCTTTTTCCTTTAACAACAGCAATACAACATCTACTTTAATATGACGCTGTTTCTTTACTCCATAGCTTACTCCTACAAAAACCAGCCATATGAAGCAATACCGCGCCAGTTCCTCCGACCAGCCAAGCGAACTCCCCAGGATAAACCTCATGAAAATTTGAACACCAATTATTCCAAGCATTACTGTACTTAGAACTATTAGTAGAACTTCTTCGATATGGCGGTCCAGCCATTTGACTATTTTCATCCTGCTTCACCTCCTGCTCTGTTAATTTCCAGCTTCTTCAGCCCGGTTTCTAATACGATCCAATTCTTCACTTCCGTGCTCTTCCGTAAAGGTGTCATATACCGGCTGGGCTGCTTCTGCAAAATTCTCTCTTTCACTATCCGATAATTCAGTCACCGTCACTCCCTGCTCTTCCAGAAAATCAATTCCTTCTTCGCTTTCTTCTTCATTCAAATCTCTTTGATATTCCTTTGCTTCGTCCGCCGCTTCCTCCACTATCGTTTTTTCTTCATCGGACAGTGAATCCCAAAAAGGCTTACTAAGGGCGAACAAGCTCGCATTATACACGTGATTAGTTTCCGTTAAATATGGCTGCACCTCATAAAAGTTGTCATTCACTACGTTTCCTACCGGGTTTTCCTGGCCATCTACCGTTCCCTGCTCCAGCCCTACGTAAAGCTCTGTGTAACTCATCGGTGTCGGATTCGCTCCGAGTTCACTCCAAAGCTGCAGGTGCAGATCATTTTCCAATGTCCGGATATCAAGCCCCTGTACATCTTCCAAAGAATCGATTTCGCGTTGACTGTTTGTTAATTGCCTGAAACCATTTTCCCAATAGTTAAGTCCAACGAGGTTCTGCTCCGGTAATTCTTCCAGTAGACCCTCCCCGATAGAACTATCCAGCGTTTCATGAGCTGTTTCACGGTCCTCGAATAAATAAGGCAGATCAAAAAGATTAAAAATAGGTGCAAACTGCGCTACCGGTCCAGTAGAGACCGTGGTTCCCTGAATTGTATTGAGCTGCATGCCCTCCAATACCTGCCGGTCGCCCCCAAGCACTCCACTCGGATAAACTTCAACGTCTATTTCGCCATTAGTTTCTTCTTCCACAATTTCTTGAAACTCATATAATCCCTGTGTTAACGATCTGTCTTCTGAAGTTGCTACAGCCAATCTCATTTTTTTTGGCTCATCACTTTGATTTCCAGAAACTTCTGGAGAACAGCCGGAAATTAAAAATGCTCCAGCGGCCACAGTTAAACCTAACCCCATTTTCTTCACATTTACGCCTCCCCATATTAGTAAGCGCATACATTATCGCCTTTTTATTAGATCGATCCAATAAGTAGATCGATCTAACTAATTAACAACAGTCTACAGGAAGCGCTTTCAAATTTCAATGCAAAATTTTATCAAATGTTTTTTCATATGTTTTGCAGCAATTAGAAAGATAAAAAACACCAACATCCTTAAATGCTGGTGTTTTCATATTATTCATCTGCATCAATCGTATTATCACGCTGCAGCTTCCACTCTTTAAAGTCATCGAGGTCTTTTTGTACCTGCTTGAACACAAACGAAATAACCGCTGCGTCATCAATCAGGCCGCCCGGGAGAAAGTCCGGAATCAAATCGATGGGAGAAACGAAATAGATCAGTCCTGCAATGATGGCTACAATCGATTTGTAGGGCGCATGCTGGTACTCTTTTTTCCACCAGGCACGAAGCATTTCAAGCATCAGCTGCAGCTCCTGCCACACGTTTTTCAGCGGACTCTGGTTTTCGTCCGCTTTTTCTCTTGCCTGCCGCAGCAGTTTTTCCGTTTCTTTTGGGTCTTTCGCATATTTTTTCGCCCGCGGATTCAGGCGCTTTAATCGGTCCTTCAACGTTGATTCGTCAATGTTTTTCTTCTTTAAAAAGCTCCGCCGCTTTTTATCTTTTGCCATGTGCCCAGCTCCTTTATTAATTAATACAGCTATGTACCGCTTCTCCGGAGAAAAACAGACGCCCCGGAAAAGCTTTCACGCAGGACAGGATCTGTTATTCCAGACGATCCCTGTCCCGCTGCTTGATTTCTTTTCGGTATTCTTCCATTTCTTCCTTCGACGGGAGTGTTCTTGCTTTCATGTTATATTCCATCCGAAGCTTCGGTGCGTTTTCGTCTTTTCCAAACGTGCGTTCTTCTGTACGCTGAACCTGCGACTTGTCCTGATTCTGCAGGTCCCGTACCAGCTGGCCGATGTCTTTAGACAGGTCACGGAAAATCACGTGCGTTCACCTCACTTTTCGGCTTTGTTTTTATTCTGTGCTGTAGCCTGCTGCTCTTCGCTTTCAGTCTGCTGCTTTTCTTCAAGCTGTTCCACCCGTTCAAGCAGCCGCTGATTTTCTTCTTCGAGCCCTTTTGCCTTGGACGAATAATGCGGGTCTGTTTCCCACCAGTCGATGCCCATTTCTTTTGCTTTATCTACCGAGGCAACGACCAGGCGGATTTTAATGGTCAGCAGTTCCACATCCGCAATATTTACTTTAATGTCTCCAGCAATGACGACACCTTTATCCAATACTGTCTCCAGAATGTCAACAAGGCCGCCGGACGGTCTCTCCATGTGATCGGGTGCTGATCGTTGTACAGGTTGTTCAGCCATAATATATTCCCTTCTTTCAAGCCTATTTTGAAGCTTACAGTAAGTTCCCTAAAGGTCCAAGATCAATGTTCAGATCTTCCGCTGTAAGGCCAAAGATTTCCTTCATTTCTTCCATTTTATCTTCCAGCTGCATGAGCGCTACACCAAGCTGCTCGACTTGTTCCTCTGTTAAATCTCCGCCTTCAACTCTGCGCATTGCCTGGCGTTCCACCAGCTCACGCAGCAGCTCCACCACCGTCATCACCAGCTGGGTGAGCCCTTCTTCTGCTTTGTCGGGATCCAGTGATATGCGTCCGGTCGGCTGCTGGGCTTGTGTTACTTGCGGGTTACTATTTTCCATCTGTGTTCGGCCTCCTTTATTCGACTTGGGAAGGTTCTGAAGAATTAGAAACAAATTCTTTCTGCGTCTTCAATTCCGACTGTCGCAGGGTTTCGACAGAAGCGATCAGTACGCGTAAATCCAAATAAACAAGATCTATCCCTGCAATGGATATCGTTACATCGCCCTGAAGTACGACCCCTTTATCTAGTACGGAGTCCAAGACATCGAGCAGGGAAACTTCCCGGTTTTTAAGAGTGTCCTGGGGCATTTTGCTCCCTCCTGTCTGTCAGGCCTGAGAAATGAAATGCCGGCCACGGGCCTGTACACTCTAAATCCATTCCGGTCTCTTCTGCTTCTTCTTTTGCCTGGCGCTGTTCAATTAATTGAATAAACGCCTCCCGGTCTTTCGAGTGAATCAGGTATACGGCGTTCCAAGCCATTTCTTTTTCCCGGTCTGTGACACGCTTTTCCCAATTCTTTTTTATTTCTGTGCCTTCGCTCCAGGCAGCTAACT
The DNA here is from genome assembly GCF_056034405.1 of Marinococcus sp. LNHM4E3-1. Taxonomy (NCBI): domain Bacteria; kingdom Bacillati; phylum Bacillota; class Bacilli; order Caryophanales; family Bacillaceae; genus Marinococcus; species Marinococcus sp. LNHM4E3-1. The sequence continues at coordinate 120,535 of NZ_JBQLID010000002.1, read as the reverse complement.
CATCATGAAACGATTGGCAGTGCTTCTCAATTTGCTCGTCTGCCTGCGCTTCAATGAACTGGTCCATTTTCTTTTTCTCAAAAAAGCGCCGGCCAGCCGGCATCGCTTCAAGCTCTGCTTCTTTCGCCTGAATTTCCTCGCTGTTCTGCACGACGGCTTCAGTGAACAATTGCTGATCAGCGTAAGTTTTGACGTTCCATTCTTCTTTGCCTTCCAAATAAGAAAGCTGAGCCGTTACGCTCTCCTGGTATTTTTCAATCATTTCCGCAAGATTTGCTTCCTGCTCGAAAATCGTGCCGAATTTTAACGGGATCGTGGTATAGCGATCATGCAGCTGGTTCATCGTTTCATGATGGTGAAAGGCTTTAGCCTGCAGCCATTCCATTTTTTCTACATTCTTCTGCAGTTGTTCCTGGGAAAATTCTTCTTCCGGAACATGAGTAACTACTGCAGTGATACTGCCATGTTCAATAAAGCTGATATTATTGTCCGGCTCCATACCTTCCATCGGCTCCATAGGATCTTCCTCATATTCGCTGGTGGGAATCAAGGCATACAAATACAAAAGAGCCGGAGCGCCCGAGTTTGTCTGCACTGCCGGTTCACTCCTTTAATCCTTTTCCTCTAACTCTTCCCGTAATTCTTCCTGTTCAATCTGCTTCGCTCTGCGATACCGCTGCAGCAGCTCTTCCTCCTGCTCTGTGAAGGCATCCTCAGAAATTTCTTCCATTTCGTACATGATCTGCAGATTGGCCAGTTTCTTTTGAATCTGGCGGACGTCAAAATATTCCTTATCCGCCTCTTCCTTTACTTTTTTACCAGCCCAGACGACAGTATCAAGCGGCCAGGTAAATAATTTATGAATCATACGCTGTTCCCCGCTTTTATTTTCAGGTCAATAAAGTTGTAGGCCGGCCACGGGCCCGTATACTTGAAATCAGCGTGTTCATTCCATTCATTAAAAATCTCGTTTACTTTTGCATCAAAAGCTTCTTCGTTTTCCTTATCTATTAAAAAAGCGGCATTCAACAGCATCCGCTCATTGATTACTTCGTTACTTTTAGCTGCATTGGCAATCTCTGCGAGCGGCTGAAAAACCTCTTCCTCAAAGCGCTCGTGCAGCCTGATCATGAATTTTTGCGCTGATTCTCCGAGCTGCATACGCTCGTAATAGCTGGCGTTTTTGCCTTTCGTATCCGTTTTTTTGCGCAGGTCTTCCATTCCCGGTTCCTGGCGGATTTGTTCATTCAGCCATTCTTTCTTTCCGATGATTTTAAGTCCAACTTCCATTTTGCCGCGGATTTTCGGAAAAATTTCTTCAAACTGATCCTGCAGCTTTTCCATTAGAGCAAAGACTTCTTTCTGGTCCTCAAGGACGTTCCCAAAACTCATCGGAATGACATCGTATTCTTCCATTACTCTGGCCACTGTATCTTGATGAGCCCGCAGGTTTTTCCTCGTTGGATCATAAATCTGCATCGGAGCTTCCGCTACCACCATCGCTTCCTGCCCGCGCTGGAGGGTATAGATTTTTCGCTCTTTTCCCTCGAGTTCCACGGTGCCGAAGGTAGGCTTTTCAGTAGTTTCAATAACTCCAAACATATAAATTCCCACGGTTACTTGCCTCCTAGACCTTTTTCAACTCTTCCTTCATTCTTTTTTGTGCTTCGCTGACATCTTCTCCCTGAATATTTTCCAGGAAATAATGCCCCATCACATCAAAAAACAATTGTTGAAAATCGTCATTTTTTACATCTATTTTAACATCATGCTCCGAGCTTAACATCGCAGTCATAACAGCGAGCCGGAAGCTTGGGACATGCGTATCGTTTTCCCTGCTCGTGGATTTCGCCCAATCCAGTGCTTTAATAATGGTTTCAGCTTCTTTTTCACTGATGGAAGCTCTTTCTGTCAGGATAGAAACCTGGGCTTCCTTATTCGGATCCTCCACCGGAATTGTAATCATTCTATCAAGGAGAGCATCCTGGGATTTATGCACACCGGCATATTCTTCCGGATTGCTTGTGAAAATTGCTTTAAAATTCGAGTGCACGGTAATAAAGCTTTCGTTACGCTGAGTGCCGTAAAGCGGCAGTATACCTTCTTCAAGTACGGAAAGGAATAAATTGTTTGTAGACGGCAGCGAACGCGTAAATTCATCGTAAATGAGCGTGTGGCCATTTTTTACTGCTTCAAGCAGACGGCCGGTGCTCCACCGTTCTGTAATATGGTCTTCGCGTTTATACACTTTCCGGACGTAATTATCGATTAATTTGTCACTGGTATAACCGATTCTTCCGCCGAGAAGGTCCGTATTCGAGAGGCTTTCATTCCCGTTTAACAGCGTGACAGGCTGGTTAAACCGGCGTGCAAGCTGAAACGAAAGGGTGGTTTTACCTACTCCGGCTGCACCTGTAAAGTGTACAGGATATCCAGAGGTTAAATACTTTTCGGAACGTTCTAAAATCGACTGCATTTCTTCAGTTTCTACGATTTGATCAATCGTACGGATCTTTTGCTGCTTTGACTGTTGTTGTTCTTCAGAGGTCGTTTGCTTCGAATTCGCTGTGGCAGGAGCATTGATCTTTTTTGACTGCCCTCTGCTCTGAGAGCTCCCTTTTTGCTGATTCGTTCTGGAGCTCCCCGATGTGTTGGATGACTTTTTCTGAGTCTGCTGCTTTCTTTCGTTAGTAGTCGCCATATTTTTTACCTCTCTTTTTTCTCAAAAGGAGTACTTCTCGGACGAGTGTTCATCCTTTGATAGGAAGTTATTTTTTGATCCTTGTTCATCGTGGCTTCATAAATCCCAATCAGCTGGTCTCTTCCGTATTTTTGCGTATACTCTTTTTCTTCTACTAGTTCTACTTCAATGTTCCAGCCGTCTCCCGCGTCCATAATAGCCGTGATACGGACTGGTGAGTTCATCGTTTCTTCGAAAAATGAACGGATGGTTTCAAACATATCACTTTTAATAGGGGCAAATGATGCCTCGTCTGACTCTTCCTGTTGAGCTGCTTCTTCATCGGCTTCTTTTTTTGTCTGTTTGGTTTTGGCTGTATTTTTCTTGCTGGCGGTCGTGGTATTATTCACTTCGTCACTTTCTCCTTTATCGTCCGTTTTTTCGTTCTGTCCGGATGATTTCTCTGAAGTTTCACTCGAAGAACCTGATTTCGCCGGGCCTTTAATCTGCTCTTTCGGCTGCTCTTCTCCTTCTTCTTCAGAGGAGAAAGGTTTATACGAGCCGCTTTTGCTGGTTTTCAGTTCCTGGCCCTGGTTCTCTTCAGTAGTTTCTTTTGATTTTGTCGTTGATTGTTTGGCCGCCATGGATACCTATCTCCTTTCTGCCGTTTCAACGTGAGCACTTCTCGGTCTCAGATTCACTCGCTCAAACGATCCTACCTGCTGATTGTTGTTAAGCTTCACTTCATAGACACCCAGAAGCTGGTCATGTCCGTACTTCTGCATATACTCATCTTCTTCGATAACTTCCACTTCTGCAAACCAGCCGTACTCTTCTTCGGAAACCGAAGTAATTCGAAATGGAGGTTTTAAATTTTCTTCAAAAAAATCGTTCAGTGATTTCATTACTTCCTTCATAGTGGTCCCCGCTTTCTTCTTCCAATAGAAATATATCCCGCCATGCAGTCATACGCATGACGGGATTAGAGAAATTTAAGCAAAGTTTAACTGCCCGGCACGCTCATTAGAGTCTGCATCTTCATCGATTTCGCCCTGGACATCGTCGCGGAGCAGTCCGACTGCTTCAGCGTAACGGAGCCAAGTGTCAACACTTGCAATAACGATACGTGCTTCAATTGTGATTAGTTCAATTCCTACCACAGAAATGCGGGCGTACAGGTCGATAACGATACCTTTGTCGAGTATACGGTCAATAACCTCTGCCAAGCTGGAAGAATCTGTACTTTTTTCAATTGTTGCCATAATCTTTCACTCCTTAATCATAATGCTTAATATTTTCTGTTCCTTTAATGGCACTGATGCCTTTGATGTCATCGTAGCTTTTCAGCTTCGATTCCTTGTAGCTCTTGATGTCAGATAAGCCTTTTAGTTCGCTTATACCCTTAATATCATCAACGCCCTTGACCTCATCATAGCTTCTTAACCTGGACTCGCTGTAAGTCTTGATGTTCGACGGTCCCTTGATGTCTTCCATTCCCTTTAGATCGCTTAAGCCTTTTTCGGGCAGCGATCGAAGGATTTTACCGCCCCCTTTCCCGGACTTATTGGAGCCGCCCTGGACGTTGTCCTGCAGCTGCCCTGTAGCTTCACCCAGTTTTTCCTGGGCTTCCTGGCCTTTTTCTTTAGCCTGCTCTACAGCTTGCTGCAATTTTTCCTGGGCTTCTTCCCCTTTTCCTTCCAGTGCCTTCTTTGTTTCCTCTACTTTTTCCTGCGCATGTTCTTTTGCCAGACGGGCGCTCTCCAGGGTATTGAAAAACTTTTTGCCCATATAGGCTGCAGCTACGGCATTGGCAGCCTGAGGGTTATTTTTCACCCCTTTTGTAGCTGTTTTTACCAGTTCTTCTTTAGCATTGCCCTGAATCATGTTTTTCGTTGTTTCTACAGGGTTCAAGTCAGAGATTTCTTCTGCGGTGTCTTTAATAGGCTCAATGAACGTATCTTCTGTCTGCTCATCAAGGAATTCTTTCGTTTTATTAAAGGAAACCCATTTAGCAGCTTTTTGGCCACTGCTTTTCACCTTGTCCAAAAATGATTCATCATCCTCGGAGCTCTTTTCTTCATCAGTGGATTGCTTCCCGGATGATTTATCATCGGATGCTGCTTCTTTGGAATAAGAAGAAAAGTGCGTTTTTTTCCAGGCTTCGTCCGGTACGGAGAACGTTTTTCTTACCTTTGGCTTTGAGCCATCGACATATTTTCCGCCTTCAGTTAATAAAATCTTTTTTGCCATAATTTGGTCTCCTCAAACCGAAGCATTATTTATTTCCATCTACCCGCTTATAGGAGGTCACCTCTAAATGATCATCTACCTGCACCTGATACGTTTCTTTTTTAGACTTTCTGCCTTCTTTATTCAACGCTTCGATTTCTACCAGCCAGTGGCCCTCCTGTTTTTCCGTAGAAGTAATCCGCTGTGGCTCGGCTACATAGTTTTTAAAGAAATCGTTCACGGTATCCATTACGTCCGTCAGGCTGTGGTTCATTTTACTTCCGTTTTGACTGCCGGATTGGTAAGCATCCACTTCAGCTTCGTTCATTTCTTCCGGTCGGCGCTCAAGCTCCTGCGTTAGCGTTGACTCTTCCGCATTTTCTGCACCCGGCTCTGCTGAAGCCGCGCTCTGTTCAAGGCCTGTTGCATCCGTCAGCCGGCGCGCGGCTTTTTTAGAAACTTTTTTTGCCTTTTTCGGAGCGCTGCCCGCTTCCTGTCCTGGCTGCTCTGCTTTTTCAGCTTCATTGGCATTTGTTTGGGCGTTTTTTTGGTCCTGTATTTTCATGCCGGTTTTTTCTACTTTTTCGCCGACAGTATTTTTAACTCCATTTATTCTGCCCTTAGTTTCTTTAACCTTTTTATTTCCTTTATAAACAACTTTGCTCGCGTCAGCCGCCTGTTTGGCTCCTTTAGCTTTTCCTGAAACGGCTTCTTTCGCCTGTTCACCCGCATTTTTTGCGGTATCTTCAGCGCTTTTCTTCTTATTTTCCACGGTGCCTTGCAGCTGTCTGCCCGATTCCTTTACGTTATCTTTCGCCTGCTTTGCTTTATTCGCAGGTTTTTTTGCTGTCTGCTTAAGCTTGGGAGCCTTTTTTTCTTTCTCCTGGTTTTCAGCTGGCTCATCAGTATTTTCTTCCTCAGAAGATTCCTCTGAGGATTGAAGTTTATTTTTCGTCCCTTTAGTGATTAGAGGAAGCGCTCCGCCAATAAGGCTGCCAGCGGCCATCAATCCGTACGTAACTTTATCTTTAGCGTCGGTCACTGTATCTCACCTTTCTTAACGTGAAAATTTAATTTATACGCAAAAACCCTCATCCGGCCAAAGGCTTCATGCTTTTCCAATGAATAGCTGGAAATAAACAGTCATGAATTCGCTGGGCTGGAGAGGGTCTTTAATGTAATCATTTGAGCAATTTCTTCTTAAATTAAGGAGAGAATTGCTCCAATCACAACAATAGCTCCAATAACCATTAAAATTGTACGAATCATGACAAACACTCGCTTTCTCATCTGAATTGAATAACTTCTTTAGTTGAAATTACCTTTTACTTCATGGATCTAAACTTTTTAATGAATTTATTTTTAAAAAAAGTTCTAAATACCTATATTTCTGATTCATATTTTTAACGAGCGTCTAAATTTTTCTTTATTCTTTGGGGCTCAGGAAAGCCATTGTTAGATTTACTCACAAGAATAATGTGGTTTTCGCACTTATATTTATCAAATATTCGTCAGTGCACGTATGAAAAAGTTCAGAAGTACGAAAAAAGGAAAAAGTACGTTAAGTTTTCTTTCACATATGCTGAATTACCTTTTGGCTTTACCTAGAATAAAACTCGTAGTCGAAAAATAAATACTGCAGGTACATATTAAAAGGAAAGAGGTGCAGCATGGGCAGTAATCATACTGGAATCGTCTCATTTGTAGGTGCCGGACCGGGCGACCCTGAATTAATCACCGCTAAGGGGCTGCGCAAATTACAACAGGCCGATGTGGTTATTTATGACCGTCTGGCTCATCCCGGGCTCCTGCTGCAGGCTTCTCCTGATGCGAAATTTATATACTGTGGCAAGCAGCCGTGCCGGCACACGCTCCGGCAGCAGGACATTCACCACGAGCTCCGGGTCCATGCCCGGCGCGGCAGCCGGGTCGTCCGTTTAAAAGGAGGGGATCCGGGGGTTTTTGGAAGAGTTGGAGAAGAAGCCGAAGAGCTTCAAAAGCATCAGATCCGCTTTGAAATTATTCCGGGGGTCACTTCCGGAAGCGCTGCTCCAGCTTACGCCGGTGTTCCTTTGACCCACCGGGAACATTCACGCTCTTACACCGTGGTGACCGGCCACGGCAAACAGCAGGACGGAATGCCCGATATTCAATGGGGCGGCCTTGCTGCTGGTTCTGATACGATCGTCTTTTATATGGGCGTCAAACACGCCGGATGGATCGCAGAACAGCTGATCCAGCAAGGCCGCTCACCCGAAGAATCGGTTCTTATTGTGCAGTGGGGCACCTACGGCAGGCAGCAGTCAACCGCCGCTTCGCTCGCCGGGCTTGAAGAAGCCGTTCACAGAAAAAAGATTACAAATCCGGCAATTATTGTAGTAGGCACTGTTACCGGAATGCACTCCAGAACGCAGTGGTTTGACCCGGGTAAAAAAACCGGGCGGAGCATTGCAGCCTTCACCGCCGGACGTCCCGGGCTTCAGAATTTTACAGATTATCTGCAGGACGAGCAGGCCGCCATTTGCCATACGAATCAGCCGATTGATGCCGGAGGCCTTTCATCAAACACCGAACATGCTCTTTCACGACTGCTTGAAGAGGAGCTGATCGATACTATTTTCGTCCCCGATTATGCCTCCTATCAACAGCTGAAGCCAGGCATTGACCGGATGATAAGCGAACAGCAAACCACTGCTTCTCCTGTGTACATTATTTTTGATAAGGAGGCCTTCCCTTCAGATGAAGCAGATGTGTTTTATATAGATCCTTCACTGCTGCCTGAACAAATGACAGACCAGTTAAACAGCCTTAATTCGTTTTCTGTGAAAACACCGGCCGGCATTTAAACCGGTGAAAATGTCAGAATTATTTAAATTATCTGAGGAGGATTCATTCATGAATAAAGAGCGTCTCGTCTTAATCGGCAACGGCATGGCCGGTATGTACACCATTGAAGAAATTTTAAAGCAGGAGCCGGACCGTTTTGAAATTACGGTTTTTGGCAAGGAACCGCACCCAAACTACAACCGCATCCTGCTGTCCTCTGTTCTTCAGGGTGACAGTGAATTAAAAGATATCGTTTTAAATGATTACAACTGGTATGAAGAACATAATATTACGCTTCATACAGGCGATGAGGTCAAACGTATTGATACGGAAAACAAACAGGTGGAAAGCGCCGGGGGGATTGTGTGTACTTACGACCATCTGATCGTCGCTACCGGCTCCAACCCTTTTATGCCCCCTATCCCCGGATCTGACAAAGAAGGAGTAATTGCCTTTAGGGACATAAAAGATACCGAAACGATGATTGAAGCCTCCAAAAAATATGAAAAGGCAGCTGTAATTGGCGGAGGGCTGCTCGGTCTTGAGGCTGCCCGGGGCCTGCTGAACCTAAACATGGAAACAGAAGTAATCCACATTCAGGATCAGTTAATGGAGCGCCAGCTCGACCCGAACGCCTCCAAAATGCTGAAGCGTGAGCTCGAAGGCCAGGGCATGCGGTTCCACATGGAAAAGCAGACAGAACAGATTTTCGGACGCAAACGCGTCCAGGGACTTCATTTCAAAGACGGGGAATCACTTTACGCCGATCTCATTGTTATCGCTGTCGGCATCCGTCCTAATATTAGCCTTGCAGAGAATTCCGGTCTGGATACAAACCGCGCGATTGTTGTGAATGATTATCTTGAAACGAGCGCTCCCGATGTATACGCCGTTGGTGAATGTGCAGAGCATAACGGCATTGCCTACGGCCTGGTAGCTCCATTGTATGAACAGGGAAAAATTCTGGCTGAGCGGCTCGTCTCCAAGGAACCAACCGGGACCGGCTACCGGGGCTCTCTTACATCAACCAAATTAAAGGTTTCAGGTGTGGATGTCTTTTCGGCAGGTGAATTTGGAGAAGCGGAAGATTTAAAATCTGTGCTTGTCCATGACGACTTTGATGGCGTTTATAAAAAAGTGAATATCCGTGATAACAAGGTGGTCGGAGCTGTTTTATTCGGAGATACCTCCGATTCACCGAAGCTTTTGAACCTGATTAATAAAAAAGAAGACATCTCCGACGTTGGCAAAGGGCTTATCCTCCCTTCCGAAAGCAATGCGCCAATGGAGAGTCCAGTCGTAGACATGGCGGACGAAGAAACGGTCTGCGGATGTAACGGGGTCTGTAAAGGCGATATCGTTTCTGCCATTAATGACAAAGGACTGACTTCCGTCAACGAAATCAAACAGCATACGAACGCTTCACGCTCCTGCGGCGGCTGTAAACCGCTCGTTTCCGACCTGCTGAATGCCACGCTCGGCGACGAGGCTTCCGGTTCCGAAGTGGAGCCGCTGTGCGGTTGTACCGATCTCTCTCACGAGCAGGTCACTGAAGAAATAAAGACTAAGCAGCTCACCCATACCCGCGAAGTGATGAATGTTCTGGGATGGAAGGAGCCTGAAGGCTGCTCCAAGTGCCGCCCTGCCCTGAACTATTACCTGAGCGTTTCGAAACCAGAAGAGTATGAAGACGACTACTCCTCCCGTTTTATCAATGAACGTGTGCACGCCAATATTCAAAACGACGGCACCTATTCCGTTGTTCCAAGAATGTACGGAGGCGTCACTAATTCAGATCAGCTCCGAAAAATTGCCGATGTCGCAGAAAAGTATGAAGTGCCGCTGCTTAAGATGACAGGCGGCCAGCGTATCGACATGCTTGGTGTCAAAAAAGAAGACCTTCCGTCCATATGGGGAGAACTCGACATGCCTTCCGGCCATGCTTATGGAAAAAGTATACGCACCGTTAAAACATGCGTCGGTGAAGACTTCTGCCGTTTCGGTACTCAGGATTCCATCGGGATGGGTATGAGCATCGAACAAAAATATGAACGGCTCAACACTCCCCATAAAGTAAAAATGGCCGTCTCTGCCTGCCCGAGAAACTGCGCGGAGTCCGGTATCAAAGACATCGGTATTGTCGGTCTTGAAGGGCACTGGGAAATGTACGTCGGCGGAAATGGCGGCGTTGACCTCCGGGGCGGCGAACTGCTCGGAAAAATGAACAGTGATGACGAGCTGTTGGATTCTATCAGTGCCTTTCTTCAGTATTACCGGGAGTCCGCCCACTACCTCGAGCGTACCTCCCACTGGATCGAACGCGTCGGCCTTGATCATGTAAAAGCGGTCGTTCTCGAAGATGAAGAGGGACGGGCAAACTTAATTGAGCGCATGGAAGTAGCCCTCGAGCATAAAGGGGAAGACCCATGGAAGGAACTTACGTATAACGAAAAGAAAAAGCAGGAGCTGTTTGAACAGCGTAAAGTGGAGCTCGTTTAATATGAGGGAGGAATAGTGATGAATAGCGTAGATAAACAAAAAGAAGTAGCTGTAGCAACTGTCGATGAAATTACGGTCGATATTCCTAAAGAAGTGATTATTGAAGAAACTTCAATAGCCATTTTTAAGACTAAAGAAAACACCATTTTCGCCCTGGAAAATAAATGCCCTCACAAAGGAGGACCTCTTTCCCAGGGGATTGTCAGCGGAGAACATGTCTTCTGCCCGCTTCACGACTGGAAAATCAGCCTAAACGACGGACAGGCCCAGGGAGCGGATGAAGGCTGTACCGCCTCCTATGATATAAGAATTGAAAACAACATGGTTTATCTGCTTTTAAAATAAATCTTCTTTGCCCGCATCGGCGAACTTCCTGAGAAATAAGTATGCGAGTGTCAGCTGTCAATTGTTTTTTGAATAAACCAAAAATAATTACCCCACCTTAGGAGGTTCTCCTTTTGACTATTAAAGACCTTTTCCGCTTTCAGGATGAACGTATTAAAATTCTTCATTTCTGCTGGTTTGCGTTCTTCATCTCATTTTTCGCCTGGTACAACATGGCTCCACTCGCGACCACTATGATGGCTGACCTTGGATGGCTCACAACTGAACATATCGCCGCCCTCGGAATTATGAACGTAGCCCTGACTATTCCGGCCCGGATCATTATCGGCTCACTCCTCGACCGATTTGGCCCGCGGGTCGTCTTTTCCACACTGTTGATTATTATGGCGGTGCCTACATTTATTTTTGCATTCGGCAGCACCTGGGCACAGCTTGCCATCAGTCGGCTTGTACTAGGAAGTATTGGCGCAAGCTTTGTTGTCGGTATCCGAATGATCGCAGAATGGTTCCCGCCTAAGCACGTCGGATTTGCTGAAGGGATCTACGGCGGCTGGGGCAATTTTGGTTCAGCAGCAGGAGCTATTATTCTCCCGTGGCTCGCCATTACCCTTATCGGAGGCGATGACAGCTGGAGATACGCGGTCGCCTTTACCGGGGTTATCTGCTTTATTTATGGTATTGTTTTCTATTTAAATGTCCGCGACACACCGGAAGGTCACACGCTTATTAAACCGAAGCGGTCCGGTGCCATGGAAGTGAGCTCCTGGAAAGACATGGCTCAACTGATGTTTTGGACGATACCTGTCGGCGGTGCCGTAGCCCTTAGCGCCTGGAGAGTCTTCGATATGGGCTTTATCTCCACATCTATTGTATACGGCATTTTCACAGCTGTAGGTATCGTATTAATTTATCAAATCTATATGATCGTCAAAGTAAACGTTCCTATTATTAAACAAGGCATAGCAAAAGACGATCAATACAATTTCAAAAACGTTGGAGCGCTGAACAGTACTTATTTCGCCAACTTCGGTGCAGAGCTCGCGATTGTATCGATGCTCCCTATGTTCTTCCAGCTCACCTTCTCCCTTACACCGTCCACAGCCGGTCTTATTGCAGCTTCATTTGCCTTCGTGAACCTGCTTGCCCGTCCGCTTGGCGGTGTACTATCCGACCGCCTTGGAAGCCGGCGCAAGGTGATGCTCGTTTACATGTTTGGCATCGTGATCGGCATGTGCGGCATGGGCATGATCAACTCCGGCTGGCCGGTAATACTCGCTGTCCTCATGACGGTCCTTACTTCGTTATTCGTGCAGGGAGGCGAAGGCGCCACCTTCGCAATGGTTCCAATGGTAAAAAAACGGGTCACCGGACAGGTGGCCGGCATGACCGGAGCATATGGAAGCATCGGTGCAAGCGTATATTTAACGCTTTATACGTTCGTCACCCCGAGCCAGTTTTTCTTCATTCTGGCCGGCGGGGCTTTCGTAAGCTTTATCATATGCTATTTTACACTCGAAGAACCGGAAAATTCCTTTGCCGACGACTACTACCTCTCGAAGGAGGATCAGCTGCTTAAAGAAAAAGCAAAAGGAGCGGCCCTCCGCTCGAAGGAAGCCGTTTCCTACGCCAGCCAGGTTTCTGATAAAGACCGCTGAGTGAGGGCCCGGTCCTGGTTTACCAGGCCGGCCCGCGGAGCGTTTCTCTATTAGGGATAAACGCTCCGCGGGCTGCAGAGGCCACTGCCTGCCATGTCAGCCACAAACCCCGACCAGCTCCCGTGCCGTTCACAACCGGTACAGGAGCTGGTTTTTTATTTATTAAATAGACACCATTCCGGCACAAAAAAGAACGCTGTCGATTCCGGCAGCGTTCGTTGTATCTATTATACTTTTTGTTTTTGCGCTTCTGCCGGCTTCATGGAGACTGCTGCCAGCTTAAACCCCGGCATCTGGCATACTGGATCCAGTGTACCTGCAATCAGCCGGTTCACGTTCTGTTTGCCTGCCCAGTGAAAAGGCACGAAGATCGTATCCTTCCGGATGTTTTCCGACCATTGATTTCTAACCACAATAGAGCCCTGCAGAGATTCCAGGGTGACAAGGTCGTTTTCCTTAATGCCGTACTTTTCTGCTGTTTCTGGATGAATTTCGACGAATGATTCAAAATAACGGGCATTTAATCTGGCGCTTTTTCCAGTCTGAACCCCGGTCAGGTAATGCGACATTACCCTGCCAGTCGTTAAATACAGCGGTCTCGCTTCCGACAGTCGTTCTTTAATAATTTCTTTACCGTTTTCTGGAGTAAAGCAGCGGGCTCTGCCGCCATCATGTACAAAAGAGTCATCAAACAGGCGCTGCCTTCCTTTTTCTTCCGGGGAAGGGCACGGCCAGAAAACGCCCTCTTCCTTTTTAATCCGTTCATACGTAATTCCGTAATAATCAGCCGGTCCCCCCTTTGAAGCAAGACGCAGTTCTTCGAAAACATCTTCTGCCGAGCAGTAGCTGAACCACTTTTCTTTACCAAGACGCGAAGCAATCAGCGATAAAATCTCCCAGTCGTGCTTTGCCTGGCCAGGAGCCGGGCGCATTCCCTGTCTCCAGGTCACCCGCCCTTCCATATTCGTAAGCGTTCCTTCATCTTCAATATAAGCGGTCGACGGGAGGACCAGGTCGGCGTATTCCGCCGTTTCTGAAATAAATAAATCGACGACCACTAAAAAATCAAGCGCCTCCAGCCCCTGCTTCACAATAGAGGCGTTCGGGTTGGAAGCGATAGGATTGGATCCTACTAAAAACATCCCTTTAATTTCCCCGTTCTGCGTTTTCTGCATCATTTCATAGGCGGAGACACCTTTTCCGGGCAAATCCTTCTCATTCACATTCCAAACCGCAGCTATATGCTCCCTGGCTTTTGGGTCTTCAATCGAGCGGTACCCCGGAAGCTGGTCAGATTTCTGGCCGTGTTCCCTGCCTCCCTGGCCGTTTGCCTGACCGGTAATCGCTCCGTATCCAGCACCTGGTTTACCGATGTGGCCGCAGATCAGCGCTAAATTAATAAAATGGCGGACAGCCTGGTGCCCGTCAATCTGCTGCTCCACTCCCCGCGCAGTAAATACCATGCCTGTACCAGCTTCGGCGAAGATCGTGGCCGCCTGCTCAATGTCGCCGCGGGGCACATCTGCCCGTCTTGCAAGCTCCTCTACGCTGTACTGGCGCACGTAAGCTTCAAGCTCTTCAGCACCTTCTGTACGGTTCTGCAGAAACTCTTTATTCTGCAGGCTTTTATCAAAAATCACTTTTAAAAGCGCGGTTGTCAAAGACCAGTCCTCCCCGGGCTTCAGCTGCAGATGCAGGTCTGCCATTTTAGCTGTCTCTGTCACCCTCGGATCAATCACAATAATAAAGGATCCGTTCTGTTTCGCCTGTTCAAAATACGGCATAATGGTTGGCTGGCATTCCGCAATATTAGTACCGGCGAGTATAATGCATTTTGAGTTTGGAATTTCCTCAATGCCGTTGGTAAAACCGCGGTCGACTCCGAACGTCTTTGTCGCCGCCGAGGCAGCAGAAGACATACAGAACCGGCCGTTGTAATCAATGTATTTTGTCTGCAGCCCAACACGGGCAAATTTGCCGAGCAGATAGGATTCTTCATTCGTAAGCGAGCCTCCGCCGTATACCGATAAAGCATCTTTGCCGGAGGCGTTTTGAATTTCCTTCGTCCGCTGTTCAATAATATCCAGGGCTTCGTCCCATTCAATGGACTTAAACCGGCCGTTCACTTTTTTCATCGGCATCGTAATCCGGTCTTCATGAATAACGTGCTGGTAGGCGGAGTGACCTTTGACACATAACCGGCCGTGCGTGGTGGGGTTATCCACACCTACGGTTTTATATTTAATGCCTTTTGTAGTGATCTGCTCCACTACTTCCTTTTTACACTGCATACTGCAGAAAGGGCACTGAGCCTGATGCCGGTTTTCTTCGAGCACCGCCGGCTCTATTGTTTGTCCGTAATTGGATCCGAAATCATTCATGAACTGTACTCCCTTCTGGAATCGAAAAATGATACGGCAGCGGCTTCTTCAAACAGACACTTAACTGGTGGAGCAGCTGCTCTCTTGTCTCCGGATCAAAGAGTCCTTCCCGTATATGAATAACGGTCATACGCCCGCACCATCCGGCAAATGATTCCTTAAAAAACGCTGTTTCCCGGTAATATTGAAGCAGCGCCCAAATATACTCTTTTATTTCCATAAAGGTAGGGGCTGAGAACAGCAGCACGGACTTTTCCTCAAAATGAATATGAAACTCCCACTTGTCTTCCATTTTAAGCAGTCCGGCGTCAACGTGATTACCTTCAAGAATTGAAAAACCCTCCAGCATGACAAAACGGAGCGTATCGGGAAAAGGAACAGCTTCCACCGGTTCCTCGAGCTCCAGAGCGTACGGTACCATTCCGGGATTGTGACGCTCCCGGATCCGGTCCTTGAATACACTCTGAACAGCCGTCATTTGAAAACCTGGAAAGTTAAGGAGGGGAATATCCAGGCTGTCACATACCTCCACCACATCTTCGTCCTCTACATAAGGGAGCTGTATGCGTCCGCCCGCTGTAATGTGAAAATAGCTCAACTGGTATTTTTCGATAACGGCATTTAAATTTTTGATCAGCTCAGGAGATATAATTCCTGCCTTCATGATCGGCTGCAGAGTATAGGTCCCATCCGCCTCCAGGGAAATGTACGGCGAATATGTAAATGGCAGCGTTTCATTGCTTGAAAGCTCTCCCTGCTTCATTTGGATCATATATAGATAGTACGCAATGGCAGGCCGGCACATTTCGCAGCCTTCAGACGTTTTCCAGTTTAACGCCTCCATCGCTTCCTCCGGCGTCGACGGTTTTACTTCCATCAGCCGGTTAATCAACGTAGGATGGTCAAGCCCCGTGCATCCGCACAGCGCTTCTGCCTTGTTTTCCGCTTCCACCTTCCCTTCACAGGCAAGCTTCAGCAATCCCTCTGCCATGCTGCTGCAGCCCCCGCAGGAGGTGGAAGCTCCTGTACAGGTTTTCACTTCATCCAGCGTGGTCAGTTCTTTCTCCTGAACGACCTGGATAATGGTATTTTTATTTACATTATTACAGGCACACACCGTGTCAGATCCCGGCATTTCCAGTAGAAAACCGGCCGGCTCGCTGCTTGCTGACAGCAGCTGTTTTTTCTCCGAAGCATTGATTGGTTTGTCCGTCATCACCAGGCTCTTTAACAGATCGCTGTTAGTCGTATTTCCGTAAAGCACAGCTCCCTGGACCGTTTTATGACGAAAAACTATTTTTTTATAAAGCTCATTCTCTTCATCATGAAGCACCCATGATTTTGTAGCTTCATCCTCTATCAGAGAGCCGACAGAAAACAACTCCACCCCGGATATTTTCAGCTTTGCTGAAGTACTTGACCCTTTATAGTAGGCTTTATGCTCGCCGCTTAAACGCCGGGCCAGTACATCCGCCTGTTCGTTCACCGGCTGTACCAGACCGTATGTCCGGCCGTCATGTTCTATACATTCGCCTATTGCGTATATGTGCTTGTCACTTGTCTCCATTTGATCGTTCACGATTATTCCGCGGTTCGTTTCAATACCGGATGCCTCTGCAAGCTTCAGCTGCGGCCGGATCCCGATTGCAAATACCACCATGTCTGCTTCCATGTGTGTCCCGTCCCCAAAAGCAATTCCTGATACCTTCCGGAGCCCCAAAATAGAAGTAACGTCTTTACTCAGCAAAAATTTCACTCCGCGCCGTTCCAGTTTTCCCTGCAGCATGGCGGCAGACTGCCGGTCAAGCTGGCGGTCCATAATGTTATCCGCCCGCTGTATGACAGTCACTTCTGCATCGAAGCGGCTCAATCCATTAGCCGCTTCAAGCCCAAGCAGACCTCCGCCAATAACCAGAATCCGGCGTTTACATTCAGCTGCTTCTACAAGCCTGCGGCAGTCTTCAAGCGTGCGAAAAGGAAATACTCCCTCTTTTTCTACACCTTCCACCGGGGGGATGAGCGGCGATGATCCTGTAGCGAAAACTAAATGATCGTATGAGTGTTCTCCGCCAGCCGTCACGATTTTCTTTTCCTCTTTTAACACATGCTCGACCGGCTCTCCCGGATGAAAAGATATATTATTCCGGCGGAACCATTTATTTGTATAGGTTGTTAAGTCGTCTTCTGTTATTTCTCCATTTAAATAGGATGAAAGCTGAATCCGGTTGTATGGGAGCGTTTTTTCTTTACTGAAAATAGAAATATGCACCCGGGCCGCCCGCTCACGCAGCTGTTCCATTAACCGGATCGCCGCAAGCCCTCCTCCTATAATGACTACATGCTGTTTTTTCATGTTAGAAACCGCCCTCCCGCAGAGCGAAATATGTTTTCCGAAATTTTCATAAGCTACTATCAGTCTGTAGAAACCTTACGAATTCTTCAATCACCTTGTAAGATAAGCTGTCGATGTTTTTATAGTCCCAGCGTTCCTGCTGAAAACAAAAAAGTTGATGACTTAGGTGAATTGTTCGATAATAGGAGGTAATAATTAAAACGGAGTCAACAGACCTGGAGCATATCGGAGGAGAAGAAATGAAACTAATTGCAACGGATATGGACGGAACATTGCTGGATCAGAACGGAGAAATCAGTAAAGAGAACGCCGAAGCGCTTCAGGCTGCTTCGGCACAAGGCATTGATATTGTGATTGCCACAGGGAGAACCTACGAAGCAGCACACAGGCCATTGGCGTCCGCCGGTCTGTCCTACCCAATTATCAGTATGAACGGGGCAGTCACTTACAAAAACCGGAAAGAAATACAGCGTTCTGCCCCAATATCAGAAAGCTCCTGCGAACGAATTTTAACCGTGCATCACGCTGCCGGTTCTTATATTGAACTGTTTACCAGCCAGGGAATTTTCGCCCCTTCAAGAGAAGCATATATGAGTATCGTTGTAGGAATGCTGCAGACCGCGCACCCCGAGCTGACAACAGCTGCAGCAGAACAGTATGCCGAGCGCCGGCTTGAGGATGAAAATTTCCAGTTCGCAGACGATTTCTTTTCAATACTCGATTACGAGGGCCTCGATGTGTATAAAATGCTCGCCTTTTCTTCAGAGGCTTCCGTTCTCGAGCGGATGAAATACGAGCTCCGGGGTGATAACGAGCTCGCTCTGACTTCTTCGGGCATGGGAAACCTTGAATTAAATCATGTACGTGCCCAAAAAGGCTTTGCCCTTCAGGAGTTCGCGCTCGGACGCGGAATCTCCCTTGAAGACGTTATGGCTCTCGGGGATAACTTTAACGATTTGAATATGCTCCAAATGGCCGGCCGGAGCGTCGCCATGGGAAATGCCGTTCCGGAGGTTAAGGAGGCATCCGGCTTTTCTACAAAAACGAATACTGAACACGGCGTCGCTCACGCTGTGCATGACATGCTCCATGAATTAAAAACTAAAAGCAGCTGATAATCCTGCCGTCCCCCTGCCGGACGGCTTTTGTACGGCCGGCCGGGAATAAGCGCACACAAAAGCATTTTTATGGACTCCTGTGCCCGGAACACCCGGGAAGTAACACTTGCCAACACGCGGTTAATGTGAGAATATAATTTTGTTTGCTAAAAGTACGAAGTACATATATATATAATAATTTGTCATGAATCGTTCACAAACAATTGACAAGATAGCGAACTTTTTTGTCAATATCTCTAAATTTAACGACATATGTGATACATTAGTATCGGATGAACACGGTTGGGGGGAATAAAATGAAATCGGAAAATATCGAACGCACGGTTCAACAAGGATCCCTCGCTGCCCCGAAACAGGCACTTCGTAAAGTACTGGCGGAAACGATTAAAACCGGGATTATCAAATCCAATTTAATCGTTATGTTTGCAGGGATTACCCTTGCTTTATATATTCACAACATCGCTTTTTCCGAAAAAATCGGAGCGATAGTCCTTGCCACGCTTGGCTCAGGTCTTGTTATCGGCGCTGCCGGCACGTTTAACAACTTATACGACCGCGACATTGATAAGATCATGGACCGGACGAAGAACCGCCCTACGGCGACTGGCCGGATGCAGCTGAAAAATGCACTTATACTGGGAATTGTTATGACACTTGCAGGCTTAGGCTTCTTATATGCGGCTTCACCGCTCGCCGCCTTCTTCGGATTTACAGGCTTATTCTTTTATGTTGTTCCATATACAATGTGGAGCAAGCGGCGCACGATCTACAATACAGAGATTGGGAGTATTTCCGGAGCAGTGCCCCCGCTTATCGGCTGGGCAGCTATTTCCAATGACTTTTTCCACCCGGCAGCTCTCGGCCTTTTCGTTATTATGGTTTTATGGCAGATGCCGCACTTCTATGCCATCGCCATACGCAGACATGACGAGTACAAAGCAGCAAATATTCCTATGCTTCCAGTAATCAAAGGAAACCGGCGGACCTATATTCAGACAAACGTATACCTTGTTCTGTTAACGCTCTCGAGCTTTCTTTTCCTTCCTGTCAGCAGCTTTATCGTTGGCGTTTCCTTCGTATTAAGCGCGGCCTGGCTTGCTGCAAGCTTTATATGCTACCGGCGGATGGACAGTAAAAAATGGGCAACTACTATGTTTATTTTTTCGCTGAACCATATGACGATTTTGTTCACTGTCGTAATTGGATTTTCTCTAATCTCCCCGTTTTTTAATTAAAGCATGTTCTGGCACCCGCATGGGTCCCGAACATGTTTTTCTTTACCCTCGTTTTTATATGGACCTGCGGGGGTTTCATTCGAATTCCCATACAGAAATATGTATAATATATTCAAGACCGGTGAAAACGTTGTCAAATTAACATAAAAAAGAGGTGGATGATGACACAGCGCATAGCCTGGATTACAGACAGTACCAGTTCTATCGATGCAGAAACGGCCGCAAAATATAATATTCATATTGTTCCCTTATCTGTTGTGTTTGAAAACGAAAGCTATAAAGAAAATATTGAAATTACAACGGATGAATTTTATGAGCGGCTGCCGCATGAAGAAGTATTCCCTACGACCAGCCAGCCATCTGTAGGCAGTTTTTCCGAACTGTTTGAACAGCTGAAGGATTCTTATGATGCAGGAATTGCCATACATATCAGCAGTCATTTAAGCGGCACTCTTCAGACAGCCCAGCTCGCAGCAGATATGACCGGATTTCCGCTCTTCACTGTGGATTCGAAGATGGGCGCCGGCAGCATCCGCCCGCTGCTGACGAGAGGATCGCAATTAGCAGACGAAGGGCACACGCCGGAGAAAATACATCAGCGGTTAACAGAGATGGCCGGGCACGCCAGAGGCTATCTGCTGCTCGGAAGCCTCGAACAGGCACACAAAGGAGGCAGAATCTCCCGCGGAAAGCTGATCCTTGGCACGCTTTTGAAGATCCACCCTCTTCTTACCTTTGATGGTGGCCAGATTGTTCCTTTTGAAAAAATACGAACCCGGAAACGGGCGGAAAGCCGGCTGCTGCAAATTGCTAAAGAAGCCATAGCCTCCTATCAGGTCGAGGACATGAGTATTATTTATACGACAACGAAGGAAAAAGCAGAGACATGGAAAACAGAGCTGCAGAACCTCTCCCCTGACCTCACGATTCACCTTTGCCCTCTCAGCCCGGTAATCGGTGTTCACGGCGGGGCTGAAACGATGGGAATCATGTGGTATGAATACGGATAAAAAACTTGTGACTTTTCCTTCCAGGCTCTATAATTAGACCAATCCGCACCATACTTTCATTTTGGAGGAAAACGACCGTGCAATTTAATCAGGAAAAAGCCGACGGCTCCTTATACGATTATTTGATTGAGCATATAGATACGATGCGTGGCACATCTTCTGCCGATTCTTTTCCCGACCCCCCTTCCGATGATTATACAAGTCAAAAGCTCGAAGAAATGAAAAAAGTCTTTGCCCAGGAGCTTATTCATGTATTTCAGGAGGAAGAAACCCAGTTTTACGAGCACTTTGAAGAAAAAATCAGTGACATTGTGGAGGAAAATAAGGAAATGTGGCAGCCAATGCTGACCATTCAGGAAGAATTTACTTATTACCGCAACGCCATTTTAGAACAGATCCGCCTGTTTGTTCATCAATATGAGGAATCAATTCCCATCGATCACGTGCTCGACTGGCAGCGCAAAGCACTCCAGGCTTTCGATTACGCCGGGCGGGCGTTCATGAAAGAAGCCATTTATCATATGAACGAACAGATGCAGCTGAAAGAGGCAATGATCATGGAGCTTTCCTCCCCGATCATTTTGATTCAAAAGAAAACCGGCCTCCTTCCGCTCATTGGCCATATCGATGAACAGCGGGGACAGGTTATTGTGGAGCATACGTTAAAGCAGTGCACCGAGAGCGAATTAACACGTCTGTATATTGACCTTTCCGGCGTTCGTGACATCACCACATTCGTTGCTCAGCGCATCATGCAGCTTGCCACCGCCTTAAAGCTGGTTGGGGTAAAGACTACGCTGTGCGGCATGCGTCCGGAAATGGCCCAGACGGCTGTCCAGCTTGGCATCAGCTTTAAAGATATCGATATCGTTTCAGAGCTGACCCATGCACTGCGCACAAACTACGCTTTATAAAACATAAGCCTCTGAGCTCCTAAAGTGTTCAGAGGCTTTGGTCTGCCAATTATTTAAGCAAGGCAAAACCATATATACGATGGCCGATTTTATACATATTCCATTTCCTTCCGCTTCATTCAGCCCGTATATGACATTTGTCATTTTTTCTCCCTGACGTCTATGACTTACAGACGGAGTCAAAATTTTATATTCTATTTATAGAGATACACCCCATAAAGCAGGGAGCGATTAACCATGAGCAGACAAGAACAAATGCAATTGAAAAAAAGTGCTGCCCCTTACGCACATTCTGACCATAAAGCAAGTATTATTCAATTATTTAACTCCATTCTTCCTCTCCTGGCCCTCTGGGCGCTTGCATACGGAGCTTATTTCATATCTCCTTTTATCAGTGCAGCCATTGCGATCGTCGCCGGAGGCTTTGTCGTCCGTACCTTTATCATCTTTCACGATTGCACACACGGTTCATTTTTCAAAAGCAGCAAAGCGAATGACCGGATTGGTACGTTAACCGGGATCATTACTCATTTCTCATACGCAAAATGGAAAAGAAGCCATATGATGCACCATTCCACCAGCGGCAACCTCGACAAACGGGGCACCGGAGATGTTTGGGTCATGACCGTCGAGGAATACCAAAACGCCAGCAAATGGCTCCGGCTCAGCTATCGCATGTACCGCAACCCATTCGTGCTTTTCTTTTTAGGGCCATTTTACCTGTTTCTCGTGGAGAACCGCTTCAACCGTAAAAATGCGAAAAGAAAAGAACGCCTGAACACGTATTTCACCAATATTTCTATTGTAGTTATTTACGCTTTGTTAATCTGGCTTGTCGGCTGGGCTGCTTTTTTCACTATTCAGATCCCTATGCTTTTCACAGCAGGGTTTCTCGGCATCTGGTTGTTTTATGTCCAGCACACATTTGAAGACTCCTACTTTGAAAACGAAGACAAATGGGACTTTGTAAAAGCTGCCGTAGACGGAAGCTCTTACTACGAGCTTCCAAAGGTGCTTCAGTGGATTACCGGCAATATCGGCTACCATCACGTGCATCACCTCAGTCCACGTGTGCCAAACTATAATTTGCCAAAAACCCATGAAAACATTGAACCACTGCAGCAGGCTACAAAGATTACTCTTAGGACAAGCCTCACATCCATTCGGTTCCGGCTGTACGATGAAACAAATAAAACCTTTGTCAGCTTCAAGGAAGCAAATATCCGAAGCAAAAGACAGGCAGAGGCTTCTAGAACCTCTCCAGCACCAGCTGATAAAAAATCTTAAAAACAAACCCTTCTCTGTTACAGAGAGGGGTTTGTTATACTTAATATAAAGAAGTGCTACGCCTCATGAAAAAGGAGCCCGTTTATGCATCACTGGTTCGATATATTTCCAAAAAGTACGGGACTCAGCTTGTACGCCTGGATCATTTTCTGTTTACTGCCATTTTATTTTATTATCCGCTCCGCTACGTACTTTGAAATTACCCTCGGTGTCTTTATGATTCTTCTATTCTTTACAACCTATCGTTTATCTTTCATTAAAAAAGGCTGGACGGTTTATTTATCTGTGAGCATTGAAATGCTGATCAGCATCGGAATGACTCTTTATTTCGGTTATGTTTATTTTTCCCTGTTTTTGGCTTTCTTTATCGGCAATATCCAGCATAAAGCCGGTTTTATCACCTTATACGTTCTCCACCTTATCACTACCCTGACCGCTGTTATTATAGGTTTTTACGTCCAAAATGAACTGTTCATGATGCAGCTTCCCTTTATTGCGATCAGTGTTATCGGCGTCATTCTTCTTCCTTTTAACATCTACAACCGGAATAAGCGTGAAAAGCTTGAAACCGAGCTTCACCAGGCTAACCAACGCATTTCCCAGCTCGTGGTTCTTGAAGAGCGGCAGCGGATTGCCAGAGACCTGCATGATACTCTTGGGCAGAAGCTCTCTTTGATTGGTTTAAAAAGTGAACTCGCAGGAAAATTAATAGACACTAAACCTGAGCGGACTCAGGCAGAGTTAACAGACATTCACCAGACCGCCCGAACCGCATTAAAAGAAGTTCGCGAGCTTGTATCAGATATGAAAGGGGCCAAGCTGAGCGACGAACTCCTCCGCGTAGAAGAGATTCTCCAGGCCGCCGGTATTACTCTTCATGTAACAGGGAGCGCCAGCTTTAACGAAGCCCCGCCTCTCATTGAAAACGTGCTCAGTATGTGTTTAAAGGAAGCTGTCACCAACGTTGTCAAACACAGCGAAGCCACAAACTGTTATATTACGATTGATCAATCAACCACCAGTCTTTCACTTACAGTCGAAGACGACGGCAAAGGCATGTCCTCTGATCAGAAATCGTGGTCCGAAAGCGGTCTGCAGGGTATTAAAGAACGCCTCGGTTTCATCAACGGCCAGTTGGATTATTATTCCTCCGGGGGCACAAAGCTTGCGATTCAAGCGCCCCTGGTCGTTCAGCAAATTAAATGAAGGAGCCGCCAGCTATGATAAGAATAGTGATCGTGGAGGATCAACAGATGCTTTTAGGAGCGCTCGGTTCTCTTCTTGATTTAGAAGAGGATATGGAAGTGGTCGGAAAGGCGGAAAATGGACAGGAAGCTTTGACTCTTATTGAAAATGAGCAGCCCGATGTTTGCATTATGGATATTGAAATGCCGGTAAAAAGCGGGTTAGAGGCTGCAGAGGAACTAAAGGAAAGCACGTGCAAAATTATCATTCTCACCACCTTCGCCCGCACCGGTTATTTTGAACGGGCCCGAAAAGCGGGAATCAGCGGCTACCTTTTGAAGGACAGCCCGAGTGAAGAACTGGCTCAGTCTATCCGCATTATTATGAGCGGGAGAAAAGTCTATTCCCCTGATTTAGTGGATCTTGCATATAACACTGCCGCTACACTTACTAAACGTGAAGAAGAAGTACTCGCTTTAATCGCAGAGGGGAAAAGCACTACAGCCATAGCCCGGCAGCTTTCCCTCACCAACGGCACTGTAAGAAACTATATTTCAGTTATTTTCGATAAGCTTGAAGTAAGCAACCGTGTGGAAGCCGTCACTAAATTTCAGGAATTAAAGCATTAAAGGGCGCCTGCTGCTCCGACTTGCATATGCAGCAGGCTTCTGCTATACTACTTTTATACCATATACATGTATGGGTATAAAAAGAAAGGGGAATTCACATGATCGCAACGCTTCCTCGCATTAATGAACTGGCGAGAAAAAAGGTGAATCAGGGACTGACTGTACAAGAGCAGCAGGAGCAAAAGCAGCTTCGTGAAGAGTACCTTCAGATGATCCGCGGATCGATGGAGGCGACTCTGCTTACCACCACCGTGCAGGACCCGGAAGGTAACGATGTAACACCGGATAAATTAAAAAACATTCAATCCTAAAAGACGCCTGATATAAAAACCGGCACGCTAAATAAAACAGCGTGCCGGCTTATTTTTATTCTTTTTGCGGGCGTTCACTGAGTGTACTGAAGGCTGTGAGTCCAAAAACAGTCGTAATAAACATAATAAACCCCATTGGGACAGCCGTTGTTTCATCAATACCGGCAAGCGGGGAAACTATCGAGCCAATCAAGAGCGGAAGCATACCGAGCAGCGCGCTTGCACTCCCTGCCCGGTGACCCTGTTTGGCAATTGCCAGTGTAAACGAGCTTGTCAGCACCATTCCCATCGCTGTCATATAAATGAAGATGGGAATGACAAGCAGCGCAAGCGGTCCTTCAATGATTGTCATCACGAGAAGAAAAGAACTTGCGCTTACCGCCGTGATTACGGCTGTGCGCAGCAGTTTGCGTTCAGCAATAATGCCTGCCAGCCGGCCTATTAAAAAGCTGCCGGTGATAATCGCGAGACCGTTGATGCCAAATAATACACTGAATACCTGGGCAGAAACCCCGTAGATCTCCTGATAAACAAACGGCGTGCCGGAAACGTAAGCAAAGCTTCCGCCATGCACGAAGCCAAGCGTTAAGGCATAGCCTATAAAAGAACGATCCTTCCACAGATCACCAATAGTGCGGATCGTATATTTGAGTGAACTCGGCGTCCTTCTTTCCTCCGGAAGAGTCTCCTCGAGCCGAAAACCAATCGTAACGACAATGGCAATCCCTACGGCCGCAAGAAAAAGAAAAATTGTCGACCAGTTTGAAAACGGAAGAAGCAAAATAGCTCCCCCGATCATCGGTGCTGCCATCGGGGCGATAGCATTAATAACCATCAATAAGGAAAAGAACTTTGTCAGCTCCCGGCCGCTGAAAATGTCCCTTACCACTGCCCGTGAAACGACAATACCGGCAGAAGCGGTTAAACCCTGCAGCAGCCGAGCAGCAATCAATATGTATATATTCGGTGCGATTGCACAAATAAACGAAGCAGCCGCAAACAATGTGATAGAAACCAGCAGCGGCTTTCTTCTTCCTTTCGCATCACTAATCGGCCCGACAATCACCTGACCAACTGCAAGCCCTACAAGACAGGCAGTTAAACTAAGCTGCACCATAGAAGCGCGGGCGTTCAAATCTTCCGCTATTCCCGGGAAGCTTGGCAGGTACATATCAATATTGAGCGGTCCAAGGATCGCAAGCATACTAAGAATCAACGCCAGCCCGATCCGCTCTTTTCCTTTTGGATTTTGAATCATATATAAGGAACACCTTTCTACTTGAGATAACCGTGCATTCGCATGCAATTTTACATTTTCTGCATACGTTAGTTATTCTATCCCGTTTCCCTGCTCATGTACACCTCATTTCGCCAGCAGCTCTTAAGCGTCAGCATAAGAGCTGCTCATTACTGGTTTTACTCCATAACGGATATACCAACGGGAAACACTATGCCTAATACGATCGTGAACACAATCATAGAATACGTTAGAAAAGCGAACCTGGGGCGGTGTTCACTGCCGATAATATGATTGAGATGAATTTCCATAAAAATAAGGGTTAACAGTCCTGAAGCAGCTTTTAAAAATATTGCCGGAAAATCCGGTGTCAGTCCTATAAGCAGCCCGCCAGAAATTAATCCAGGCAAATATGCACCCCGGAGTGTGTAATGCACTCCTAAAGCAAATTTGTTTCTTCCCGTCTGGTAAAAAATATTCGCAGAAACGAATAACACGAGCAGGAGGACTATCAATGAAAGGTGAGCCGTAACAAGGAATTGCACTATTTGCGGGGTCATTTTCTCTTCCTTTCTTAACTTTAATTCACAGTGCCTCCACTATACTAAAGAAAAATTCGTTTGACGAAGTTTATAATTTTATATAACAGTATTGATATTTACATAACTGTTATAATACAATGATATTATATCCTGGGAGCAGCTTTTTCTGTTCCCTTACTTTGAAGGAGGAATAGTATGACGACGTATCGATCGGCAGGCAGCCTTCATGTACACCCTTCTTTATATCAATTTATTAATGAAGAAGTGCTTCCCGGCTCTGGATTGGAACAAAAACAATTTTGGCAGGACTTCGGACAGATTGTTCACGATTTGACTCCTGAAAACGAAGTGCTTCTGCACACGAGAGATAACCTGCAGAATCAGATTCACGAATGGCACCAGGCTCACTCACGGTGGGACCCGGATCAGTACCGGACGTTTCTCGAAAGTATCGGTTACCTTGAACAGGGGCCGGACGATTTTCAAATTGCAACTGAGCAAACGGACGAAGAAATATCTATGCAGGCTGGGCCGCAGCTTGTCGTTCCCATCAGTAACGAACGCTTCGCCATTAACGCTGCTAATGCCCGTTGGGGGAGTCTTTACGATTCTTTATATGGAAGCGATATCATCAATGACGAAGGCGGGGCAGAGCAGCAGAAAGCCTATAACCCCGTACGCGGAGAAAAAGTCGTTGCTTATGCCAAACAATTTTTAGATGAATACTTTCCTTTGCGCAGCCATTCCCACAAGAGCGCCACCAGCTACTCGATCGAAAATGGCAGCCTCGAAGTTTCTTTTCAGGATGGCAGCAAGGATCAGCTTCAATATCCTGAACAATTTGCAGGTTATCAGGGCGCCAGTGCCCAGCCGGTAGCCGTTCTTTTAAAGCATCACCGGCTGCACATCGAAATTCAAATTGATTACGGCCACCCGGTTGGCAGGACCGATCCGGCCGGAGTAAAAGATCTGGCCGTCGAGTCTGCGCTCACGACTATTATGGATTGCGAGGATTCTGTAGCCGCTGTAGATGCTGAAGATAAAACGCTCGTTTACCGAAACTGGCTCGGGCTCATTAAAGGAGATATTAAAGCCCATTTCCAAAAAGGCGACAAAACAGTGACCCGTATTATGAACCCCGACCGCAGCTACACGTCTCCTGCAGGCGAAGAATTTACTCTTTCAGGCCGTTCTCTCATGCTGAACCGGAACGTTGGCCATTTGATGACGACCGACGCCATATTGAACAAAAAGGAAGAAGAAATTCCTGAGGGCATTATGGATGGGGTCATTACGAGCTTGATCGCCAAACACGACCTGCTTGGGAACGGAAAATACAAAAATTCCCGCGAAGGCTCCATCTATATTGTAAAACCAAAAATGCACGGTTCTAAAGAAGCTGCCTTTGCAGACAAACTGTTTGACCGTATTGAAGACATGCTCCACCTGGAACGCCATACCTTGAAAATAGGTGTTATGGACGAGGAACGGAGAACAACGATTAATTTGAAAGCATGCATTAAAGAAGTAAAAGACCGGGTAATGTTCATTAACACAGGCTTTCTGGACCGGACCGGAGATGAAATTCACACCTCCATGGAGGCTGGACCGATGATCCGGAAAGGCGAAATGAAAACCTCTGCCTGGCTCGGAAGCTATGAAAAATCAAACGTACAGACTGGACTTGCTGCCGGCTTCGAACAGCGTGCTCAGATCGGTAAAGGTATGTGGGCAATGCCTGAGCAGCTGGCAGCGATGATGGATCAGAAAGACGGGCAGTTAAAAGCCGGGGCTTCCACCGCCTGGGTGCCGTCACCAACGGCCGCCACACTGCACGCTCTCCATTATCATCAGGTCGATGTCCCAGAGGTTCAAAAAGATTTAAAGCAGATCTCTGAATCCCATCTTGATTCTATTTTAACTATACCTGTTGCCGACAGGCCAGACTGGTCCCCGGCTGCAATCCAGGAAGAGCTTGATAACAACGCCCAGGGCATTCTTGGATATGTTGTACGCTGGGTTGAGCTTGGCATTGGTTGCTCTAAGGTGCCTGATATCAACAACGTTGCTCTTATGGAAGACCGGGCAACGCTTCGCATCTCCAGCCAGCATATTGCCAACTGGCTTCACCATCATATTTGCTCCAGGCAGCAGGTAATGGATACATTCAAACGAATGGCCGCTGTTGTAGATGAACAAAACGCCCATGACCCCGAATACCGTCCGATGAGCCCGGACTTTGAACAATCAACCGCCTTTCAGGCTGCATGTGATTTAGTATTCAAGGGGTACAATCAGCCAAACGGCTACACCGAGCCTATCCTGCATAAACGCCGTAGAGAAGCTAAGAATCGTTTAAAAGCAGAGACCAAATAACTGCTTTTCCGCCGCCTCGGGACTTCCACTGTATGGAAATCCTGAGGCTCTTTTTTGTTCCCCACTTCAGTTACTTCTTTTACATATGTATACAGCAAAAAAGCCGGCGCCCTGCTGTAACGCGGGACACCGGCCGTATCTTTTCTGTTATTCTTCAGTTTTACTTAAGCAGTGATCGCACTGGATCATTGGTGTTTCCTGATGCTCTGTCATTTCGCCTCCGCAGTCGCTGCAAATCATTGTCGGTATTTCGCTTTGATACTCCATCGTCGTTTCTCTCATTGGAAAAACCTCCTTATGATTTTTTAATACTTACCGGCTGAACTGACTTGATTCTGTAGAGCCCTTCATCGCTGTTGTGGATGATTTTCCGCTTGAGATGGTAGTTGCTACCTGATCGAAGTATCCTGTACCAACCTCACGCTGGTGGCGCGTTGCCGTGTAGCCATGGTCTTCGTTGGCAAATTCCTTTTGCTGAAGCTCGGAATAAGCACCCATGCCGCGCTCCTTATAGCCGCCAGCCAGTTCAAACATGCTGTTGTTAAGAGCGTGAAAGCCGGCCAGAGTAACAAACTGGAACTTATATCCCATCTCGCCCAGCCGCTCCTGGAAGGTTTCAATTTCCTCGTCACTCAGCTTTGCTTTCCAGTTAAAGGAAGGCGAGCAATTATAGGCAAGCATTTTCCCCGGGAATTTTTCGTGAATCGCGTCTGCAAATTTCTGTGCTTCCTCAAGGTTTGGTTCAGAGGTCTCGCACCAGACAAGGTCGGCGTACGGTGCATAAGCAAGACCTCTTGCAATCGCCTGGTCCAGCCCATTATTCGTACGGTAAAAGCCTTCCTCGGTCCGTTCGTTGCTTCGGATAAATGAGTGATCATAGGCATCAATGTCGCTTGTAAGCAAATCGGCCGCATTCGCATCGGTTCTGGCTACGATAATTGTCGGCACTCCCATTACGTCTGCTGCGAGTCTTGCAGAAATAAGATTCTGGATAGCGGTGCTCGTCGGTATCAATACCTTTCCGCCCAAATGGCCGCATTTCTTTTCGGAGGCAAGCTGGTCTTCAAAATGAACACCGGCGGCTCCCGCTTCGATCATCGATTTGGTTAATTCAAACACGTTCAGACGGCCTCCAAATCCTGCTTCCCCGTCGGCTACGATTGGAGCAAAAAAGTTTGTTTCGTCATTTCCTTCAAGATGCTCAATCTGATCGGCCCGCTGCAGCGCCTGGTTGATACGCTGTACTACATGCGGAACGCTGTTGGCAGGATATAAGCTTTGATCCGGATACATATGGCCAGAGAGGTTGGCGTCAGCGGCAACCTGCCATCCGCTTAAATAAATCGCTTTCAATCCTGCTTTCACCTGCTGCACGGCCTGATTGCCGGTAAGTGCCCCAAGCGCCCGTACGAACGGATCCTCCTGCATTAAATTCCAAAGACGATTCGCCCCCATATCAGCGAGTGTATATTCTACTTTAATCGACCCACGAAGCTTCAATACATCCTCTGCTGAATATGGGCGTGTAATTCCTTTCCAGCGTTCCTCGTTCTCCCAGGCTTCTTCCATCTGTTTTACATCTTCCTGACGAATCATATGTCTCTCTCCTTTTTCTTCAGATTAAACAAATTTGAGATGCAGCTGCGTTTTCTGTTATAGTACAATTTGTTTTGTTGAGACTATATTATAACAGTATATAAATTTCGTCAACTGTTTTATAATAATTTTTTGAAATTTTTATTTCCTTTTATATCAAAGGTTCGCAGGTGCCGATTAAAATGAGTTCTTCTTTTTAACAAATAGAGCACTTAAATACTTTCTGTATTAATACAGAAGAACACTTTTTCTCAAGAAGAATGCTTTTACCTTAAAACCTGCTGGTTTTGCAAAACTTACAGCCTTTTTCATTGACGAAACCAACTGGTTCTACTATGATATGTTCTTTGTGTCGGGCTGCTGAAAATCGATTTTTCAGTCCTGACTTTTCTCTGTCCGCATAAATCTTTACTCCATATATAAAAGAAAGTAGGAATATTTGTGTCTTCACAACCCCCGAATCATTGGAAAAACAATGACTGGCCGGTCACGCTTCTCAGCGGTGGACTGTTGATCTTATTTGTCGTTTTTTCTCTTATTAACGCAGGAGCTGTCGGCCAGTTTGTCACGACCACCTTTAACTGGGCTGTTGCCTTTTTCGGAGCTTTTTGGCAGATTCTTTTACTTGCCACTTTTTTCATCGGACTCTATATCGGCTTTTCGAAATACGGACGTGTACGCCTTGGCAATTTAGCAGAACCGGAATTCAGCTATTTTAAATGGCTTTCCATCATTATGTGTACCCTGCTGGCCGGCGGTGGGGTTTTCTGGGCTGCAGCCGAGCCTATTTATCATTTCATGGATCTGCCACCGGTATTTTCCGGGCTGGAAAGCAGTTCCTCCGAAGCAATACAGCCCGCACTCGCTCAAAGCTTTCTACACTGGGGATTTCTCGCCTGGGCTATTCTCGGAACGCTTAGTACTATAGTGTTAATGCATGCACATTACGATAAAGGCATGCCTCTTCGTCCACGGACGCTTCTTTATCCGGTCTTCGGCGAAAAAATCGCTATTCACAGTCCGCTTGGCACGATCGTGGATGTGTGTTCGATCGTTTCGGTAGCTGCCGGCACTATCGGTCCTATTGGCTTTTTAGGTACCCAGGCTGGCTATGGCTTTGAGACCCTTATGGGGATCCCAAACAATTATCCGACACAGTTTATGATTATTGCCGGTCTTGTAGCTGTAGCTTCTATATCCGCCGTCACCGGTATTCATAAAGGAATTCAGCTTTTAAGCCGGTTCAATGTATGGTTTACGATTGTTCTGATTTTATTTATATTGCTTATTGGCCCGGGCGGCTTCATTTTAGACGCCTTTATCTCTTCGTTCGGGGTTTATACGCAGGAATTTGCACAAATGAGCAGCTTTCGCGGAAACAATGAGTGGCTCGGTTTATGGACGATCTTTTTCTGGGGATGGTTTTTGGGCTATGGGCCGATGATGGCCATTTTCATTACGAGAATTTCCCGCGGAAGAACGATCCGGCAGCTGATTCTAGCCGTGTCTATTATCGCTCCTCTTGTCACAAACTTCTGGTTTACCATTGTTGGCGGTACGGGCATCTTTTATGAATTAAACAACCCGGGCTCGGTTTCAGATGCCCTGTTTGAATCGGGCATGCCTGCTTCGATGATGGCAATCGTGCAGCAGCTGCCTCTCGGAACATTTATCGCTTTCTGTTTTCTATTAGTTACTATTCTTTTCGTTGTGACTACGACGGATTCTATGTCCTACACGATTTCAATTGTAGTCAGTGACAGCGAAGAGCCGCATTCTGCCATTCGTGTTTTCTGGGTGGTTATTATGGGAGCCGTGGCTGCCTGCCTGTTGTTTATCGGTGAAGGCAGCGTGGACGCCCTGCAGTCATTTATCGTAGTAACCGCCGTTCCCGTCTCTCTTATTCTGCTTCCAACGCTCTGGCTCGCGCCGAAAGCAGCCAAAGCAATGGCTCAAAAGCAGGGAATTACAGCATCCTCTTCCGTAAATAGTGAAATAAAAAAAGAAGCACAATAATATGCGCAGAGAAAGGGACACCTCCTTTTCTCTGCTTTTTTATGTTTTTTTCAACAATTTCTTTCGGAATCCGATAAAATAGAGAGAACATAAAGCTATATAAGCGTACGTTTTGAATAGGAGGACCTAAGATCATGAATCAATGCTCCAGCTGCACAGCACTGCCTGATTTGGAATCTTCCGGGTATCTGTTGTTCACCCATACAACCTTCAGTGTGCTCCGTGAGCTTCATTATCACATGCTCCAAAACGGTTACAATTCCTACACTCAGGATAATACGCTTCATTATTACTATTCTGCTGTTCAGACACTCGGCCCTTTTCTGGATTTCATTGAACGCACCCTTCCCGGAGACCCGGCCGAGTTAAAGGGCACCTGGACAGGTAAAGATCAGCAGGCCCATGCGAACATGATTAATTTCCACCAACTGAAAGAGCGGATTTCCCGCCCCTCTTTTATGACTGTCATCAATAATGAGCAGTTCACTCATCACATGCAGCCGATTATTCAATTGAACACCGGTGAAGTAATGGGATACGAATTTCTCATGCGCCCGCAGGCAGATGCTGCCCAGTTCCGCCCGGATCAGCTGTTTTCATTTTCCCAGCAGAGCGGCCTGCAGTCGCTTTTAGACAACCGGGCACGCATTGCGTCTATTAAAACCAGTGCCAAATATCTAAAGCCCGGCATCAAACGGTTTATTAATTTTCTCCCCTCTTCGATCTATGATCCGGACCACTGTCTGCTCTCTACATTTGCAACAGCCAAAAGCTGCGGGATTTCTACAAAGGATCTTGTGTTTGAAGTGGTGGAGACAGAAAAGTTTGATGAGCTCGAACACCTGCTCCGTATTTTTCAAGCCTTTCAATCGTACGGTGTACGTGTTGCTTTAGATGATCTTGGAGCCGGCTACTCGACGATTGATGTTATGGAGGAGCTGCAGCCGCATTACGTAAAAATCGACCGTTCACTAGTCGACCATTGCGATCAGGACATTAAAAAGCAGCAGCGGCTGGAAAAAATCGTTTCACGCGCAGGCAGCTACGGTATTATTACGCTGGCTGAGGGAATTGAGCGTTCTGAAGAATTGAACTGTGTGCGCGAAATTGGATTTGACCTGGCCCAGGGGTACCTGATCGGAAAACCAAGAGCAGTACCTGAATCCCCTTCGATTTCGGGCTAATCAGAATAAACCTTTTTATTTCCCGGGCAATAAAAAGGACCGACGCTGAAAAGCCGGTCCTTTTTGCTGTATTTTTTTGTCCCAACAATCCGCTTTAATGAATAAATAAACTCAGAGCAAACGTCCACAGGCAGACAAATAATAGAAGGTACAGGCTGTATTTGAGCGTCATTTTCATTAGTTGCCCTTCCTTACCTGTCTGTCCCACAGCGGCAGTCGCAATAGCGATGGACTGCGGCGAGATCAGCTTCGCCATTACTCCTCCTGCTGTGTTGGCAGCTACCAACAGTGCCCCATCAACGCCAACTCCCGCAGCAGCTGTCGTTTGAATAGAAGCAAACAACGTATTATTATTTACGACCGATCCTGTCATAAATACTCCAATCCAGCCAAGTACAGGTGATAGGAAAGGAAAGATATTCCCTGTCATAGCTGCTGCTTCCCCCATAGCCATCGTTAGTCCACCATAGGTGGCAAGCTTAGCTACTGCAAGAATGGCACAAATGGTGACAATCGGCAGCCACAGCTCTTTTAATGTCTGCATTAATTCTGCATGCGCCCTGGACCAGTTCATGTTTTTGGCAAATAACACTGTCACGAGCACCGCCAGCAGAATAGCTGTACCTGTAGCTCCGATAAAGTTCAGGTTAAATACAATTCCCTGGCCCGCCGAGCTGCTGTACGTTCCCGGCAGAATAAAACCAAGCACCGCAGGGGAAAGTATGCCGCTGTCTTCAAAAAGCGCTTTAAATCCTGGAAAGCTCCATATCATGATAAAAATCGTCAGCAGATAAAACGGTGACCAGGCAAATACTACCGTCCTCCAAGATCCTTTCGCTTTCGGTTCAGCTCGCACATATTCTTTACCATCAAGGCGGAAAATATTAACCGGTTGCCAGAACCGCTGGAGAATGGCAAGAGCTCCCATTGCTGCCAGGGAAGGAATAATATTGGCAAGCTCAGGACCAGCAGTAACCGTAATCACTGCCTGGAGCACCGTATATGTTACAGCTGTTACCAGGATTGCCGGAAGAGTTTCTTTAACCCCCTTTAACCCGTCCAGAAGAAATATCAGTAAAAACGGAATGCTGAAGTTAACGAGCGGAAGCGTGAGTGCAGTCATCTGTGACACATCCATTGCAGTTATTCCCAGCTGAAGTGTATCAATAATACCTACAGGCACTCCGATGGCCCCAAAAGCTCCGGCTGCGCCGTTGGCAATCAGACAAAGCATAGCTGCCTGAAGCGGCTGAAACCCGAGCTGAACGAGCAGCACGGCACAAATAGCTATCGGTACTCCAAACCCTGCAGCGCCTTCCAGAAAGGCATTAAAACAAAAACCTATTAATAATAATTGCACCCGCTGATCTGCGGAAATCGAAGCGATGCTGTTTTGGATCGTTTGAAATTTCCCTGATGCGACCGATACCTTATACAGCCAGACAGCCATGATAATAATATAGCCGATCGGAAACAGCCCCTGCACAATTCCTTCTGTCACTGCCCCGCCGCTTTGAGCAAGCGGCAGGCCGAAAACTCCCATTGCTATTACAAAAGTAACGCCGAGCGTAAGCAAAGCGGCATAGATGCCTTTCATTTTGAACAGTGTCAGGCATACCAGGAACAATAAAATTGGCACTGCAGCTGCCAGAGCAGAAAAAACAATATTTTGAAACGGATCGTACGTTTCCACAAACATGAAAATCCCTTCCTTCTCTTCATCTCTATATGTGAATCATTTCACATATAGAGCATAACCCAGAGAAGCCACTGGCACAATAAATTTGTGAATGTTTTCACATAAAGTTCTAAATTAAAATTTATTCTTTATTTCACCCAGTATTCGGTTTTTCTGTTTGTAATTAAAGCACTTTAATTTTCAAAAAAGTGCAAAAAAATTAATCACTGCATGCAAAATTTTTTTCCTCTCCTCTCTGTTTCACCAGCTGCTTCCTGCTGTAGGCGCCTTCTGAAGTTGGCACGGTTCTTGCAACTTTTACAGTAACCTTACTTTAGGAGTGGGTATGCATGACAGAAACAATGTCTTCGAGTCAGATCATCGATCAAAACGATAAACACGGTGCCCGGAATTACACACCGCTTCCCATTGTTATTACTGAAGCGGAGGGTATATGGGTGAAGGATCCGGAGGGCCGCTCCTATATTGACATGCTGAGTGCATACTCCGCTGTTAATCAGGGCCACCGCCACCCCAAAATTATACAGGCCCTGAAAGATCAGGCCGACCGGGTGACGCTTACCTCACGGGCATTTCATAATGATCAGCTTGCTCCTTTTTATGACAAAGTGTCAGCCTTAACCAACAAGAACATGGTACTCCCCATGAATACCGGGGCAGAAGCAGTAGAAACAGCAGTCAAAGCGATCCGCCGCTGGGGCTACGAAAAGAAAGGGATTCCGGAAGGGCGTGCGGAAATTATTGCATGCGAAGGAAACTTTCATGGACGTACGATGAGCGCTGTCTCCCTTTCTTCGGAAGAGGAATACAAACGGGGCTTCGGCCCGATGCTCCCGGGTATTAAAATCTTACCGTACGGGGATCTCAAGGCGCTCGAAAAAGCCATTACCCCTCATACAGCTGGATTTTTAGTTGAGCCCATTCAGGGGGAAGCCGGAATTATAATACCCCCTGAAGGATTTCTGCAGCAGGCGTCCGAGCTGTGCCAGGCCCATCAGGTGCTGTTTGCCGCTGATGAAATTCAATCCGGTCTCGGACGCGCCGGTAAAATGTTCGCCTGCGACTGGGACGGGGTTACTCCTGATATATACATTCTCGGAAAAGCACTGGGCGGCGGCGTTTTCCCTATATCATGCGTAGCTGCTAACGAGGATATCCTTGGCGTGTTCACCCCGGGATCCCACGGATCTACATTCGGCGGCAATCCCCTCGCCTGTGCAGTGGCGGCTGCTTCTCTTGACGTGATCGAAGAGCAGCAGCTTGCCGCCCGTTCACTTGAACTCGGAGAGCATTTTAAACGCAGGCTTGCCTCTATCATAAACCCTCATATTAAAGAGGTACGGGGCAGAGGGCTGTTTATCGGCATAGAACTCGATATTCCGGCGCGTGCCTGCTGCGAGCAGCTAAAAGACAAAGGAATTCTCTGTAAAGAAACACACGATACTGTTATCCGCTTCGCCCCGCCGCTCGTTATTTCACAGCAGGATCTGGACTGGGCGGCTGAACGAATTGAAGAAGTGCTTACTGAACTTTAATAATAGGAGGCTTTCAAATGTATACAGCGTACCGTCATGAACCCTTTACCGATTTTACGGATGAAAAGAACCGAAAGGAATTTGCAGAGGCAATAAAAGAAGTGGAAAAAAACCTCGGTCAGGACTATCCGCTGATTATTGGCGGTGAGCGGATTATCACTGGGGAAAAGCTTGTTTCCATCAACCCTGCCAATAAAAAGGAAGTCGTCGGAAGTGTTTCCAAAGCCAATCCCGCATTAATTAATCAGGCATTCGATGCCGCAAGCGAAGCGTTTCAGTCCTGGAGAACGACAAGTGCTGATGCACGTGCGGAGGTCATGTTCCGGGCAGCTGCAAAAATGCGCCGGCGGAAGCATGAATTGTCGGCTACGCTCGTGAAAGAAGGCGGCAAGCCCTGGAAGGAAGCAGATGCCGATGTGGCCGAAGCTATTGATTTCGTCGAATATTATGCCCGCCAAATGCTTGAGCTGAAAAACGGCAAAGCGATTAACAGCCGGGAAGGAGAGTACAATCAATATGTGTACCAGCCGCTCGGTGTGGCTGTTACGATTCCGCCATGGAATTTCGCCTGCGCGATCATGGTCGGGACAACGGTCGCCCCGTTGGTGACGGGCAACACCGTTTTGTTAAAGCCGGCCGAGCCGACCCCTGTCATTGCTGCGAAGTTTGTGGACATTCTGATTGAATCCGGCGTGCCGGACGGCGTCATTAACTTCGTACCCGGTGAACCCGAAGAAATCGGCGACCACCTCGTGGACCATCCGAAAACAGCACTCATCAGCTTCACCGGCTCTCGTGCCACCGGCACACGTTTGTACAAAAAAGCCGCCGAGATTCAGGAAGGCCAGCAGCATTTAAAGCGGGTCATCGTTGAAATGGGCGGCAAAGATACAATCGTCGTCGACAGCGAAGCAGATCTCGACACCGCCGCTGAGGCCATCATTGCTTCCGCCTACGGATTTTCCGGCCAGAAATGCTCGGCAGGCTCCAGGGTCGTCGCTCACCAGGACGTGTACGACGAAGTTCTGAGCAAAGTGGAAAAGCAGGCCAAAGCTTTATCCGTCGGGGATCCAACTTCCTATGACAACTACATGGGCCCTGTCGTCAATCAGAAAGCATTTGATAAAATCACCGGCTATATTGATATCGGCAAGCAGGAAGGACGGCTTGTGGCTGGAGGAAAGAGTGACGACTCCAAAGGATACTTCATTGACCCAACCGTCTTTGCCGATCTGGACCCGAAAGCACGAATCATGCAGGAAGAAATTTTTGGCCCGGTCGTCGCTTTTACGAAAGCGTCCTCCTACGAAGAAGCCATTGATATTGCGAACAATACCGAATACGGCTTAACCGGGGCAGTCATCTCCAATAACATCGACCGTCTGGAATACGCCAAGCTGCATTTCCACGTCGGCAATCTTTATTTCAACCGTAACTGCACCGGTGCCATCGTCGGCTACCACCCATTTGGCGGCTTCAAAATGTCCGGCACGGATGCCAAAGCCGGCGGCCCGGATTACCTCATTCAGCACCTGCATCCAAAAACCATCAGTCAAATGCTTTAAAATGGCTAGTTGTGCTGTCTTATATCTTTTACAAAAGAGTTTTCTCCAACGCGGGAAAACTCTTTTTTATCGTTAATCTCATCCCTCACCTGAGCGTTCATTTTGACAGAAGCATCTGTTTGCTTTAGTTTTTATAATGTTGATTAAACCGATAAGAATTTATTAATAAAGGAGGTTCAACTGGTGAAACACTTGATGAAGCGTTACTTTGATGTGTCGCTGATTGCCAAAATCACAACTGCTCTTATTGCCGGTATCGCTGCAGGTTTTATTTTCGGTGAAGACGCCGCCGTGCTCGCCCCTATCGGCGACCTTATGCTTCGGCTGCTTCAATTTATTATAGTTCCGTTGATTTTATTTACACTGATTGTCGGGGTTAATCAGACTACTATTGGTGGTCTCGGCCGGATGGGAGGCAAAGTATTCATTTATTACCTTCTTACCTCTGCTTTAGCTATCGTGGTAGGCACCTCTGTCGCCAGTCTTTTCAACCCTGGCACCGGCACTACGCTGGATGGGAGCGAAAGCTTTGATACACCGGAAAACCCCGGAGTTACAGAGGTTATATTAAATATCGTTCCTGATAATATCGCCGTAGCCTTTACGGAGATGAATCTTCTGGGCATTATTTTTACCGCCTTTGCTTTTGGCATTGCTTTAACTTATCTGCGTTCATCCTCAAGCTATAAAGAAATGGGCGAGCGTCTGTACCGCGGGGCAGAAGCCTTAAACGAACTTACGCTCACCGTTATGAAAGGCATTTTACAGTTCATCCCCTTCGGCATTTTTGCTATTATCGCTGAAATTGTAGGCAGTCAGGGAGCAAATACGCTTCTCTCCCTCGGTAATTTTATACTCGTGCTGTACATTGCCCTTGCAGTACAGCTTGGCCTTTATATTGTCTTTCTTTTAGCTGCCAAAACTAATCTGGGCGCCTTTTTCCGGGAAGCACGCACCCCTATGCTCACGGCCTTCGTCACTCAAAGCAGCTCAGGCACCCTTCCTCTCACGTTAAACGCTGCACGTGATCTTAGATTAAAGCAGAGCCTTTACGGCTTCAGTCTGCCTCTTGGAGCGACGATTAACATGGATGGGGCCGCCATCCGGGTCGCTGTTTCCGCCGTTTTCGCAGCAAACGTCGTAGGCGAGCCGCTCAGCTTTGTGGCCATTCTCCAAATTGTAATTGTCGGCACACTGGCTACGGTTGGTACCGCCGGAGTTCCCGGGGCTGGCATTATTATGATTGCCACCGTTTTTGCCCAGGTCGGTCTCCCGATGGAAGCAGTAGCACTTTTAACCGCAGTTGATGTACTTGTCGGTATGGGAGCAACAGCTTTAAACGTTACCGGGGACCTCGTCGGAACGAAGCTGATCAACAAAACAGAAAAAACGGGCGATGCTGCCGGAAAATAGCATAAAGCCGCGGCCTCATGGAGGATCCGCGGCTTTATTTTAATCCACCGGGCGTCTTCCCGGCTCCATATCAGAATTGGAGGCCGTCATGACTGGTGTTACCGTCAGGTCGGAATACACCCGGTTTTGACAGGAGAGCCTGATATTTTCATCAGTAATGTCTTTGTTTTCGAGAATCGCGGCTTCTGGAGCTTCCTTCGGCCCGAGTTCTCCTTCATTTACTTCACATCTGCAGGTGGTGCACCTGGCGTTCCCGCCGCAGCGGTGCAGAATATCAACACCATTGTCTTCAAGCGCAAGCACTAATTTTTTTCCTTCTTCCACTTCAAATGTACCGTAGCCTTTTACATTAACTGTTGGCATAATAAACCTCCTCTTTGAAATAAAATGCACGTAAAGCGTAACACAATGAAAAACAGCAAGCCTAATCATCCTTTAATCAGCTGCCCCTTTATGCCTTCCGCATTTTATCACGTTTCTTCATCCTGCTTGAGCGGTACAAACGCTACATATTCGACTACAGAGGAGTTCACTTCTCCCTGACTGTTTTTTTCTATAAGCAGCAGTTCCTGCCCCATTCGGCCGCCTACCGGCACGATCATTTTCCCGGGAGCTGCCAGCTGCCCGACCAGGGACTCCGGCACAGTTTTAGCTGCTGCTGTTACCATAATACGATCGTACGGCGCATGCTCCGGCCAGCCTTTACTGCCGTCACCCAGGCGATACTTAATATTCGTAAACCCTGCTTCCTGCAGGCGCTCCCGGGCCCTTTCCTGCAGCGGTAAAATCCGTTCGACTGTATAGATCTGTTCAGCAAAAGCTGCTAATAGAGCCGTCTGGTAGCCGGAGCCCGTACCAATCTCGAGCACCCTGGAAACGGCATCAACGTCCAGCTCCAGCGTCATTTTCAATACAAGCGATGGCTGGGAGATGGTTTGTCCGTGCCCAATCGATAAAGCCTGATCCCAATTTGCAAGATTTTTGTCTGTATCCATATAAAAACTGCGGTCCATTGCCCGAAAGTAGCTTCGTATTTCTTTATCCCTGTCTTTTTTTGACATGGCGGCCTCCTTTCTTCGTATGTTCCCGAATACATACTCTTTGAGAGCTTTCTTGCTTATATTCTTTTCC
This sequence comes from Marinococcus sp. LNHM4E3-1, assembly GCF_056034405.1. Lineage (NCBI taxonomy): Bacteria > Bacillati > Bacillota > Bacilli > Caryophanales > Bacillaceae > Marinococcus > Marinococcus sp. LNHM4E3-1. Next base: position 79,584 of record NZ_JBQLID010000002.1, on the reverse strand, counting down.
CGCATGCTTCATTTTCCATTCCTTCTCTTGAAAAAATTGAACGATCCAAGCATACTTTTAGACAAATAGGGTTATTCGTACTACGATTACTCTATACTCGCAATGAAGCGAAATGAAGGAGGTACTCATCAATGGCTATTGTACACGTATCAGACCAGGACTTTTCCGAACAGATTTCCGAAGGTGTCGTTCTAACTGACTTTTGGGCACCTTGGTGCGGACCCTGCAAGATGATTGCTCCGGTTCTCGAAGAAATTAACGAAGAAATCGGCGACAATGTCAAAATTGCTAAATTAAACGTTGACGAAAATCAGGAAACTGCCGGTAAATACGGCGTTATGAGCATTCCAACACTCATGATTTTCAAGGACGGCGAAATGGTAGAACAAATCGTCGGCTTCCAGCCGAAGGACCAGCTTCAGGGTCTGCTTGAAAAACACATGTAATTTTTCTTTATTAAAAATCCCGCGCTCGATATGAGCACGGGATTTTTTCTCTTACTTATAGTGCTTCCACTCTTTTTCCTTTACAGCCTCTTCCCTCTTCTGGCTTTTTCTCCCCCACCAGGACACGAGCAGCGGCCCGGAGATATTATGCCAGACGGAAAAAATAGCGCTTGGAAGCGCAGCAAGCGGCGTGAAGTGGACCGTGGCCAACTGGGTGCCAAGCCCGGAATTCTGCATTCCTACCTCAATAGATACCGCCCTCCGTTTTGTTTCGTCTAATCCCACCAGCTTCGCCGTTACATAGCCAAGGGCCAAACCAAAGCTGTTATGAAGCACAACCGCTGCAAAAACCAATAGTCCGGTTGCAGCAATATTTTCCTGATTTGCTCCCACGACCCCGGCTACAATAGCAATAATTGCTGCCATAGATACAATTGGAAGCGCCTGAACGCTTTTTTCCACTGTTTTTGGAAACAGTTGTTTAATAATTAAGCCGAGCGCGATAGGTATAATAATGACCTGGAAAATGGACAAGAACATTGCCAGCGGGTCCACCGGCAGCCACTCATTTGCAAACACCAATAGAGCAAACGGTGTCAGAAGAGGAGCGAGCAGCGTCGACACTGTCGTCATAGCAACCGATACCGGAAGGTCCCCTTTGGCCAGATAAACCATAACATTCGAGGCTGTTCCTCCCGGACACGCGCCTACAAGTACGAGACCTGCCGCTATTTCCGGCGGAAGCTGCAGAACCAGGGCAATGATAAAGGCCGCAAGCGGCATAATAACGAACTGTGCAATCACCCCGGTCAGCACCGGCAGCGGCTTTTTCGCCACAATACGGAAATCGGAAAGGTTTAGCGTGAGCCCCATGCCAAACATGATGATCCCGAGTAAAATAGTTATGTAGCCGGTAATTCCTACAAATGCATCCGGCAGCAGATAAGCAATGAACGCAACAACTAACACAAAAACAGCAAAATATTTATTTACAAATATATTCAGGCTGTTCATTCTCCCACCCCATTATTTTCTCTAAATTATGAAATATTTAGCATTTTAACGCTATTACACTAATATTTCAATACTTTAGTGTAAAAAAGGAAAAGGAATACTTTGTTTTTCCTTTACACTATTTATTATTGAAACCAGGCCTGCCCCTGGAGTCGTTTGTTTAAAGAAGAGTGGCTGAGGGAATCCTTCGGCAACGTGTTTACTGATAAAAGAAAAACAATTAGGAGGGGATGAAACGTGTGGTGGTGGAAATTTAATCATGACGGTCCAGCCTTTGAACCTTTTGGTACCGGGCAGCTTATGGTATGGCTTTTTCTCGCCCTCGCCTGTATTGGTCTTATACTTTTTCAAAGCTACCTTCGGCGCGAGCCCTTAGCAAGAAAGACGATAAAGTGGTTTATCATTTCCACCTTCCTCCTTGGACAACTGGCCCTGCAGCTTTTTTATATTACAAACGGCATTTGGAACCCGCGGTTTTCACTTCCACTTAAAGTCAGCGATCTGGCCTGGATAGCAGTCGTTATTATGCTTATAACCGGCAGCCGCTTCTGGACGGCATTCGCGTTTTATGCCGGTACCTCAAGCGCCCTGCTTACTATAGTGTTTCCGGACATGGAACGCTACGGCTTTCCCCATTTTCGGTTTCTTCACTTTTTTATTACACATGCGCTGATTGTGGCAGGCGTTGTTTATCAGCTCGTTGTAAAGCGTACGTTTATTTCCTTTCGTTCCTTGTTTGTCGTTTGGGGAGCCTTGAACGTTGCTGCCGTGGCGGCATTTTTGGTAAACCTCTATTTCGACGCCAATTACATGTATTTAATGGAAAAACCAGCGTCTCCTTCCCCTTACGATTTCTTCGGCCCATGGCCCTATTATTTGCTCACGCTTCAAGCGATAGCGTTAACTGCGTTTCTATGCCTGTACGCAGGGTATCGCTTCGTCCTGAAAAAGTTTCTGCTTTTTTAATTTTTCTGTGTTTAAAACGAAGACATTCCACTCCATTCCTGCAGCCGGTAACGCCAATAAAGCAAACGGGAATCATTTTTATATTTTGTGTAATCCAGCGTGTGCGTGCCATTAGAATTATTCCACAGCCGATGATAATAATCCCGTACGCCTTTCAAGGCTTCCGACTCATTACTGCCGGTAACTACAACATCAGTTTCCAAATTGTAATTATTCAAATTTCTTTTTGTCAGGTTCGCTGATCCACCAATAACTACTGTCTCCTCAGCCTTTTCCATCATCATCATTTTGGCATGATACTGTACCCCATCGGCATGATACCAGCGTATGTTAATACGGCCATTTGATTTCTCCACGAGCTCGTTAGCTGCCGGCTGATTGGGTATGCCTATTTTTTCGCTTCCAAAAGCCTCTTCGTTTATATCCATAATAATATCAATATCAGCGCCACGGTCAGCGGCCCCGATGAGCGCTTCGATGACGTCGCGGTCCGCTAAATAAAACATTCCCATACGTAATTTCCCGTCCATGGGTAATTCGCGTATTTCTCTCAGCACCCGCTCTTTAATTTTGCGCTCTGTTAACAGCTGAACCTCGTACTTCCCGTTTTCTTCCGGCACTTCCACTTTAGAGATGAACGAATCGAATTTTTCCCCTGAGCGGCCCGCCATTTCCACTACTTCTTTTTCTGTTTTCAATAAATCCTTCAGCACAGCTCCTCTGACTTCAAAGCCTGTATTTGCATGATATCCGCTGGCATCGTGAGGATTAGCTGAAGTAACCATTCCTGCCTTTTCTGTAACAAGCGTTTTCCGGTGATTGGCTTTAAAGTTTAAAATTTCCAGATAAGAATGAAGCGTTACATCGGGAGCGTTACTCGTGAAAAAGTTAGGTAGCCATCCCCTCCCCTGGTTTTCAAACCACTGAACAAAAGTCCGGTAAAACCATGAGTAAAACGGATTCGAATCCCTTAATGCGTCCAGCTCCGTAAAAATGACTTCAATGCCGCTCCTTTCGAGCCGCTGAAAATGTTCAGGCGTATAAGCCCCGTAAAAAGTGTTAACCGGGTCAGTTATAACCACTATTTCTATGTCCGGCTCCGCTTCTTTTTTGTCGATTAACGCCTCCGACAAACGCCTCGTTAAAGGGAGGAAATCCACTCCCGCTTCATGGTCGCTGTTAAAGTAGAACATGTCCATCACGATAAACTGGTCCGCTTCTTCAATGTTCCGGATCACTGTATCAAATATTTCTTGTTCTGCCACCTGTGACTCTGTGGAGGAAACGTAGGTATGATCCTCCAAAAAAAGAACATGGTCTGTACGATGCTTTCGCCCCTCATAGGAGACATTCGCAGGCAGGGGCTTATTGCTTCCATAAACAGCGGCCGCGACTACAGCTGAAATAGTGCTGAGTAAAGCCACCAGCATCCACTTCTTTCTAAGAGCGTCTCTCTGAAATATTTTCGGAATTTCTCTTTTCATAACAGTGCTCCTTTTATTGGTTTCGCTTCTCCAATCTTTCTTTAACTAAAATTTTCTGCCAACGAACATTACTGTCTGCCTTTCTCTCTGAACCTTCAATTAGTTTCTTATTCCCGACAGGTTAAATATCAAAATGTAGTTTCTGTATATTCTATTTATAAAAAAGATAATTGGATAGCTACTGGATTATTGCAAAAATAAAACATGCATATTTAACACTTATTATGATTATTCATTTTATATTACGAAAACATTACAAGTATATTACTGTTCACCTTCAAAGGTTTTACTCATTTCCCTTAATAATTGCATGAAAAACGTCATATTACAGTTCGCTTCCATTTTTATACATAGTCTTTTTTACCCAAATAACAGCCTTTAGATTCATTTATTAAAAATTCAAAATATTAATAAAGCAATTGAAATTTTTTGCTTTGATTATTTCAGAATTCCTTTTATAAAAGCCTTTTTATTAAAACTATATTACAAAACTTACACATTATTGAATTGTCTCTCACATTCTTATAGAATTGGGTTTATAGAAAAACACATACTAAAGACTCACAAAAATACATTTAGGAGGTGCAGCTTCACTTCGCTACATCCATTATCCTGTCTACTACTTATACTTATAAATTCCAGTATTCATATCGAAAAACTCATCATTATACTCCTACATATATTAAGACAGCGGATGACCAAGCAGGTGAACACACATAATGAAAAAATACTTATTCGGAACAGCAGTAACAGCAGGAGTACTATTCGCAGGCCCCCAGGCAGCGGATGCAGCAATTGATGATCATGGTTCTTTATCCTATGGTGATGTCAACTCCTCCGTAAATGACCTTCAGGAAGCGTTAAAAGAAGAAGGATACTTTGAAGGCTACACCGGCTCCCGTTTCGGCCCTAAAACACTTCAGGCCGTAAAGGACTTCCAGTCTGCAGAAGGAATTTCCTCTCCTGCCGGCAGCTATTATGGCGTAGCGGGACCTTCGACCCAGGGAGCATTAATGGACGTAATTGGTTCCAGCTCTTCATCGAACACATCGAGCAGCTCGAACTCCACTTCCATTGGAAGCCACGGGTCTTTATCTTACGGCGATCGTAATTCTTCCGTAAACGCTCTTCAAAAGAAATTAAAGGAGCACGGCTTTTTCGAGGGCTACACCGGCTCCCGTTTCGGTCCTAAAACACTTCAGGCCGTGAAGGATTTCCAGTCCGCCACAGGTCTTTCGTCTCCTTCCGGCAGCTACTACGGTGTAGCAGGGCCATCTACGCAGAGCGCTCTGATGGATTACGACGGTTCCTCTGCGAGCAGCTCGAGCAGCAATGAACAGGTAGCCGGCGTTTCAACTGGCACTGGTTCAGACATTGTAAGCACAGCGAAGCAGTACATGGGCACTCCTTATGTTTGGGGCGGAGAATCACCTAGCGGTTTTGACTGCAGCGGTTTTATTAACTACGTATATGATAAGCACGGCAAAAGCATGCCGCGTACAGTTGCATCCATTTACAGTGCAAGCACAAAGGTTTCCAGCCCGTCTGTTGGCGACATCGTTTTCTTTGATACACGAGGCGGCGCATCACACGCAGGTATTTATGTTGGAAACAACGAATTTATCCACGCAGGTGCTTCCACCGGCGTTACTGTTTCAAGCATGAATAGTTCCTACTGGGGCCCGCGTTACATGGGCGCCGGCCAAATTTAAACAGTACCAGCACCAAGAGCCAGAAGATCCCTATAGAAGGGTTCTCCTGGCTTTTTATTTTTTTGCTGGATATTTAAAAATAATTTTCAAGAGCGTACGCCACTCCATTTTCCATATAGCTTTTAGTCACGTAATCCCCGGCCTCAATCACTTCTTCCACCGCATTTCCCATCGCAACACTGGTACCGGCGACTTCAAACATTGGCAGATCATTTAAGTTGTCCCCGATAGCTGCTGTGTTTTCGAGCGGCACTCCCATTTCTTCTGCCATACGGCGCAAAGCGTACCCTTTGCTTACGCTTGGGTGGGCGATTTCAAGCTTTGTAATTCCCGAAGACGTCAGAGAAACGTCTGTGCGCGGGGCCAGCCGGTCCCTCAGTTTTTTTAATCTTTTCCGGTCAAAGGACAATACAAATATTTTGTATATTTCTGCCGTTGCCGGGTTCACGTCCCGGTAGTCTTTCATATAGCCCGTGCCGTGCTGGGCATACTGGATGCCCATCTCCTCTTCCGACCAGGCTTCTGTTACCTCTTCGTCCTCTTCCTGTACGTTTCGCACTTCTGCTCTCAGCCGCTCCTTCCCCTCTTTCAGCAGTATTACTCCCTGGTTCGTATATATCTCGTAGTACCATTTTTCATTTTCAAGCTCGGGGAGCAGCTCTTCCGTAATCCCTTCAGGCATGACCAGCTGATCAATGCTCTCCCCGTCCTGGTACGTCCACGCTCCGTTTCCAACCATCATCGGGCAGTCCAATCCAGCGCGCTTCAAAATATCCTCAGTGTCCTGCAGCGACCTTCCTGAGCAGACAGCTACTGTATCTCCGTTTTCCTGTGCGGCCTTTATCGCCTTCACATTTTCTGCACTGATGGAACGATCTTTTTTAATGAGTGTCCCGTCTAAATCAACAGCGATTAGCTTCATTTCTGTTTTCCTCCAATGTAAGAACGATATAAATCTTTCTTATTTACTTTTATCATAAACTTTTAACGGTGTCGCGAATAAATTTACAGGAGGATTCTATTAATATGCTCTTCAAAGTTATATATTCCTGCAGAAGTATGTTTTAATGAAAGAAAGACCATCACAGAAACGGGGAGTTGCAATGAACCAGGCAGCAGATACTTATTGGAAGAATTTTTGGCAGCAGCGAAACGAGGCCCCTCCCGAACAGGTAACAGCCTGGTCCTTTGGCGTGGATCCCGATGAGCTCGCAGAGCTTGTCGTCTCCGGAATCAAAACGGCTACATGTTCTGCTTACATGTTTTATGAGATAGAAAATGAACCTCTTCCTTCGATAGGGGACTACAGCATCGTTTTAAACAGAGCCGGCGATCCGGTATGTATTATCCAAACCACCAGTGTCAAAATTATGCCGATGAACGAGGTGCCCAAAGAATTTGCTGAGGCTGAAGGGGAAGGAGATCGTTCATATGAGTATTGGTGGAATGCACATGAACAATTTTTTACCGAAGCGCTCGAAGAGGTTGGAGAAATATTCCGGGAGGATATGACGGTCGTATGTGAACGGTTCGAAGTAGTGAAATAAGGAAAAACCAGTAAAAAAGAAGCTGTCGGCAAACAGCTTCTTTTTCGTTTATTCTACGGGCTTTAATTTATACACTTCTCTTGATATGACGAGATTTTCTGTGTTTTCCCGATAGGCCTGATAATGCTCGGTCTGAATATGCTGCTGCACGGCTTCTTCATCCTTCCACTGCTCTGAAAAGATAAATACCCCGTCCTGTGCTTCTGATTCATAAAGAACATATTCTATGCAGCCCGCTTCTGCCCGCGAAGGAGCCAGCACCTTTTTCAGCTCTGTTTTCAATGCTTCCTCTTTTCCCGGATCTGCCTGCAGAAATGCTTTAATGGTTACTGTCATACTTTCTCCTCCTTTATATAGTTATTATACGGCTCTCCTGCCTGTTTCTGCACGATTCAGGACTTGAGGCACAAAATAATCTTTCGCAGGAAAATTCACTTCTTTGCTTACTTTGGAAGATTCATACAGTAGAATAAGAAACAACAGCAATTATTGCGGCGAGGTGATCAGCAGTGTACGAAAATTTAAAATCTCTTACCATAGCAAAACAGGCGGAATATCTTACAGAATATCTGGTGGAGTGGAACAGTGTGAACGCTTCAGATGGAGAAGTATCTATCGCCCGGGAGCTCTACCGCATCCTGCGTACGTTTCCTTATTTTCAACAGTTCCCCGAACGCGTCTGGCTGGAGCCGGTTCACGGGGACCCTCACGGACGCCAGAATGTGTTTGCCTTTATTAAAGGACTGCCTTCTTCAGCCCAGACAATTCTTTATCATTCCCACATCGATACTGTAGGCATCGAAGATTACGGAAACATTAAACATCAGGCCTGTTCGCCGAAAGAACTGCTCCCTTACTTTCAAGGCTATACAAATGATCCTGAAGTGCATGCAGACGCCCTAAGCGGGGACTGGATGTTTGGCCGGGGATCTGTTGATATGAAAAGCGGCATCGCCGTGCATATTGTAAATCTGCTTTATTTCTCGGAGCAACCGGAAGAGCTCGAAGGTAATATTCTGCTTTTACTGAATCCCGATGAAGAAAGCGAGCACTGCGGCCTCATCGGCGCGCTCCCTGTTCTTCGTGATTTAAAGCGTTCCCACGGCCTACAGTACCTGCTCGCAATTAATAACGACTTTATCGCCCCTCTGTATGAAGGGGATACTACAAAATATATCTATACAGGAACCGCCGGAAAACTGCTGCCTGCCTTTTTCGTTTTTGGGCGCGAAGTGCACGTCGGTGATACGCTTGCCGGCGTAGACCCCAATTTCGTTGCCGCTAAACTGACGGAGCGCATTCACAACAATTATGATTTAACCGAGCATATTCCCGGGGAACTGATTCTGCCTCCGACATGTCTTTATCAGCGTGATACGAAGGAAAGCTACACTGTTCAGACTGCTTCAGGCAGCCGTGTGTATTTTAATTATTTTTTATACGAAACCACCGCAGAGCAGGTGACCGAACAAATGCTGCAGGCAGCCAGAAGGGCAGCGGAAGAATCGGAGCAGTACTTTGCTTCTCAATACGATAGATACATCGAGGTGACCGGCATGCCTCCGAAAAATATTTCCTGGGAAATAGACGTTAAGACGTATGAAAACTACCGCCTTGAGTTAGAACAAAAGGGACTCGACACGCAGGCAGCCATTCAAAAACGGCTGTCTGAAACAGCAGGCATGGACCTCCGGCTGCGAAGCTTTGAACTAGTGCACGCTCTGCGTGAGCTTGACCCGGATAAAACACCGCAGATCATTTTCTTCTACGCTCCGCCGTTTCTGCCGCACAATTATTTAACAGACACCAATAGCCGGCACCGGAAAATGAAGACATTCCTCTCCTTTATTCTGCAGAACAACTCGGCCAGTACCGGAGAAATATTTGAGATGCGCAATTTCTTTCCCTATTTATCCGATGGCAGCTTTTTATCCATTCAGGAGTCGGATGCGGAGCTGGAGCCGCTGCTGAAAAACTTGCCGGAGGGAGACACTCTTTATCCGGTGCCGGTCAATGCTATAAAACAGCTGAATATCTCCTCCATCAATATGGGTGTTTACGGAAAAGATGGGCATAAATGGACCGAGAGAGTCTACAAGCCATACTCCTTTCACGTTCTCCCCGGCTTGATCCGGGAGACCACTACCCGGATTCTGCGCGAATTTGCCGCTGTAAAAGAATAAATAGCGAAAGCCGGCTCTCCGTAAAAAGAGAGGCCGGCTGTTTTACAGCTGTTTTTCAAAAAGAATGCGATCCTGCTCTTCTCCGTCGTAGTCAGTATGTACCGGAAGCCCGTTCTCCACTTTATCACCCGTCACCAGGTTAAATCCCATCGCCTGATGAAAAGCCACTGAGCCTTCATTATCAGGAGACGTCACCGCCCGGACGATGCGGCGGCCTTCATCAAGTGCGCAGTCAAAAAAAGCTTCGTACAAGCCTTCCGCGATACCTTCTCCCCGGTTATGCGGATGAACACCGGCGAAATGTATATATGCCTCTTTATCTCTTGTCTGAGATAAAAACCCGACAAGAAAACCTGTCATCCGGCCGTTCACTTCTGCAATAAAGCTTGTTTCCTGAAAATGGTCAAACAGAAACTTCGGCAGCTTACCGGCCATATCTCTTCCGCCCCACCATTCGTTAATAACCTGTTTAACCTTATAGTAATCCCTGGTCTGGGCTCTGCGTATGTGCATGTATACCTCCTCCGTTTCAGTTTATGAATGCTCAGCCTCCACCTTCACGTGTGAAAATGAGCGGAAATCAAACAATCCTTTTGCCGTCATTTTCAGCTCCGGAATCACCGGGAGAGCTAAAAAGGAGAGAGTCAGAAATGGATCGAAATCCCGCGGCGCCCCGAGAGAATCAAGAGCCTGATTCAACAGGTTCAGCCGTTCATATACCTCCTCCCACGGTTCTTCTGCCATTAAGCCCGCGACAGAAAGCGGGAGCGAAGCTGATACTTGTTCTTCCTGCACTACAGCCATTCCTCCATTTGACTCTATCACATGTCTGACAGCCGCCAAAATGTCTTTATCTGACGTGCCGGCGGCAATAATATTGTGAGAATCATGGGAAATGGTGGTCGCAATCGCTCCGGATTTAAGATCGAGCCCTTTAACAATACCAACACCGATATTTTCGCTGGCAGTGTGTCTTTCTATGACTGCTATTTTCAGCTGGTCTGCCTCAGTAGAAATACAAAAATGATCGTCTTCCACAGTTACTTGTTCCTTACGCTCTTTAGTCACTATACTGTTTGGTACAATTTCGATTAAACGACAAAAATCCGAAGCAAGCGGCAGAGCGAGATGATTAGCTTTTACTTCACCTGTATTTATTCCCGGAAGCGATGCTGCAGAAGCCCCTCGCTCCGTTTCTTCCAGTGGCCGGACGTTCGCACTAACCACACGCCCTTTTTTGTATACATTATGGATATTGAATCCTTCAAGATCATCCAGCAGCACAAAGTCAGCCTGATACCCCGGTGCTACCGCTCCGAGGTGTTGAAGACCGAAGCATTCAGCGGCGTTTAATGTCACCATCTGCACAGCCGTCACAGGATCAAGCCCTTTACGGACTGCACGCCTCACAATATGGTCCACACTCCCCTCCTCCACTAAATCATCCACCAGCTTATCGTCGGTAACAAACAGGCACCTTCTCGCGTTCCTTGCCGTAATTGCTGGAAACAGCGCGTCTAAATCTTTAGCGACGGTCCCCTCCCGGATCATTAGATACATTCCAAGATCGAGACGCTTTTTTGCTTCTGCAGCTGTAACACTTTCATGGTCTGTGCGAATGCCTGCAGCCATAAAAACATTGAGGCCTTCGGCCGTAAGTCCGGCGGCGTGACCATCTATGGCCTTTCCTTCTGCAGCACCAATAAGCAGCTTCTCCATCATTGCATCCTTTCCTTCTGCCACAGCCGGGAAGTCCATAACCTCGGCCAGACCCAGCACCTCGGGGTTGTTGATAAATGGCAGGAGGTGCTCTGCTTCCAGGATCGCTCCGTTGCTTTCAAACGGTGCTGCCGGGACACATGAAGGAAGCATCACAAACATATCAAGCTCCGTGCGCGCAGCGTCTTCTATCATGTACTCAATGCCACTAGCACCAGCCACATTGGCAATTTCGTGCGGGTCGGTCACTACCGCAGTCACACCGTGGGAGAGCACGACATTTCCAAATTCCCGGGGGGTCAGAAGGGAGCTTTCAATGTGGACATGACCATCAATCATACCAGGAATCATTATTTTCCCCTTCGCATCAATTACTTCCTGTCCATCATAGGAACCGATGCCTGCAAAGTACCCGTCAACGATGGCCACGTCTCCCTCCATCATTTCACCTGTAAACACATTCACGATCGATGCGTTTCTGACGACTGTGTCTGCAGGCTTTTGTCCTCCGGCTACTGCTATACGGTTTTTCAGCATTTCTTTTGTAGTTTTCATTTTTGCTCCTCTCCATTTTGTTTTTTGAAAAAAAGTCCCGGATCCGGCAATAAAAAAATCCTGATCACAAAGACATGCCGGAGCATTTTCTTTGTAATCAGGATTTTACGGTTCCTGGTAGAGACCCCCGTACCATATTAACAGGGTTATACAGTGACTAATTATTACTTATTTTATCCAAAAGGACAGCCGCCTTCAACTCCCCTGCTATATTTTCTGACACCCCTCTTTCTGTACTGCTTTTAACAAAGCAATCGAGAAGAAATACTCCCTCGAGGGGTACGGTATGATTTACGTATAAGGAGGCGAAAGCTGATGACTCAAATCCAAAAAATCACGCCCAATCTTTGGTTCAGCAATAATGCTGAGGAAGCGGTGGACTTCTACACCGGTATTTTTCCTGATTCCAGAATAAAAAGGGTGGCGCGTTATGGAAAGGAAGGATATGACATTCACGGTATGCCCGAAGGCACCGTTCTGACAATTGAATTCGCTCTGGCAGACCAGGAATTCATTGCTTTAAACGGCGGGGACCAGCCATTTACATTTGATGAATCAATTTCTTTTATCGTCAACTGCAGCAACCAGGAAGAAGTGGATTATTACTGGGAGCACCTTTCCGCCGGAGGTGATGAAAAGGCGCAGGTGTGCGGCTGGCTGAAAGATAAATACGGCGTTTCCTGGCAGGTTGTTCCTGAAATACTAAGCAAATATTTAACCGACACTGACCCTGCCAAAGCAGCGAACGTCATGAAGGTAATGCTCCGGATGAAAAAGTTAAATATTCGCTCTCTTGAAAGGGCTTATGAGAATGCGTAAAAGCACCGGAGCCCTGGGCTTCCGGTGCTTCTTTTGCTGATCTTAAACCTTGAATGAGCGTACGGACTGCCCAAGCTCTTCTGCCATATGTGCAAGGGTGCTTGATGCAGATGATATCTCCTGCATGGAAGCGTTCTGCTCTTCAGAGGAGGCAGCAACATTCTGCGTGTGCTCCATGGACTGGTCGGCGATATCAGCGACAGCCTGGACAGAATGCATCAATGCTTCTGCCCGGGCCGTCATCTGCTCTACAGCTGCTGAGGATTCCTCGAGCTGAACCGCGATGTCTTTAGTTGACACTGAAATCGACTGGAAGGCACTCTCCGCCTCTTTTACCTGACGGATTCCTCCTTCTACGGCTTCTTTCCCATCCTCCATCGATGTGACCGATTCCTGGATGTCTGCCTGGATATCTTTAATAAGCGAGCCAATCTGACTCGCGGAACTGCCGGACTGCTCCGCAAGCTTCCGCACTTCTTCAGCTACTACTGCAAACCCCTGGCCGCTTTCCCCGGCGCGTGCAGCTTCAATAGCTGCGTTTAACGCAAGGAGGTTGGTCTGATTGGCGATATTGGTGATCAGCGAAATAATATCATTTATCTGGCCGGACTTGTTTTCCAATTGATGAATAAACGTCGCAGTATAGTTTGTTTTGTCCTGAATCAATGACATCTGCCCAAGCGTCTGTTGTATAACCCGCGAGCCGTTCTCCGCCGTTTCGACATTTATCGACGATGATTCATTAATTGCATAGATATTTCCTGATATACGATCCATGCCGCCGGAAATTTCGGCGACCAGTGATTTTGTTTCTCCCATGCTCCGGGCCTGGTTTTCTGCCCCGCTGGATACTTCCTGGACCGCACGGGACACTTCGTCCGCGGCCGAGCTTGTTTCCTCCGCACTCGCACTAAACTGCTCAGAGGAAGCCGCTACCTGCTCAGAAGTATCTAAAATTTGTTTTACAAGCGCGCTTAAATTTTCCCGCATTTGATTGTATCCTGCTGTCAGTCGGCCTATTTCATCATCTGAAGGGTCTGAAAGCTCTGTGGTGAAATCTCCCTGCCCCGCTGCTGTCAGGGCGCCGGTCACTCGTCCAAGTCTTTTGGATACCCTGCGTGAAAATAAAAATACGCCCCCAATCGCTGCGATGCCGGTGATCATTAAAACAATTAAAAAGGTAATGAGGGCGTTGCCGGTAATTTCATCAAGTATTTCCTGCGAAGCACCTACATACCACATGCCGATAGGCTCTCCCGCTTCATTGTAAATGGGCTCATACGCTGTTTGATAGCTCGTGCCCACTACGTCTGCTTCTCCTGTATACATTGCTTCATCCTGCAGCACCGTTTCCACCACTTCATCTGAAGCCTGCGTTCCGACAGCACGCTCTCCGTCAAGCATCACGTTTGTCGTTACACGTGTGTCATTCATGAAAATAGTTACGGTCCCCCCGGTCATTTCCCCGATGAAATCAACAATACCGGTGTTTCCGCTGATGGTCGTTTCCCCTTTCATTAAATTCCCATCTTCAATACGCCACTCGCCGGGATATTCACTGTTTATGTATTCATAGCCTAAATTTAAATCGGAAACCGCTTTTTCTACAGCTGTTTCTTCCACACCCTTTTTTATCTGATCAAACGTAATAAAACCAATCACAATAGAAAAACCAATCAGAACTGCAGCCATAATTATGTTCAGCTTCGTGCCAAGCTTAAGCTTTTGTATTAATCTTTTCACCATTTTCCTCCTTAAACTAATGTCTTACTATTATTATCGTAATAACCACCGCATAGTTTATAGGGAAAATGGATTTTTATGGATAATTAAAAACCTCCAGCCAATACGGCTGAAGGGATGAATGAGGCATTCGATTAAATATCTTTATGCGTGAAAATATCATGCTCATCAGTGCTCGTCGAGGAGTACTCCGCGGTTACGGCTCCCTCTTCTCCTGCCTGGAACCAATGCTTTGTATTTGGAGGGATCGTGTATTGATCCCCTGCTGTTAGTATTACTTCGCGGGCTGCTGTAAACTGATCTCTGTCCTGTTCCGGGGGCTTCGCCTTTGGATTTGGAGTCGCTTCTCCTTCTACATACAAATAAACGGTGCCAAATTTACAGCGAAATGTTTCCTGCTTTCCCGGATCTCCTGATTCTACTGGCGGATGAAGATGCTCCGGACACGTCTGGCGCGGAAAGAGCACCCATTCTTTAGCGCAGTACCGGTCCGTATTAATATACACGAACAGCTGCAGACCCAGTTCGTCCAGGCGCCCGAGACCGAAATCATTAATCTGAATCTTCCGTATTTCTTCATCTTTCAGCTTAATATCTGCCAACCGGAAGTAGTCATTTACTTTTCTCTGAACTTCAATTTCTGTTAAATCACTCAGCTTCATGCGGTTCCTCCTGATTCTCTTAAGATGATGTGTACATTCCGCCGTTCACATGAATGCACTGGCCGGTCATATAGGAGCCTTCATCCGACGCAAGCAGCACATAAGGACCCATCAGTTCCGACGGCTGGCCCGGACGTCCCATCGGGGCTGAGGTTCCGAATTCCGCCACCGAATCTTCGTCGAATGTAGACGGGATCAGCGGCGTCCAGATTGGCCCCGGCGCTACCATATTCACCCGGATACCTTTACCGACAAGGTTGGCTGCCATACTTCGGGTAAAGCCGTTAATGGCACCTTTGGTGGAGGTGTAATCAATAAGGTTCGGGTTGCCCGTGTATGGATTAATGGAGGTAGTGTTAATGATAGAGCTTCCTTCTTTTAAATGAGGAATCGCAAACTTGGTCATATGAAAGACTGAATATACATTGGTTTTGAACGTTTTATCCCATTGTTCCAGCGAAATGTCCTGCAAATCGCTCGTTGGAAATTGAATCGCAGAATTATTTACAAGAATATCGAGTTTGCCGAATTTATCCAATGTCTTTTCAATCAACGATTTGCACGTCTCTTCCTCCGAAACATCGCCGGGCAGAAGCAAGGCCTGCACGCCTTCGTTCTCAATCAGTTTTTTCGTTTCATCGGCGTCACTCTGCTCTTCCTCCAGATAATTAATCACTACATGGGCGCCTTCCTTTGCATAGGCAATCGCCACTGCGCGGCCGATACCGCTGTCCCCACCGGTGATCAATGCCACCCGGTCTGTAAGCTTTCCGCTCCCTTTGTAATCGAGAGGCTGGATTGGCAATGGGGTCATCTCTGATTCAATGCCCGGCTGTTCCGGCTGGCTTTGCTTCGGCTGTCCACCCAGCTGCTGTTTATTAATATCCATCTATATCAGTGCTCCTTTTCATTGTTAAGGTAATACTTCTTTTAGTTACCTGCTGACAGGAAATAGTAAACATGTGTAACCAGATGCACCTGGAAATGACATCAAAAAACTGCCCGGAACTTCCAGGCAGTTCAACAATTATATTTAGTTTCGAAGAATAATATAAATCAGGTAAATAATATACGCAGCTGCAAGTACCGCTCCCTCCCGGCGGCCAATCCTGAAATTGGTTCTCGAAAAAACGAGCAGCAGCACTGTCAGGATAATCATAAGCGAAATGTCCATAAAAATTTTGCTTTCTACAGCAAGTGGAGAGATCACGGAGGCAGCGCCGAGTACAAAGAAAATATTAAAAATATTGCTTCCGACAATATTACCGATCGCTATGTCTGTTTCTTTTTTAAACGCCGCTGTAATCGATGTAATCAACTCCGGCAAAGAAGTCCCAATGGCAACGATCGTAAGACCGACCAGTGTTTCGCTCATACCAAACGCAAGCGCAATTTCAGTCGCGCTGTCGACCACCAGGTCCCCGCCAAAAATGATGGCTGCAAGTCCGCCGACCGTCAGCAGTATATTTTTTGTCCACGGGGCAATTGGGGAGATCGTTTGGTCAACTGTCTGAGCAGCCCGGTTTCTTCTGGCAACTTCAAATATATAATATAAAAACACGGTAAAAAACAGCAGGAACACAAAACCATCACTGCGTGTAATGACATTTTCACTAAGTGCCTGAAGGGCAGTGTCACTCATTAGAATAAGAAGCGCGACCCCTGCAAGCAGTGTGAAAGGAATTTCTTTTCTCACTGTTTCATTCTCGACAGCGAGGGGGGCGATTAAAGCAGTAACGCCAATCACCAGCGTAATGTTAAAGATATTGCTTCCAATTACGTTACCAAGGGCGACGCCAGCGTTTCCGTCCAAAGCAGCAAGTACACTCACCGTCGCTTCCGGAGAGCTTGTGCCAAAGGCAACAATCGTCAGCCCGATTAAAAGCGGGGACACTTTTAAATTACCGGCAATTTTCGAGGCACCGTCCACAAAAAAGTCGGCTCCTTTAATCAATAGCGCAAAACCAATAAGTAAAAACAAATACGACAACCGCTTCACCCTCATCTCGATGTACTTAATAAAAATTTACTATATCGTCCGCAGAGACTTTTAGTTTCACCAGCCGCTATTATCTTTCGGGAAAAAGAATGTCTATTTCTTCATTCAAATTCTCATGCTGAAAAACCTCTTCTTCGTCCTCTATTATATCAAATGCCTCTTTCACATTTTCGGGAAACTCCCGGTTTAACATGTAGTACTCAAGCAAATCTGCATCCTGGTCGTAATAATACTCTTCAGCTGCAAAACTCAGCTGATCTGAATAGTCCAACAGCTCTGTCAACGTATACTGATAGGCCGAGTGAAATTTTTCATAGCCCTGAGGCTCGTAAACGATCTCTTGTGCTTTGTTTAAAGCTCCGTCGAGAGATAATAATTCTTCATTCGCCCGGTGCCAATAGTCTGAATTTTTATTTTGATTCAACGCTTTCAGCGCTTCTGTAGTTGAAGAAAGCTGAATGCTGATGTATTCCATTTCTTTTAAGATTTCCTGTTCGTAGGCTTCGTTCACCTCGGAGCTATTCAAAGCCCCTGATTCTACAGCAGCAGTTTTAACGTTTTCTTTTTCACTTCTTATTTGACGAAGATCTGCCGCCCCTGACTCAGCCGTTTCTTCTGCAGAGCCCAATGAGACCTTTTCGAGATAAACCTTACTGTCCTGCTGAATTAAGTAGTACATACTGGATCCGCCTATAAGGAGGCCGGCTGCCATCAAAGAAACGACGATTTTTCTTTGTACTGCGATCAGTAAAATAATGCAGGAGGCAACTAATATAAAACCAAAAGCGGTACCAACAACCGGCAGTATCGAAGCTATTTCCACAGTCTTTCCCCCTGAATATGATATTTTCACAGCAGTATATTGTTTTCCCATTTTTGTACATCACTTCAATAGCAGCGGTTAAGTACAATATATCTTCCTTATTATACCTAATACCAGTAAAATTTCCTATAAATTATAGTTATTTCAGCCTAGGTTGATTCAGACTCACATTACCGTTTGTTTTTCTGTGTTATTCAGCATTTCCTTTAAAAAAAGGCCCATTGGATGTCGTCCAATGGGCGCTTAGTGTATATTTGCTATCCTGCCAAACTTTTAGCTATTCGACAGTTACGCTTTTTGCCAGGTTGCGCGGTTTGTCTACATCGCAGCCGCGGTGCATCGCTGCGTAGTAAGAAATAAGCTGCATTGGAATGACCGAAACGATCGGAGTCATCACTTCATGCATATCCGGAAGCACAATATTATCGCCTTCCTGCTGATTGGTTTCCGAAGCAATAACGCACGGTTTCGCGCCGCGGGCCACCACTTCCTGCAGGTTGCCACGCGTGTTTAGGTTCACGTGGTTCTGCGTCGTTACTGCAATGACCGGCGTGCCTTCTTCAATTAACGCAATTGTGCCGTGCTTCAGCTCGCCGCCGGCAAACCCTTCAGCCTGAATATACGAAATTTCTTTCAGCTTTAATGCACCTTCAAGCACAACGTGATAGTCGAGCGCGCGGCCGATGAAGAAGCAGTTGCGGGTTTCACTCAAGTATTCTTTCGCAATGCCTTCCATAACATCTTTTTGGTCACAAAGAGTCTCCATGGCGTTGGCCGCGAGCCCCAGCTGCTGAATAGCATTGAAGTCAGATTCAATACCGCGGGCACGGGCAATGTCCATAGCAAGGATCGACATTACAGCCATCTGCGCAGTGTATGCTTTCGTTGAAGCAACTGCAATTTCAGGACCGGCATACGTATGAAGCGTAAAGTCTGCCTCCCGGGAGAGCGTCGATCCAGGAACGTTCGTAATTGTGATTGACGGATGCCCCTGTTTTTTCACGTTTACAAGCACACCACGGCTGTCTGCGGTTTCCCCGCTTTGGGAGATAAAGATAAACAACGGATTTTCAGAAAGAAGCGGCTGGTTATACAAAAACTCGCTCGCAATGTGTACTTCCACCGGCTTCTGCCCAATTTTCTCGATCATTTCCTTACCTACAAGCCCGGCATGATAGCTTGTACCTGCTGCCAGAATATAAATACGGTCCGAATGATTGATCGCCGCACGAATATCTTCTTCAAGCTTAATGTCTCCATCTTCATCCTGGTATTTCTGGATGATGTTGCGAATAACAAACGGCTGCTCATCAATTTCTTTTAACATAAAATGGTCGTACGTGCCCTTTTCTGTATCGGACTCATCAATGTCTGTCACAAAAGGCTCGCGAGTCTGAACGGTTCCTTCCAGGTCTTTTACCTGAACAGAGTCACGCGTCACAATAACGACTTCTTCATCCATAATTTCAATAAACTGCTTCGTCGTATGAAGCATTGCCATCGCATCCGAAGCAATAACGTTTTTCCCTTCTCCTAAACCAACGAGGAGCGGGCTCTTATTTTTTCCGACATAGATGGTTTCTTCATCATCGTTGTCGATTAATGCCAAAGCGTAGGATCCTTTTAGAAGAGCCAAAGTACGCCGGAAGGCAGCTTCTGTTTTGAGCCCTTCCTGGCTGAACTTCTCTACAAGCTGCACGATAATTTCCGTATCAGTCTGGCTGCGAAGAGACACTCTGTCAAGGTAATGCTGCTGAAGCTGCTGATAGTTCTCAATGACACCATTGTGTACAAGCGTAAAGCGGCCGCTGATGCTTTGATGCGGGTGCGCATTGTCCCGGCTCGGTGCTCCGTGTGTCGCCCAGCGCGTGTGGCCGATGCCTATCGTTCCGGAAGCCTGGCCGTTTACCGTTTCTTCAAGAGCGGCAATACGCCCTTTTTCCTTGTATACACTAACTCCGTCGTTGTCCACTACCGCTATACCTGCAGAATCATACCCCCGGTACTCGAGTTTATGAAGTCCCTTTAACAAAATGTCCGACGCCTGCTCATTTCCAATATACCCTACAATTCCACACATACGTGGATACCCTCCTAATAATCGGCGGGGCATAAGCATATGTCGCGGGACATTTACTGATGCCCCACTCGTCTCGTTTAATTTTTTATTGATGTTATCTTCACGGGTGCTCATTCACAATTCTATTTACCAGTTTTATGCCTGTGTCCTGGCCTTTAGCCACGAAGTCGCCTTCATGATTTGAGCCAGTACTTTCAGCTGAGACATGCAGCCGGGAGGCATCCGCCGATTACTCGATAAACCTCCACCTCGTCAACTGTTTTGTTGTTCGTTCCAAAACAGTCCAAGCGCTTTCAATAATGAAACTTTACTCCTGCTCCTTTCTTCACTAGATTTATACATAATAATACGCTATCTGCTTGCTGTAATCAATTGTGAAATTGTGAAATTTTTTCATGCAAATATGTATATTTCCTATTTTTAAGAAACACTTAATATTAGTCGCAATCTGCATAAAAAAGTTACGTCCCCATATCAACGTTGCCGGAATTAATTTGTTTTAAACGTAAAAAAACACCGGGGGCGGCCCCGGCGCATTATAATTATTTATCCAAGCCCATTTCTGCCTGGACTACGTCAGCAATTTCTTTTACGTAATTGTTGCACAGCTCTTCTGTTTCAGCCTCCGCCATCACCCGGACGAGCGGCTCGGTGCCGGAAGGACGCACAAGAATTCTTCCTTTGTCCCCGGTTTCAGCTTCAATCCGGTCTATCACTTCTTTAACCTTTGGATTATTTTCCACCTCGTATTTATCCGTTACGCGGACATTAACCAGCTTTTGTGGAAACCTCGGCATTTCAGCGGCAAGCTCCGATAATTTTTTGCCTGATTTCTTCACCATATCCACGAGCTGCAATGCGCTCAGCATTCCATCTCCTGTGGTGGTTAAATCAAGGAAAATCAGGTGCCCGGATTGTTCTCCGCCCAGGCTGTATCCGTTTGCCCGCATTTCTTCCATGACGTGACGGTCACCCACCTTTGTCTGCACCGTTTCAACATCAACCTCCCGAAGAGCTTTATGCAGGCCGATGTTGCTCATAATCGTCGTTACTACCGTGTTTTTATTCAGCATCAGCTCCTGCTTCAGATGCTTGCCGCAAATATACATAATCTGGTCCCCATCAACAATATCGCCATTCTCATCTACAGCAATCAGCCGGTCCGCGTCGCCGTCAAAGGCAAGACCGAGGTCCGCGCCTTTTTCAACAACGAAAGCAGCCAGAGCTTCCGGATGTGTGGAGCCGACACCCTCGTTAATATTAATTCCGTCCGGGTTGTTTCCAATGGTAGAAATATCAGCCTCAAGGTCTGCCATTAAATGCGGAGCTAAAGAAGAGGCTGCCCCGTTTGCACAGTCGAGAGCAATATGCAGACTCGAGAAGTCCTCACTGACTGTATTTTTCAAAAACTGGAGATACTTCTGACGGCCTTCAAAATAATCATTGACGCTTCCAAGCTGTCCTCCAACCGGGCGAGGCATCTGGTCGTCTCCTTCAAGATAGCGCTCGATTTCCGCTTCCTGCTCGTCATTCAGCTTGAACCCATCTGCTCCGAAAAATTTGATGCCGTTATCTGCAACCGGGTTATGCGAAGCAGAAATCATAATTCCTGCCTGAGCACTGACTGCCTTGGTTAAATAAGCTACTCCGGGAGTGGTAATGGTTCCCAGGCGCATCACTTCCACCCCAATGGAAAGAAGCCCGGCCACCATCGCCCCTTCAAGCATTTCCCCGCTGATCCGTGTATCCTTGCCTATTAGCACTTTTGGTTGTTCGTGATCTTTCGTTAACAAATAGCCGCCCGCACGCCCAAGCCGGAAAGCAAACTCCGGTGTAAGCTCTGTATTGGCAACACCCCTGACTCCATCTGTACCAAAATATTTCCCCATGGTTAAATCTCTCCTTTATTCTTACACAATTCCCTGATGGTGTTTACTGCTGTTCTTCGTCTGTTTCATTATTTTCGTCCGCAGGAGCTTCCTCTTCATCTTCTGCAGGAGGTTCTTCTGTGTCTCCGGTTCCGTCTTCTTCTGTGTCCCCAGTATCTGTTTGCGGATCTGTTTCTGTATCCTGTTCATTTGATCCGCTTCCGTTTTCTGCACCTTCTGTCGAATCATCCTGACCGGAAGAGCCGCCGTCCCCTTCATTTTGACCAGACTCTCCGGGGTCATCTGTATTTTCGTTTTGCTGCTCTTCCGGCGCCTCATTTTCCGGCTCTGTTTCTTCTTCCGTTTCGTCTCCGCTTTCTTCCTGCTGAAGGGTTACTTCCACATTCTCCCTCGCTGGAGAAATCTGCACTCCTTGCGGTCCGCCCGCTTCCACAGGAAGAATATAGGACTCTTCATTCGAAGAGCCGCTGCCGCTCCAAAGAGCCTCCAGCGTAATATCTTCAGCGCTTACACCTTCAAGTGCCCCCGCATCTCCATATATTTGTACATCCATTTGCCCTGACGAAGGGTTTACCCAGCTCGTCGATGCCCCTGAAGGCAAATTCACAATAGAAATAGGCACATCTTCAAGCGTAGCCTGTTCTTCCCCCTCTATCGTCACAGATGCACTTAAATTTTCAGGATTTGTCCGCTGGATGCCATCCGGAAGCTGTACATCCAGTTCATACGTTCCGCTTTCACTGATTTCATTCAAGTCGAGAGCCGCATTAATGCTTTCTGTACTCTGCACTGCTTCCTCGCTGCCGTAAATAGTTACTGCTTCATCGGAAACCGTGACTTCACTAATTGCTGTATCTGCACTCAAACTTCCCGTTCGTTCGACGTTCACAGGCACCTCTTTTGAAGGAGCATCAGCAGACAACTCCACTGATGCTTCCTGCGGTTCTATATTGACGTCCAGTTCATTGCCTTCCGTATCGAGCGCCACTATCGGGAAGTTTCCATTGATGTCCCCATCTGCTTCAGATACATCCACCTGGGCAACCACCCGGTCAATTTGTTCGATAATTGTTCCGGCCCCGCTCACCGTCACTTCCTCGGGGCTGACGGTCGGGTTCCCAAAAGAAAACTCTTGATTCTGCTCTTCATTCAAAATTTGTGTTTCAAGCGGAAAGGTCGTTTCCTGCTTTTCCTCAAGCGTCACTGTCGCGTACTCCGGTGACGGAGTCACTTCCAGGTCTGTCGGAAAATCCCGGTGGCTTACCTGAACGTTGTGTGTTCCGGCGCCCAGATTCTGCATATCTAAATATAATTCATAACTGTCCGACCGGGAGAGACGAAACAGCATAATAGCCGTCTGTGAACCGGCGAGCGTAACATCTGCGTTCTCAGTCATATTTGTAACAGCATATTCTTCTTCATTGTACTCCGGGGTAATGTTCACATCTTCGATTGTATATGTTTGATCTTCCCCGTCCGGCACGACCCCGGCATTATTTACCGTAGGATCCATATTCACAATTAAGTAAAGCATCACGGCAAAAGCAAGAGAGATAAAGCGGACAAACCACTTGTTTGCAAAAAGCTTATCCATCTTTTTTCCCTCCCCACTGCCAGATACTCGATGAATTGTTTTCTGCCATCAAATCCTTTTCAAGCATTTTACGGAGTGTTTCCTCATCAACATCACGGTGAAGATCTCCGTTTTTAGTAATGGATATGCTGCCGGTTTCTTCCGACACAGCCAGCGTAAGTGCGTCCGTTACTTCACTCACCCCGAGAGCGGCACGGTGCCTTGTGCCCAGCTCTTTTGAAATAAAGGGGTTTTCTGACAAAGGAAGGTAGCAGGCAGCGGCGGCTATTTTGTTCTCTCTCATCACTACCGCCCCGTCATGAAGCGGAGTATTCGGAATAAAAGTATTAATCAGCAGCTCTGATGTAATGTTTGCATCCATGGAAATGCCGGTTTCAATATAATCATTCATTCCTGTTTCGCGTTCGATGGAAATCAGCGCCCCGATACGCCTTTTCGCCATATACTTTGTTGATTTCATAATGGCATCAATAGTTTTTAACGTTTCGTCTTCTTCTACATAAGAAGCTCTCCCGAAGAGCCTTCCCCTGCCGAGCTGTTCAAGGGCACGCCGGAGCTCCGGCTGAAATATGATAATAATTGCAAGCAGTCCGTATGTAACCGAGTTCCCCATAATCCATTGAAGCGTCCGCAGACCAAAAAAACTGCTTATAAACCAAACAGCTAAAATAACAGCAATGCCTTTTACCAGCTGGACGGCCCGAGTGCCCCGGATAATCGTGATTGCTTTGTAAATGACATACGCCACCAGCGATATGTCTACGACAATTCGTATGATGTTAAGTAAATCGAAATCTTGTCCAGCAAACATGGCACTTCCTCCAATTGATTCTATCGCGTAAGCAAAGTAACGGTTATATTATATCACAATCACTTCTATTCTCTGCGTGCTTTATTTGGATTTTCGGCAAATTTTATTATACAGTTTGTCTCCGGAATAATATGCAAACAGCAGCACGCTCTGCCGAAAGCCTGCTGCTGTTTTATAAACGCCTGTATTATGACGCTTCTTCGTCATCCATATGCCAGGCTTCCTGACTTATTCGTTTCGTATGGTACCAGATCCACTCAAGCACCTGGTCCACTTCCTCAATATTGCCGGAAACGCTGCCCGCCGAAGCCATGTACGGCTCCCCATTAATCACCGTAAGATCCCCATTTACGTTCCCATGCACATCAACCTCTCCGTTTCGAACGGTTAAATCTCCCTGCACTGTTTCATCCTCCGGTATGATTACTGCGTTGTTATCATAATCAATATTTACGTTCGCCCGGTCGCCAGTGACCGTCATTTCAGCTCCCGCCTGATCATTCCAGGCAAAAAGCACACTTGAAGCCATCAGCACAATAAACATGGAAACTGCAACCAGCACAGGATGCTGCCTGGACCATGTTTTCCAGGCTGTCCGTTTTCTTTTCTTAGGCAGTTCTTTCATGACGCTGTCAGTAAAAGTCTCCGGAGCCCAAACGTGCGAAGCTCCCTGCACTATTGTCACTGTCCGCTTCAATTCCTGGAGACGGTGCGCGCATTCTGGATTTTTTTTGATGTACGTATGGAACTTTTCTTTTTCGCGTTCATCCATATCGCCGTCAATGTAGCGCTGGATATACTCTTCCTCCCGCTCGTTTAAAGCCATGGTCCCACCCCCTCATTCACGTGTTTCCCAAATGTTTTCTTAAAGCTTCGCGCCCCCTGTGCACATGCGTTTTCACCGTATTTTCGGGAAGATCCAGTATGTCACTGATTTCCTGAATGGAAAGATCTTCAATGTAGCGAAGGACGATAGCTGTCCGGTATTTCGGCGGCAGCTTCAATATCCCTTCCTGCACCCACTCCTGCATTTCCATTGTCACAACCTGTTCATCCGGCAGCTTGTCCGGCGAAGAAAGCTGCGAATATCCATCGAGCCCTTCCGCTCCGGGTATTTCTGCGTCCAGGGAATAGTCCGGCTTTTTCTTACGGAGACGATCGATGCAAAGATTTGTCGTAATACGGAAAAGCCAGGTGGAGAATTTTCTTTTTTCGTCATAGCTCTCAATGTTGGCATATGCTCTCAAAAATGCTTCCTGAGCCATATCCTGAGCTTCGTAGGCATTGCCCACCATCCGATAGGCGATTTGATAAACCTTGTCCTTATACAAATCAACCAATTCCCGAAAAGCTTCCTGATCTCCGTCTTTTTTCACTTCTTTCACTAGCCGTTTCACTGTTGCATCCATTTGGCGACCTCCACCTCGTGGGACTATACATACGTTCAATAAGTCTATCCGTTTCATTTATTCAACAGCCTTCGGCTGCTTAAGACATATTTACTATGGTAATTTTTTCAATTCATCCAATTGTAACACGGTTTTCATCCCCTATCTTTATCCATATTACTATTTATGCACCCTCTAGAACCATAGTCACATTTTGGAAAATATGGCATAAATACCTTTGAAAATGAGTTAAAATGGGTAATAATGTAAACATGAACAAAATAGGAGGTGAAGAACGTTTGTCTCAACAATATTTACGGCAGGAAATAGAACAAACAAGAGACAGACTCCATCAACTGACTTCCACTCATACGGCTTCTCTGGTTTCGGATGATGTCCTGGCTTTAAGTAAGGAACTGGATGTTCTTTTAAATAAATATGAGCTTATATCCCGTAAAACTCTTATGCACTCTTCGTAAATGCATAAGAGTTTTTCTATGCCCGCGTATTCTACCATGATTCTTTCAGACATTCACCCCCGAAGGGTTAAAAGCCTTAAAATTGACATAAAAAAAACAGCCCTTCAGGCTGAATGCGTTCATGTTGTTTGGTGGAGCCTAGCGGGATCGAACCGCTGACCTCCTGCGTGCAAGGCAGGCGCTCTCCCAGCTGAGCTAAGGCCCCCTGAGTATATTTGATTTAACAAAAATGGAGCGGGTGATGGGAATCGAACCCACGACATCAGCTTGGAAGGCTGAGGTTTTACCACTAAACTACACCCGCATAATCTATATATAAATCAATACTGTTCATACTATCACTGCTTATCCTGCTCGTCAAATAATGGAGCGGAAGACGGGATTCGAACCCGCGACCCCCACCTTGGCAAGGTGGTGTTCTACCACTGAACTACTTCCGCAGTTCAAAGCATGGATAATTACAATGGTGAGCCATGGAGGATTCGAACCTCCGACCCTCTGATTAAAAGTCAGATGCTCTACCAACTGAGCTAATGGCTCGTATTAATGGTGGAGGGGGACGGATTCGAACCGCCGAACCCGAAGGAGCGGATTTACAGTCCGCCGCGTTTGGCCAACTTCGCTACCCCTCCACGTGGTGCCGGCCAGAGGACTTGAACCCCCAACCTACTGATTACAAGTCAGTTGCTCTACCAATTGAGCTAGACCGGCGCGTGGAAAACTCACTACATGCCTTTCGGCAAAAGCAGCTTTATGTATGGTGACCCGTACGGGATTCGAACCCGTGTTACCGCCGTGAAAGGGCGGTGTCTTAACCACTTGACCAACGGGCCGTAAGCTGAATTAAAGTTTTCTTTCATTGCTACAATAAAGTATTCTAAAGCATTTTTTCCTCTCTTGCAACCAAATTACTATATTCAAAAAAGTTTGATATTTTTATATTTTGCTTTGTCAGCATATAAAAAGCCGGCCTGTCATCACAGGCCGGCTGAACAATTATTGTCGATTGGATGCAGAGCCTGTTTTTGTGCCGCCTTTACTTCCCTGGCCGCTTTGAAGAGAAAACAGGTTGGAATCGATTGAAAACGTCAGTCTTTCTCTTTCCCGTTTCCGCTTTAATGCCAATTGAATTAACTGGTGAATCAATTCGCTGTAGCTTTTCCCAGCCGGATCCCATAGATAGAAGGAAAGCGAGCCCGGGATCGTATTGATTTCATTTACAAATACTGTTTCGGTGCTGTCCTCAATCAGGAAATCGATTCGGGAGACGCCGCTGCAGCCGAGAATTTGGAACGTATCCTTGGCCAGCTCCCGTACTTCGCCTGCTTTTTCCTCTGTGATGGGCGCCGGGATTTCCCGATCTGTCGCTTCCATCCCCTTGGATGAACTACCGTTTTTACCGCCCTGATATTTGTCTTTATAGCTCAATATTTCATCTGTTTTGAGCACCTTTTCAATCACTGATGCTTCTACGTCCTCGTAGTCGCCAACAACAGAGCAGTTCACCTCTGTCATACCTTCAAGCATTTTTTCCACGAGAATTTTCCCTGCGAATTCAGTGGCTTCTTCCACCGCCTGCTCCAGTTCTTCCCGATTTTTTGCTGTGCCGATACCGACGCTTGAACCAAGGTTAGCCGGCTTTACAATTACCGGATAAGGCACACTTTCTTCAATCATAGCAATGACACTTTCGGTATCCTCTGCCCAGTGGTTGCTGTAGAACCAGACATCATTTAGTACTGGCAGACGGGAGTCTCTTAAAATCTGTTTCATCATCACCTTATCCATGCCTACGGCCGAAGAGGCTACGTCGCAGCCGACGTAAGGCAGGCCGTAAAGCTCAAACAGCCCCTGAAGCGCTCCGTCTTCGCCGAACGTTCCGTGAACAATTGGAAAAGCAACATCAATGGCTGCCACTTCTTTTTTACCAAATTTAGGTGCGGGCTTTTTCTGAAGGACAACATTGTCTTCTTCTCCGTACGTAATCAGCACCTGCTGAGCCTCGTTCAATAATTTCGACATATCTTTGTAGGCTTCAATGTCTCTTAAAATATCGCCGGTATACCATTTTCGTTCTTTATTGATATAAATCGGAACAATTTCGTAACGGTCTTCATCCATGGATTCCATAGCCTGTACAGCTGAAATGACAGAAACCTCGTGTTCGACAGAAATGCCGCCGAAAAATACTCCTATTCTCGTTTTCATATTATTCCACTCCCCATGTCTTTACTCGTTGAATGAATCCGGAAGGTCATTTTCAAGCAGTACCACAGATGGCCGGGTGGCAATTTCGTTCATTTTTGCCAAAGCGTCCTGAAGATCTGAGGCAACGTACAGCTGCTCTTCCGGATAATTTTTTTCTTTTAATCCGTCCTGAAGCGGTACAGTCTGTTTCTTCCCGACCAAAATAATGAAATCACACGCATCTGCCATGTAAGTACCGAGCGCTTTATTTAATTCGTATTCTTTTTCCCCAAGCTCAACCATTCCCGGTGTTATGGCAATTTTGTATTCCGGCATATGACTCAATACTTCCATAGCCATCTTAGAGCCAACCGGATTGGAGTTAAAGCTGTCATCAACAATCGTAATGTTCCCGTTCGTTTTCTTAAGCTCCAGACGGTGTTCCACCGGCTGTGCCTTCCGCAGCGCTCTCGCTATTTTTTCAAACGAGATGCCCTTCTCGGACCCAATGGCCACAGCAGCTAAAATATTATAAATATTATGGCGGCCGAGCAGTTTGGTCTGAATCTCTGCAGTGGTGCCGTCGTATTTTACCACGGTAAACGACGTCCCTTTGGAAGAGTATCCAATATTTTTGGCCCGGTAGTGCAGATCTTCGGCATCGATGCCGTAGTAAATCGTACGGCATTGATTCTGCTGCTCGTAGCTCATAATGTTTTCATCGTCTTTATTTACAAAGGCAGTACCTTCCTGCGGAAGCGTTTCGACAATTTCAAATTTGGTTTTTTTGATATTATCGAGCGTTTTGAATGTTTCGAGGTGCTGCTCGCCTACCGCCGTTAAAACGCCGTACCGCTGGTGCACAATGTCACAGATTTCTTCGATGTCTCCCGGCCTTTTCGCGCCCATTTCAGCAATAAAGATTTCATGGTAGGGCTTCAGCATCGTACGGATCGTTTTCGTCACACCCATCGGTGTATTGTAGCTTTCCGGTGTCATGAGCGTATTAAATTCAGAGGAAAGAACTGTTTCAAGCATATGCTTCGTGCTTGTTTTCCCGTAGCTTCCCGTGATGCCTATAACTTCAAGATCCGGCATCGATTTAATAATTCGTTCTGCATCATTGACGTAGTGCTGACTGATTTTCCGTTCCATTGGATAATTAATATAGTTTGCGCCCATTGTAATAAAATACGTAAGAATCGTCGCAATGACTGTTAAAAACACGAGCCACCCAAACGTATAAAATAAAGCCGTGTTACCCAGCAGAAGCCCTGCTGCAGTAAACAGCGCAAAAAGAACACTGATGGTGATAAACAACCGCTTCACCCGCGCCGTGATTACCAGTGCCTTTTTCTCCTGCAGCTGCGGCATGGTCAGGGCCATAAAAAGAAAATAAAGGAAGCCAATAATCAGCCCTAATGCTTCTGCTCCGAAAAGAAACGGCACAACAGCTACAAGGCCGATCGTGTTCCGGATCGGAAATGCTCTCGAAGCGTGCCCTTTAATCCATCCCCAGAAGCGCTCGTTCTTGTAGGAATTCTGCTGAAGCATATGTGTGCTCCGTTTCGTAAAGCGCACCGTGTAAAAAGCCCAAGCCGCAAGGTATAGAATTGCTAATATAGTGTTAATCATGCTGTGCGGCCTCCTGATTTTCGTTTCTTAAAAAGTGATCAATGATGATTAAAAACTCATTTAAATTGTCAATGTACGAATAATGGCCGGCCCCGCGCAGCACGACAAGGCCCGCATTTGGCATTTTCTGCTCCATGATCCTGGCGTCCGATACAGGAGTGGCCTCGTCATTTTCTCCCCATACGAGCAGTACTGGAGACGTAACATGCTCAAAATGGTGCTGCAGGTCTTCATTGACGACCTTCACCATAGTCTGCTGCATCACCCCGGAAACATTTTGGTAATCTGCCGATCCGACCCGGCCTTTGACCTTGTTTAGAATTTCCTGCTCACGATTTTTTAATCCCGGCAGCTTCAGCAGCTTTTTAAAGGTTTTATACGTATATACTTTTACGTAATATTTCAGCTTTCGTTTTGGCTTAACACCCGCGCTGTCCACCAAAATAATTTTTTTCACCGGATTGCCCGCCGCTGCGTACTTAATCGAAACCCGGCCTCCGAAGGAGTGGCCGATGAGAATCGGGTTCTCTATACCGGTTTTCTGCAGCCATTTTTTCAGCATTTCAGTGTAGTCACCGACCGTCCAGGATTCGGGCGGCTCTCCGCTTTGACCAAAGCCTGGAAAATCAATAGACCAGACCCGGAAGTTCTTTTCCAGCGATTGATGCACCGGGGCAAATGCTTGAATGTTTGCGCCCCATCCATGTAATAAGACGACATCCTCCCCTTCGCCGGAAACATGGTAGTTCACGTTAATCCCATCTATATCTATATACACAGTGAGACTCTCCTATTCTAATTTTTCTATATTCTGCTCGGTGCAGACCTGCCATTTATAGCCGTACTCTATGTAATAAGTCTTTAAAACACAGTAAAAGTCAGCTGAGATACACTTCCCAGTAATTTTTCATATACACAAATCCACCACTTTATATTATCACATAATCTTAAAGACGAGAATGACGACTTTGTGATTCGTCGAAGTGTCTGGACATCCTCGTTCATTATATTTGTTTCCAGGTTTTGTTTCAGTTAATATATGATAGTTCCATACAAAAACAACTTCCCTGAAACTAATAATAGAAAGCGTGAAATTTTATGACGAATGAGTCTTTACACGTCGGCCCGGCTCAGAAAAAGAAGCTTATTTTTCTGGTAGCTTTGATTTTAACCATCGCAGTTATGAACGGCACCATGTTTAACGTAGCTATTCCGGATATCCAGTCGTATTTCGGCATTCCTTCCTCCCAGGTCAGCTGGGTGCTTACCTCGTACATTATGGTCTACGCTATCGGGGCCTTGATGTATGGAAAATTAGCAGACTTTTATTCCATTAAAGCTCTGCTTACCTTTGGCATCATCCTTTTTGCCGCCGGTGCAACGCTCGGCCTTTTTTCTCAAAGCTTTGTCATGCTTCTCGTCGCCCGGGTGCTTCAGGCGGCAGGCGGAGCAACCATTCCCGCACTCGGGTTTGTGATACCTGCCCGCTTTTTCCCGGAGGATAAAGGCCGCGTCTTTGGTCTGATTTCTTCTACAGTAGCCTTCGCTTCCGGCGTGGGGCCAATTGTTGGCGGGCTGCTCGGAGGATGGCTCAGCTGGCGTTATTTGTTTTTATTCTCTATTCTATCGCTTTTAGCCCTGCCTTTTCTCAGAAAATGGCTGCCGGATGAAGAAAAACGCTCCGGGTTTATCGATTATTTAGGAGCCGCGCTTTTCGGAGCAGCCATCGCCGGAATTTTACTGTTTGTGACTACTCTTCAATGGATCTTTCTATTTATGTTTATTGTCTTTATGGCTGTTTTCTCTGTTCGGACGGCGAAAGCGGATGATCCTTTCATCCGCCCGTCCCTGTTGAAAAACAAATATTATACCGTCACCATTTTGACGAGCTTTCTCGGAGTGTGCAGCATGTTCGGACTTTTGTTTATCATTCCGCTTATGACTAGAGAGCTGTATGAACTTTCCACTACGCAGATCGGCCTTGTTATCTTTCCGGGAGCAATACTTGCCGGCTTTCTCGGACGCACCGGGGGCGACCTTGCAGACCGTCACGGCCCAAAAGTAGTCGTTATCGCCGCCCTGATTTTCATTGCTTTTGGAACAATACTGCTTTCCGGGTTTGCCGGCGTTTCCGCGGTCGCTGTCTCTGTTGTTCTAATCATCGCCTATATAGGCTTTCCTCTTATCCAGAGCTCGACCGCCAATATTTTGTCTTCTGTTCTTAAAGAAAATGAAACAGGCGTCGGCATTGGCATGTTCAACCTGATGAACTTTATGGCTGGAGCCTTCAGCAGCGCAATCTTTGGAGCTGTGCTGGAAATTCAGGGCGTAACCACTTCGTTGAACCCGTTTGCTTCCGGAGGCAGCAGTGCCATTTATTCTAATGTTTATCTCGCCCTGACCCTGATTTCTCTGTTCGCCCTTGCAATGTTTACGTACACCTTCCGTGCCTTCCGGGTCGCACCACAGTCGGAGAAGAATACTGAATAAAGAGATCGGCCCAGTGCCGGTCTCTTTTTTGCTATAATAGACAAAATCAAACCGAAGGGAGCGGTGACTTGTGCAGAGACGCCGTGTATCCGTAAGCGATTTAGCTTACGAGGCTTTAAAGCAAAACATTATTGAATTTCATTATTCTCCAGGGCAGGCGCTTCGCGAGGAACAGTTAACTGAAGAAATCGCAGTAAGCCGTACGCCGCTCCGTCAGGCGCTCTACCGTCTCGAGCTCGAAGGATTAATTGTAAAAAAAGCGAATGGACGTATGGAAGTCCAGGCGCTCAGCATTGAAGAAGCCGTCGATATTTTTGCCGTCCGGGAAGCGCTCGAAGGACTTGTGGCTAAAGAAGCTGCCATGCGGGCATCCTCTGAGGCTGTAGCAGCTATGAAAGAAGCACTTCTGCATATGGCTGAAGCAGATGAACGATTCACTTCCATTACGTATGGCAGCCGCTTCCATCATTTATTATATGAACACGCTTCGCCTACGGCGGTTCAGTTTTTAAACCAGCTGAACAGCCGCCTTGAAAGATACCGGCGACTCAGCGGATACCGGCACCCTGATTATACAATCGACACTCCAGTATCTGAACACGAAAAAATCCTCTCTGCTATCGAACAAAAAGATGGCCCGGCGGCCGAGCATTACATGCGTGCCCATATTCGCAGAAGCTTAGCCTCTACGAAAGAAACGCTTGAATTTCATATTTCTTCTTTCTAGCAGCACGTCGAAAAGGGTTTTGCCTTTTTCCAAATAATTGTATACAATTATACAAAGAAACAGCTTATATTTTTAACCGTTTTTGAAAACGCTTTAAAAATAAAGGAGGCACCACTATGTCTGCAGAGAACGAGTACAGCCCCGGACTCGAAGGTATTATTGCCGCCGAGACGTCGATTTCCTATCTTGATGTCGATCAGGAACAAATTGTTATACGCGGATACGACCTGATTGAATTAGCAGAAAACCGTCATTTTTTGGATGTTGCTTATTTGCTGCTTTACGGCTCTCTTCCAAACGCAGCAGAGAAGGAGTCTTTCCAGGACCGCCTTTATCAACAGCTCGAACTGCCCGAATCTCTGACTTCTTCCTTTTCATTATTTCCTGCTTCGATGAGCGCCATGGATATGCTCCGTACCGGCATTTCCCTGCTTGCCGGCTCCGAGAAGCATATGCATGACCATTCCCCAGAAGCAAACCAGGAAAAAGCGGTTAAACTGCTCGGTGCTATACCTGCCATTATGGCGGGCAGCTATCGTACACAGCAGCATGAACCGCTAATTTCTCCAGACCCTTCAATGTCTTTTAGTGCCAATATGCTTCACATGCTCACCGGGAAAACGCCTACAGCATTGGAAACCGAAGTGTTTGATCAGTCTCTTGTGGCTTACATTGAGCATGAAATGCCGAACTCTACCTTTGCAGCCCGGGTGATTGCTTCCACCCAGGCCGATATGTATGGTGCCTTCACGGGGGCGGTAGCTTCTCTGAAAGGTCCTTTGCATGGGGGAGCCAACGAAGCCGTTATGCATCTATTGCTGGAAGCCGGCACCCCGGACGGAGTCGAGCGGCTCTTCCGGGAAAAACTGGCCAACAAAGAACGGATCATGGGATTTGGCCACAGGGTATATATGAAAAAAATGGACCCGCGCGCCCAGTTGATGAAAAAATCGCTGCACCGACTCGCGGAAAAGCAGGATCGCATGGACCTGTATGATATGTGCGTACGCGGCGAAGAGCTTATTGCAGAAGAAAAAGGCCTGCATCCAAACCTGGACTATTATGCAGCGCCGGTGTATTATCTGCTCGGCATCCCCATTGACCTGTATACGCCTATCTTTTTTGCATCGCGGGCAGCCGGACTCGGGGCCCACGTGATCGAGCAGCACAGCAATAACCGTTTGTTCCGTCCGAGAGTCAATTACACCGGGCCGCGGGACATTACGTTAACCTAAAGGAGGAAATGAGGATGAACCAGACGATGCAGCAGACAGATGCTTTACTGACCGATATTGCCGACTATGTATACGATCAGGAAATCTCAAGCGGCGAGGCGTATGACACTGCCCGCTATGTATTAATGGATACGTTAGGGGCAGGGATTCTGGCATTAAGATATCCAGAGTGCACTAAGCATCTGGGTCCTATTGTTCCAGGCACAATCGTCCCAAACGGTGCCCGCATGCCAGGCACCCAGTTTGAACTCGACCCGGTACATGCTGCCTTTAATATTGGCTGCGCGATCCGCTGGCTCGATTATAACGATACCTGGCTTGCCAAAGAATGGGGTCACCCTTCAGATAATCTCGGGGGCATCCTTGCCACCGCAGACTATCTAAGCCGGCAGCGCGTGGCAGAAGGCAGGGAGCCTCTGACGATGAACGACGTTTTAACCGCCATGGTGAAAGCCCATGAAATTCAAGGATGCATCGCTTTAAATCACAGCTTTAACCGGGTCGGGCTCGACCACGTGCTTCTCGTTAAAGTAGCTACGACAGCAGTGGTCACCCATATGCTTGGCGGCAGTAAACAGGAGATGATCAACGCGGTTTCCAACGCCTGGGTGGATAACTCCAGTCTTCGTACGTACCGCCATTATCCTAACGCCGGCTCCCGTAAATCCTGGGCCGCCGGTGATGCCACGAGCCGCGGAGTCCGCCTCGCTTTAATGGCTGTCAAAGGCGAAATGGGATATGCTACAGCTCTTTCTGCCAAAGGCTGGGGCTTTCAGGATGTAATGATGAATGGAGAAGAGCTGTCTGTGCCAAAAATGGATGCCTACGTGATGGAGCACGTCCTGTTCAAAGTCTCCTTCCCGGCTGAATTCCACGCCCAAACCGCTGTGGAAGCCGCTATTGAACTGCACCGGGATGTAAAAGAACGGCTGCAGGATATTGAACGCATCGACATTGTTACTCACGAAGCTGCTATCCGTATTATCGATAAAACCGGCCCGCTGCAAAATCCAGCGGACCGGGATCACTGCCTGCAGTATATGACAGCCGTCGGCTTGATCTTCGGCCGGCTTGACGCTGATCACTATGAGGATTCCGCTGCTGCAAATCCGGTAATTGATCAGCTCCGGAACAAAATGATCGTGAAAGAAAACAAACAGTACACTGAAGATTATCTGGATCCGTCTAAGCGTTCAATTCCCAATCAGGTGCAGGTTCATTTTATGGACGGCACGAGCACCGCTCCAGCAGAAGTGGAATACCCGCTTGGCCACCAGCGCCGCCGGGAAGAGGCCAAGCCGCAGATTATCGAAAAATGCCGACAGAATCTGAATGCTCACTACCCTCCGAAACAGGCCTCCCTGCTTCTGGAACAAATGCTCGACCATGACCGGCTGGCGGAAACTCCTGTTCATCACTTTATGTCAGACTGGGTTTACTAAAAGGAGGAAATACATTGAGTTGGTTAACCGAAGAACCTGTTTCCCAAAAAGAACTCGCCCAATTATTTCGTGACCGTATTAATCAGAAGCCGGCGGTGAAGATTCCCGGTGTTCATGATAGCATGTCTGCACTGATCGCCAGAAACACCGGCTTTGACATTTTATATCTATCCGGCGCTGCCTATACAGCGAGCCGGGGCCTGCCGGATCTTGGCATCATTCATTCCCATGAGGTTGCTGAACGGGCCCGGGATATTGTCCGCGCAGCAAAGCTCCCGATGCTCGTTGATATTGATACCGGCTTTGGGGGAGTGCTTGATGTGGCACGCACCGCCCGGGAAATGACCGAAGCCGGTGTGGCCGCCGTCCAGATTGAAGATCAGGACCTCCCGAAAAAATGCGGGCATTTAAACGGCAAAAAACTGGTATCGGCTGAAGAAATGGTTCAAAAGATTAAAGTTATTAAAGAAGTAGCTCCGACGCTAGCCGTTATTGCCCGTACCGACGCCAAAGGTGTGGAGGGAATGGAAGCAGCTATGGAGCGGGCAGCCCTGTACCGGGAAGCGGGCGCAGACGGTATTTTTCCGGAAGCTCTCTCCGCAGAGGAGGATTTCCGACTGGCCGGAAAAAGCCTCTCCAGCACGCCGCTGCTTGCTAACATGACCGAGTTTGGCCGCACCCCGTATTATCATGCTGATCAGTTTGAATCCTGGGGATTTAATATGATCATCTATCCGGTTACTTCCCTGCGGGCCGCTGCCAAGGCAGTCGAACGGGTTTTTCAGGAAATTCATGACAAAGGCACCCAAAAGGATATGCTTGAGGATATGCAGACACGCGAAGAGTTGTACCGTACTATTTCGTACTACGATTACGAAGCGTTGGATGAAAAAATCGCAAAAACCGAGCTGCCGACAATTGATGAAGATTAAAAAATAAAGCCTGGGGGCACACCCCGGCTTTATTTTTCTTCTTCGCTGTTTGATGACTCTTCTTCAAGCTCTTCTCCGTAATACTCTTCCAGCACCCAGTCATTTTCGTGAAGCGTTCCGGCCAAATCCTCTCCTACATATCGCACGTGCCAGGGTTCATACTGATAGCCGGTAATATCCGTTTTATCTTCCGGATAGCGTATTACAAAGCCATACTCATGCGCATTTTCTTCAAGCCACTCCCCTTCTTTTGTGTCACCTAGATCTGTCGTTAACGAATAGCCGACAGATGAAGTGCTCACGTCCATAGCCAGCCCGCTTTGATGCTCACTTTCTCCGGCCCTTGCGCTATATTTGTTCGCTTCCTCCTCCCCGTCTTCTTCCGCGTTGGCCGCAAATATACTTTCCTGGCGGTCATACGAACGGTATCCCGACACAGCCGAAAGCTCAATTTCCTCTTCTTCAGCCTCCGCGAACATGCTTTCAAGCTGCGCTGCGGCTTCCTCTCTCATATACTTTTTCTGGGGTTCTCCCTCAAATGGAAAAGCCACATCCGGTATTACTAAGTTTTCCGGCTCATAATCTGACGGCAGGTGGTATTCCCGGTTAATTAATGCGTCTGTAGCCGAGGGATTCTCCAAATCCCCCTCTTCTCCTCTCTCAGGTGGCTCCTCTCCTGCATCTGACTGTTCGTCATTCTCTGCCTGCTCTGTCTCCTCTTCTGCATCGCTCTCTGTTTCTTCCTGACTCTCTTCGTTACTTTCCTCAGGAGCGTCCGAAGAATTTTCTTCAGCTTCGTCACTCCCGCTGTCTCCGTTCCCGTTATTTGCACAGCCAGCGCTGAGCAAAAGCCCTGACATTCCTGCAACGATCATCCATTTTTTCATCATGCGCATCCTTTCTCTGCCATTCAAGGCGGTCTTCATGCTTTCGTATTTACGAGACCGTCTGCCTAGTTAATTATTCCTTACTTCCTTAAGAATTTTTCCATCCTTCTTTATGTTAGCATCCCAAGCGCCGATATAAACAATAGAATCAAACATAAAAGGATTGATACGTATGGATAAGGCATCAATCATCGGTATTATAATAGCATTCGCAGCTATCATGAGCGGTATCGCCATAAAAGGGATGGAGCTTATCTCTTTGC
Source organism: Marinococcus sp. LNHM4E3-1 (assembly GCF_056034405.1). NCBI lineage: Bacteria > Bacillati > Bacillota > Bacilli > Caryophanales > Bacillaceae > Marinococcus > Marinococcus sp. LNHM4E3-1. The sequence goes on along the minus strand of NZ_JBQLID010000002.1, from coordinate 41,873 downwards.
TGAACCCGGCCGCTCTATTAATTATTTTTGGAGGCACGATTGCCACTGTAGTAATTGCTTTCCCTGGTAACGAATTAAAAAACGTCCCGAAGCTTTTCGGTGTTTTATTTAAAAACCAAAATGAATGGAGCGTCGCGCAGCTTGTTCCCATGTTCTCCAGCTGGGCACAGACGGCAAGAAAGGAAGGCCTTCTGGCTCTTGAAGGCGACGTACAGGACATTCAGGATCCCTTTCTCCGCAATGGTATGACAATGGCGGTGGACGGACAAAATTCGGACTTTATCCGTGACATTATGAGCGAAGAGCTCGAAGCCATTGAATCCCGTCATCAAACAGGCGTTTCTATTTTTACCCAGGCAGGAACCTACGCCCCTACACTCGGTGTCCTGGGCGCTGTGGTCGGTCTCATTGCGGCGCTTGCCGACATGTCTGACATTGATAAACTCGGAGAAGCAATCAGTGCTGCCTTCGTAGCCACCCTTCTGGGTATTTTCACCGGCTACGTACTCTGGCATCCTTTTGCCAATAAACTCAAGCGCAAATCCAAGCACGAAATCCATGTCCGCAGTGTCATGATTGAAGGTGTATTATCGGTTCAGGAGGGCCAGCCCCCAAAAACGATTGAACAAAAGCTTCTAATGTACGTTCCGGCGAAGGATCGCGAAAAGATTATGGAGGCAGCCCAGGAAACCGAATGGAAAGAAGGTACCGAAAATGGCTAGGCGGCGGCAGCGGAAAAAAGAAGAGGAAGAGCACGTCAGTGAAGCGTGGCTACTCCCATACGCAGACCTCTTAACCCTGCTGCTTGCGCTGTTTATTGTGTTGTTTGCATCAAGTGAAGTGGATGCCCGGAAATTTGATCAGATCTCCGATTCCTTTAACTCGGTTTTCACTGGCGGAAGCGGCATTAATGAATCCGGAAGCTCTGTCGAAGAGCTGAATGCCGAAGATAATATCGATGAAAGCCCTCCAACAGCAATCGAAGAGGCTGAAGACCAAAACGAACTTGCCGAGCTTCAGGAAAGAGTGGAAGGCTTTATTGATGAACGGGGGCTTGAAGGCCAGTTTACGACCCGCCTCTCCGATGATGGCCTGCTCCTTTCCATCAAAGACAATATTTTATTCAATGTTGGTGAAGCTGAAATACGCGAAGAAGCTCTTGAAACGGCTGAGGATATGTCCGAGCTGCTTGTATTAAACCCCCCTCGCAACATTATTATCAGCGGCCATACGGATGACACCCCTATCGCGAATGCGGACTTCAGCACAAACTGGGAGCTCAGTGTCATGCGGGCGGTCCATTTCATGGAAATTGTGCTCGAAAATCCTGACCTCGATCCAAGAGATTTCAGCGCCAAAGGGTTCGGCGAGTTTGAGCCGGTTGCTTCGAATGATACCGAAGAGGGCCGTGCCCAGAACAGACGCGTGGAGGTTTTGATTCTTCCGCGTAACCAAACCGAATCCTCCGAATGAGAAATATGAAATCAAAAACTGGCTGCCCTTCTACAGAGCAGCCAGTTTTCTATCTTTCCGTTTTTAATTGTTCTTTATTCTCTTCGTGGACATGCTTTAACGGTTCTTCAAATTTATGACGGTCAATAAATGCAAAAATGGCGCTCTCCACATATGGATCTTCCAACGATTTTTTCGTATTTTCAATATACCATTCTGAATCCCGGAGACGCTTCTCTATTTCTTCCGGCTTCGAAGCAACCAGGCCATGTCCCGGGACCACGGTATTGTATTTGCCGTCTTTCCATAGCTCATTCAGCTTCTTTAACGTAAACTGGTAGGACTCGCTGTTATATTCAATAATCGGGATCTCTACATTGCTTAAATAGTCTCCGGCGATACAAAGACCGAGCGGCTCTACGACCGCCGCCAATCCATCCACGGTATGACCCGGCGCCAGGTAGAACGTAATTTTAGTTTCTCCTTCTGTAAGCACCTGCTCATCCGAGTCAACAATGATATCCGGTTTCGGATACATGGCTTCATAGCTGCGTTGAATATAGTATGCACTGTCAAACTCTTTCATTTCCTGCACAATTTCTTCTTTATCCGACCTGGCATTAAATCCACGGGAAGCAATGATGGTTGCTTCCGGGAAAGCACCGGCTCCGATAATGTGATCGAAATCCGAATGAGTCAGCAGCAGATATACCGGCTGGCCCTTTTTTCGTTCTTCGACAAAATTCCTTATTTCCTCAATTTCGGCTGGAAGCCATGTAGGATCTGTGATTAATATTAAATCATCTGTCACTACGACAGTCGTATTCGTCTGATAGAGCTCGCTTTGAAATACGCTCCATTGTTCACGGTCTAATCTTTTTGCCACACTGATCACCTTCTTATTAGTCTTCATTTACAGTTTCTTTCCCGAAAATGAAAGTTTTCATTCATAAATTAAAGTATTATTTTATTGAATAATTATATAAATTCATATAAAAGCAGAGTGGCCGCTTTTTGCTTTTTATAAGCAAATCGTTCGCATTCACCCTCCCTTTCTCTTATCGTAAACATACATCCTAATACAAAAGGAGGGAATTTTATTGCTGAAGCAATGGATAAAAAGCCTCTCTTTCTCAAAACGCTGCTACTACTGCAGATCAAAAACTTCTTACATGCGCCCGTACTTCACAAAACAGGATGAAAAAGTCTTTGTCTGCGAAAAATGCCTCGAATACGCTGAAAGAAGGGCTATGCAGCGAGCGGACTAGGAAAAAACGTACGTCATTTTCGTTTTATATATATCGTTTTACGCTTATCTCTTTTTTCGGTCCTGATCTATATTACAATAGAGAAAAAGAACGATTGGAATTGGAGGGGCCCCGATGAACGAACATGATAAGGAAATGCTCGAACTAATTGAAACTGGCGTGGTAACGTTAATGCGCCGGGCGGATTTTAAACGGACGCTTGACAGTCAGGCAAGCAGCCTGGACCGTTCCGCATATTTGATCCTTCAGGTACTGCACCAGCAGAGCCCCCGTTCTGCACGTGAGCTAGCTGATCACTTTCTCCTCGATATTTCGACGCTCAGTCGTCAGATTCACTCGCTGGAGAAAAAAGGTTTTGTCTCCCGCCGCCCGGATCATCACGACAAACGGGTCAACCAGATTTTTATTACGAACGAAGGGATTGAGGCAATCAATACGCTGAAGCAGGAACGGATTCATATGTATGACAGCCTGTTGGCTGACTGGGACAAGGAAGAGCGCGACCAATTTGCCCAGCTGCTCGAGCGATTTAATAACACCCTCGTACAAAAAAGGGGGCTTCCTTCTTCGTAATGCATATGCCGGGCCCTGGACCAGGGCCTGATTTTTTTATCAAAAACAAGAACATTTGTTCGTTTAAAATATTTATTTTGAGGTATACCCTATAGAAAGAAACAATTGTTTCACCAAAGGAGGGCTGGGCCGTGGAGCGTGTTATTTTCCTTATCGACATGCAGTCGTTCTACGCCAACGTTGAAAAGCTGTATTATTCCAGCCTTCAGCATAAACCAACAGCTGTAGCCGGAGATCCGTCCATCCGGAGCGGGGTGATTCTGGCTGCCTGCCCTATTGCTAAACGCGAAGGAGTGAAAACAGCCGAAACACTTGGAGAAGCACAGCAAAAATGCCCAGGGCTTGTTGTTATCCCTCCGCGTATGGAGCTTTATTTAAGAATTTCTGTACAAATTGCCATAGCGCTTGAAGCTTACACTGATAAAATAGAACCCTACAGCGTGGACGAGCTGTTTGCAGATATGACGCATACATACAAACATACGGCTTCCACGCCGGAGCAGGCGGCTCTGTTCATCAACAGGCATCTTCTTCGGGCGTTCGGCGTCTATCCCCGGACCGGCATTGGAGCAACCAAGGTTCTCGCCAAAATGGCCTGTGACCATTTTGCCAAAAAATCGGCCGATGGGATTTTCACCCTGAAGCAGGAACAGCTGGCTTCCACACTTTGGCCTCTGCCTGTAAATCATCTGTTCGGAGTCGGGCGCCGGATGGAAAAGCACCTGCGGCAGATGGGGATTCGAAAAGCCGGCCACCTCGCTGCCTACCCTGTGGAAGAGCTGCGGCACCGCTTTGGGCTGAACGGAGAGCTTCTATGGCAGACAGCGCACGGCATTGACCCTTCCCCTGTCTCTCCCGGCACTCATACGCATCGAAAGGCTGTCGGCCACCATATGACCCTCCCCCGTGATTATTCGAGCTGGGATGATATCAGCGTCGTGCTTCGCGAATTGAGCGAAGAGGTCGGACGCCGGGCCCGGGCGGAGAGCTGCAGCGGCTGGACAGTCACCGTAGGAGCCGAAGGGCATGATAACGGGAATTCTGTTCATTTTCAGCGGCAGGCCTCCCAGGCCGAGCCGATTAATGACGGCAAAGCCATCTACGAAGCCGCCGCCTCCCTGTTTCGTAAACATTGGACACACTACCCGGTCCGGGGACTGAGCGTCAGCCTGCAGCAGCTTGAAAGCAATCAATTTATGCAGTTAGATTTATTTTCCGAAAAAGAGCACCGGGAAGACTTAAACAAAACGATCGATACCCTCAAAGACCGGTACGGACCGGCAGCTGTGCTCCAGGCCTCATCGCTTCTTCCCGGCGGCCAGGCCCTTGCCCGCGCAGAAAAAATCGGTGGTCACTACAAGTAGTTCCCGACTCCTTCAGGAACAGGAGTTGACGGCAAAGCCGAAAAACGGGATGCTGTAATAAATTGTACTTTCAAGGAGGAGAACTTATGAAGGAAACATCTGAACAGTTTTTATACGACCTGCTCCAAACTCCCTCTCCATCCGGCCACGAAATGGCTATTCAGCGTAAATGGCTTCAGTACGTCTCTCCGTATGCTGATGAAGTTCACACAGACACGATAGGCAATGCCTGGGGCACCATCAATCCGGAAGCCCCGTTTCACGTGCTTTTAGCCGGTCACTGTGACGAAATCGGCTTTCTTGTAAAGTCGATCGACAGCAGCGGCTTCGTAAGGGTGGAAAAGCTCGGCGGCATCAGCCAGGTACCTGCACTGGGAATGAAAGTGACCTTTCAGGGCAGGCAGGGACCTATCACCGGCGTTACGGGCGTCAATGCGGAACACAAGGGCGGCAGTAAAAAAGATTTCGCCTTTTCCGATTTGTACATAGACTTTGGAGCTAATAGTAAAGAAGAAATGGAAAAGTATCTTTCCATCGGCGATGCCGGCGTTTATGAGCGCACGCCCGAAAAGCTGTTAAACAACCGTTTCAGCGGACGGGGACTCGACAACCGGACAGGTGCCTTTATTACTGCAGAAGTTCTGCGCCGGCTGCAGAACAAACGCCCGGCGGTGGGCGTCTATGGCGTGAGCACGGTGAACGAAGAAACAAACATGGGCGGGGCTCATTTTGCCGGCGCCGGCCTCCGTCCAGATTTAGCAATTGCCCTCGACGTTACATTTGCTTATGATTACCCCGGGTCCAATCCGAATCAGGAAACAGAAGTAACACTCGGCGGCGGACCCGTCCTTGCCAAAGGGGCTCCGATTCACCCGACAGCTAATGAAGGACTGGAGCAGGCGGCCAAAAAAGCCGGCCTCTCCGTGCAATACGAGCTCACTCCACGGGTGACCGGTACTGACGCTGACCGGCTTCGTCTCGCTGGCGACGGTATTCCAAGCGTTAATGTATCTCTTCCACTACGGTACATGCACGCCCCTGTGGAGACAGCCAGCATGGACGATATCGAAAATGTTATCGAGCTGTTGGTCGAATACATTTGTTCCCTGCAGGAAAATGAAGACCTGAGGCCTATCCGTCCGTAATTTACTTTTATGTATCTTTGATTTCACGCTCTCTTCTTTTTCAGGAAGAGAGCTTTTATCATTTGTATTTTTTTGATTCAAGGCTGTTCATTTGAAGCTAAAACCGCTACGATACAGTTATGAATATTTGTATCTACATCACTTAAAGGAGCTGCAGCCAATGGAAGAACGCTTAGCAGAATTCGGACAAATCATCGATCAAATCATATCCCGGGTGCCGGGTACCTTCGGCGAAAATATCGCTGTATTTGTTCTCGCTATTTTATTGTATCTTTTACTGCGTCCTATATTTTTTTTATGGAAACCGGCAGCGGCCCGGCTGTTAAAAATGCTGTGGTACGCAGCCCTCGGTTATGTTCTGCTGCAGGAAGCCGGATCTATTTTCTTCATTCTTGGCTTTGCAGCTGCTGTGGAGGCATACGACCAGTTTTTTCTCTTTTTTGAGGAACGAAAACGGCGGGCTTCCATCCCAAAGACGGAAGCAAAAACACGGACGAACCGGAAAAGAAAAGGAAGCTCTTAGGATCAGCTGACATTTAAGGAGGTTTAACATAATGAATTTTGCCACCGTGGGAACAAACTGGATCACCGAAGCGTTCATTCAGGCCGGCAGTTCGCTTGAAGACTTTCAGCTGCAGGCGGTATATTCGCGGAATATGGAGCGTGCCCAAACGCTTGCGGATCAGTACGATGCGTCTTCGGCTTACGATGATTTAGAACAGCTTTGCCAGGACACAAACGTTGAAGCGCTGTATATTGCAAGCCCTACGAGATATCACTTTTCCATAGCTATGGCTGGTATCCAGCACGGCAAGCACATCATCTGTGAAAAGCCGATGTGCTCTAATGCGGAAGAGGCAAAGCGGCTTCTTGCCGCTGCTTCAGAATACGGTGTCACTATTATGGAAGCGATCAAAAACATGTATTTCCCGGCCTGGGAGACTGTTTTGAACCACCTTGACGAAATCGGAAAACTCCGCCGGGCATCGATTTCCTATTGTCAGTATTCAAGCCGTTACGACGCTTACCGCGAGGGGACTGTGCTCAACGCTTTTAAGCCTGAGCTTTCCAACGGGGCCTCAATGGATATTGGCACCTACTGCCTCCACCCCGCCCTTGAACTCCTAGGCATGCCGCATACAGTACAGGCGCACGGCTATCTGCTTGAAACCGGAGCCGACGGTCAGGCTGCCGCTCTTTTAGGCTATCCCGAAGCCCAGGCTGTTGTCAGCTATTCAAAAATTTCTGCTTCCACCCAGCCGGTGGAGCTGCAGGGCGAAGACGGCACGATCACCATCGACCATATTAACCATATGCACCGGGTGACCCTTACAAAAAAAGATGAAACGACTATCCTCTGGGAAAACAATCAGGAGGACTCCATGGTTCACGAAATACAGGCCTTTATTCAGCTGTGCGCCGATGAAGATGTGCGGCACATTCCTATCGAACGCTCCATTCAAGTACTGCAGGTGCTTGATGAAATACGTGCACAGATCGGCGTCCGATTTCCTGCAGATACTGAGGAGTAGCGGAAGGTGATGAATCTTTCCTTTTTTTCCTTAATAAATGAAGGGTTAAGTGCTGTATTCGCCGTAGACTTGACTCAGGAATATGTATTTTTCCTGTTCAGCTTTGCATTTTTTCTTCTCTTCCGGCCGCTGTGCTTTTTATGGATGCCTCCGCTTCAGCACCTGCTTCGATGCTCGTGGTACGTAATTATTGCTGTAGCCTTTTTTCAGGAATGGGCCGGAGCGCTTATTATTATTTTTTTCGCTCTTGCTGCAGAATGCTGGCATCTGCTGTTTGCGGCTATGGAAACAAAATCCGGGAAAAGTCCGTCTTAAAAACGGGCTTTTCTTTTTATATGCCCTATGTTAGAATCCTCTCTTGTGTGCAAAAAACAGACGTGTCCTATAATACATAAATCATTTAACAAGGGAGTAGATTTTATCATGAGTTCCACACAGGCGGTATCGTCTAAAAAACGGCTCGGCCTGGCTATTCTGCTGGGCTCACTGGCTGCATTTGGTGCTTTGACTATTGACATGTATTTACCCAGCTTCCCTTCTATAGCACAGGATCTTGATACAAGTGCGTCACTTGTGCAGCTTAGTTTAACAGCCTGCCTGCTCGGCCTCGCCTTTGGCCAATTAATCGTCGGTCCTATGAGCGACGTGAATGGAAGAAAAAAACCGCTATCCGTTTTCTTATTTATTTATATTGCCGCTTCTATTTTATGTATATTTGCCCCGACCATCTGGATTCTGATTGCCTGCCGTTTTCTGCAGGGATTTTCAGCTTCGGCCGGCATCGTTATTTCCCGGGCAATTGTCCGGGACATGTATTCCGGGAAAGAAATGACAAAATTCTTTTCCCTGTTGATGCTTGTAAACGGCCTTGCGCCAATACTTGCTCCAGTGCTTGGCGGAGCCATTCTTAACTTTACGACATGGAACGGCGTCTTTGCCGTACTAAGCGGGATAGGGATTATTATCTTTATTATTGTTTTATCCCTGCTTCCGGAAACCCTCCCGGAAACTAATCGTTCCGACAGCGATATAAAAGAAACCGTACGTACCTTTGGGAGCTTATTAAAGGACCGTTCGTTTATGGGCTTCGCCCTTGCCCAGGGATTGAAAATGGCCGGCATCTTTGCATATGTTTCCGGCACGCCGTTTGTTTATCAAGGCATTTACGGAGCTTCGCCGCAAACATTCGGCTTTTTATTCGCGCTTAACGGAATCGGCATTATTATCGGATCGCAGACTACCGGCCGGCTCGCCGGCATTGTACCGGAACGAAAAATACTCACATTCGGACTCGGGCTGACCCTCATTTCAAGCTCCGTCCTATTAACAATGACTGTGATTCAGGCACCGCTTGCTGCTATCGTCATTCCAATGTTTTTCGTCGTTTCAAGCCTCGGGCTTGTAAATACAGCTTCGTTCTCTCTTGCGATGGAAGAACAGGGCCACCGGGCCGGCAGCGCTGCTGCATTAATCGGGCTGCTTCCATTTTTATTCGGAGCGGCTTCGGCCCCGCTGGTTGGCATCGCCGGAGAGCATACAGCGGTCCCAATGGGAATTGTGATTTTTGGAGCAGACGCTGCAGCAGTACTCAGCTACGTGTTACTAGCTCGCGCGTCGAAAACACCTTCTGCCGAAAAAGAAAAAACCTCGCAGAGCTCCTATTATAAAAATGCAAGACCAAAAACAAGCTCATAAATGGAAATGCCCGGAGTCCTGGAGCCTCCGGGCATTTCAAATTTTTGTATAAAACTCTATATCAACGAAAACCCTGCAGCCGTAAGCCTGGCTGCAGGGTTTATTCATTAATTCTCGATTTTTTTCCATTCCTTTGCCGATTCTGCTGCTTTTTTTACTTCTTCAAGCGTTTTTCCCATCCCTGCTTCGACCGCAGCGATGTACGCTCCTTCCACAAGCGGGGCATCAGCTATTGTAATACGGCCTTCGAGCTCCGGCAGCATTTCAAGAGCCATTTCCGCATTCATTAGTGCACTGCCAATGTCAAACAAAAGCAGCACGCCCTCTTCTGTCGTAACCGATTCCACAGCGCCGGTGATCCGGTCTACACTTGTGCCGATTTCTCCGTCTTCAGTTCCTCCGGCTGCAGCGATTGCAACATCCTCCTGCTTCGTCTGAGATACGAGATCCACGATGCCGTCGGCGAGCTCTTTACTGTGCGAAATAACAATGATGCTGACTTTAGCCATTAAGAGGCCCCCTCTTTATACACTTCTGCCAACGCTTCAAAAACGAGCTGCGATGAAAAGGCTCCAGGGTCCATATGGCCCTTCGAACGCTCGCCTAAATAGGAAGCCCTTCCTTTTTTAGCAATTCGGTCGATGGTAGCTTCTGCTTCGTTTGCAGCCGTTTTGGCAGCCTTCTCTGCGTCTGCGCCGTGCTCCTTCATTTCATCCCGCACAGGAATCCATACGTCGAGCATTGTCTTGTCCCCGAGGGAAGCCTTGCCTCTCGTTTCGATACCGCCGACGGCGGCCTCGATGCCTTCGACCAACGCTGCGCTGTCAAGCACGTCTTTACCCTTCCATGCATTGGCGGCTTTAAGAAATGCCGTACCATATAATGGCCCCGACGCTCCTCCCACCTTCGAAATGAGTGTAGAAGCCACATCTTTATACAATGCGCCAATGTCCTCGTAGGAAGCGTCTTCCACTTTCTTGGCTACTTCCTGAAAGCCGCGGGCCATATTATGCCCGTGATCTCCGTCTCCGATGGCCTGATCCAGCTCGGAAAGCTTGTCCTTATGCTCCTGCATTTTTGCATTGATTCTTAGTGCCCATTGCTTCATTACTGCTGCGCTTAGTTCCATGAAAGCTTCACTCCCTGCCGGATAGTAACAGTTGTTTCCGTTCTTCATCCAGGTTTAAAATCGTTACCGAGCATCCTGTCATTTCAAGCGACGTCATATATTCTCCTACAAAGGTTTTCTTTACGTGAATACCACGGTCTTTCAACAGCTGAATAGCCTTTCTTGCCACAATATAAAGCTCCATTAAAGGCGTCGCTCCCTGGCCGTTGATCATTAACGCTACTTCGCTGCCATCATTTAGGTGCATATCATCGAGCACGTGCTGAACCAGTTCTTCCGTCACGGCGTCTGCCTGCATCAGTTCGCGCCGCTCTACGCCCTGCTCGCCGTGAATACCGGTCCCGATTTCCATCTCGTTCTCATCGAGGGTGAATCCGGGTTTGCCGGAAGCTGGAACGGTACACGGAGAAAGGGAGACTCCCATCGAACGCACGTTGTCAGCCACGCCCTGGGCAATTGCTTTCACCTCGTCCAGGCTCTTTCCCTCAGCCGCTGCTGCCCCTGCAATCATATGCACAAGGGTCGTTCCTGCTACACCGCGGCGGTCCTCCGGATTGGCAATCGCTACGTCGTCCCGTATAACGACCTGTTTGACCGTAATATCTTCTGCTTCTGCGAGATCGGCCGCCATATCAAAGTTCATGACATCCCCGCTGTAGTTCTTGACGATCAAAAGAACTCCGGAGCCGCTGTCGACAGCTTTAATCGCTTCAAGCACCTGGTCAGGTGTCGGAGAGGTGAATACTTCCCCGCTCACTGCCGCATCGAGGAGCCCTTCCCCGACGTATCCGGCATGAGCAGGCTCGTGTCCGCTGCCCCCGCCGCTGATCAGCGCCACCTTGCCCTTGACTGGAGCGTCTGCCCGCACAATGACATTTGTGTTTTCAATCGCCCGGAGCTTATCAGGATGAGCGGCCACCAATCCTTCCACCATTTCAGAAACAATCTGATCCACACCATTAATGAGCTTCTTCATTTCTTTTCCTCCCTCAGTCTATAATCTTGCTTTTATATCTTGGATTTGAGCAATATGACGCTCTTCGTGGAGACCGATCATTTCCAGCCACTGATGAAGAGGCATGGGCCCAAAATTGGGATGCGAAATGGAACGTGCTGCTAATTCCTCACTGGTATGTTTTTCCTCCAGGTGACGGATATAGTCTCTTGTTTCCTTCAATTCCTCCAGCAGGCTCTGCTTGCCATATTCCATGTCCTCCGGCTGGAGCTCCTTCGGGGCTTCTGCCGGACGGCGCCGGTATTTCATCATTTGAATCGGCTTTTCTTCCGCCCTAGTGGTAGGTTCTGTTTCCAGGGCACTTTTCATACTTCTTCCTACAAAGGCTTCAAACAGCCGTAGGTGTTCGACCACCTGGGCCACGCTCCAGTCAGTGGCGTCTGTTTTTATGTTCCAATCTGCTTCCGGCACTGGTTCGATTTCTTCCAGAAGCTGGCTGCGTACATTTTCAATATATTCCATCTTAAAACCTCCATCTAACACAAGGATTCGATGTGTATGTTCAATAATCCTTCTTTCTTCCATGCATACTGTTTATTCCCCTTTTCAAGAAAAATAAATCCTGAACAAAGGTGCAGTTTCACACATAATTATCATCATTTTCGGGCAAAGAAAACAAAGGCAAAAAAGGAGAGAATGCTTATGAGTTTTAACTATGAAGAAGATTTTGACCGTATTAATTTTCGTGAAAAGCCAGAAAAGTACCGTGTAGGACGCGGGGAACAGGGCGTTTTAATGGTGGAACCGTACAAAAGCGAAATTCTGCCGTACTGGAGGTTTAAGACCCCGGACATTGCCGAGGAATCTTCCCGGCAGATTTACGAATTATTTCTGGAGTATAAAAAGCAAAAGGATTTCGTCGGAATGGATATGGCAAGAAAATTTCTGCAGATGGGCTACACGCGCTCACGCCGGTACGCCAATTATAAAGGTGGCAAAAAATACGACAAAGACGGTAACGTGAATGAACGTCAGATCAATGAAGAAAAAGCTGAATCCGCCCGGATTTTTGAAGAAAAATGGATCAAAGCCCGGGAGGACGAAACCTATTTATCATGGAAAAAAGACCATCAGCAAAAGTATGGATAAATAAAAAAGTTAAACTGCTTCTTTATTTCACCTTTGCGGCCACACCCGCGATCCGCTCAGCTGCTTCTTTTAATCGCTCTTCCTCTTCGAGCAGACCAATGCGGACGTATCCTTCTCCCATGCTTCCAAAGCCATGGCCCGGAGCGACTACTACACCCGCTTCTTCGAGCAGCTCTTCGGTAAACGAAGCGGAGGTATAGCCTCCCGGCACTTCCATCCATACAAAAAAAGAACCCCCTGGTGTCTGCACCGCTACGCCGTGATCATGAAGCGCCTGAATAAATACATTTCTTCTGTTTTCATAAACAGCCAGTATATCTTCAGCCATCTTTGCCCCGTGATCAAACGCATACGCTGCTGTTTCCTGAACCGCGCCAAACAAACTTACATACAAATGATCCTGAATTTTATTGATCATCTCTATAACTGAAGCATTTCCCACTGCCACAGCTGCACGCCATCCGGCCATGTTAAACGTTTTTGAAAGGGTGTACATTTCCACACCGACTTCCTTGGCCCCGGGGGTCTGAAGAAAGCTGGGCGGTTTTTCGCTGTCGTAGCCAAGCGACCCATAGGCAAAATCGTGAACGACACAAATGTGGTGCTGTACAGCAGTCCGGACCGTTTCTTCAAAAAATTCTGCCGTAGCGGTACCGGCAGTCGGGTTGTTAGGATAATTTAAAAACATCATTTTTGCCCGGTTCAGCACATCTGCTTCAATCTGCCGAAAATCAGGGCGAAAACTATTTTCTTTTTTAAGCGGCATAAAAGCCGTTTCTGCATTGGCCAGAGCTGTTCCCGAAAGGTAGTCAGGATAACCCGGGTCCGGCAGTAAAGCAGTATCCCCCGGGTTGAGGAGACACTGGCTGATCTCCACAAGCCCTGTTTTTGCACCGAATAAAACCGCCACTTCCGTTTTTGGATCCAACGTCACACCGTATTCCCGCTGATAAAAATCAGCCGCGGACTGCTTCAAAAAATCGTAGCCCCGAAATGGGGAATATTTATGATATTCCGGCTTTTCAGCAGCACTCCTCATTTTTTCCACAATAGGTGCCGGAGTCGGCTGATCAGGGTTTCCCTGTCCCAGATTGATTAAATCTCTGCCTTCTTCTTTCAGTGTCTGGACTTTTCTTGAAAGCGAAGCAAAAAACTGTTCCGGCAGTCGTTCGATTTGTTCAGACGGTTCAAATCGCATAAAATTTCCTCCTGTACGCAGAGTTTCCCTCGTATGTTTTACAATCGTAAAAACAAAGTACCCTCAGTTTAACGTTAAATAAATAAAAGCACATCCCTTCCATTTTTATAAAAAAATATATGAACAACATTTTTTGCTTAGTTCCAAAGGTTTACATTGTAATTATAAAATGAATACCATATAATAGTGATGCAAATGATTATTATTATCAACTGGGAGGATTTACATATTGGTTAAAAAGTGGATTTCTTTATTTGCAGTAGGTTTCGCCTTTTTGTTTGTGCTTGCTGCCTGCGGCAACGGTTCATCCGGAGGTTCCGGAGAAAGTGAAGACAGCGGAGAAAATGCAGAAGCAGAAACAAGAACAGTCACTGACCCGACCGGCCGGGAAGTGGAGATTCCGGCAGACCCGCAGAACGTCGTAGCCTTGCAGAATGTCGCAGACATGCTGATTCTTGATAAACAGCCGATAGGCACCTCTGAGTATTATCTCGATACGTACGGCGATCAGCTTGAAGGAGTGGAAAGCGTTGGCGGCGATACGCCAAACGTAGAGCAGATCAACGAGCTTGACCCGGACATGATTCTTTTGTCGGATTATCAGTCTGACTCTCTGGACCAGCTCGAACAAATTGCTCCGGTATATATGACTTCTTTTGATGATACACCGGAAGAACAGCTTCAGAATACTGCTGATGCATTAAATGAAGAAGACGCAAGCGAAGAATGGCTGACCCAATATGAACAACAGGCCGAGGAAGCCAAACAGACACTCGCAGACAATGACGTGCCGGAAGATGCAACTGCAGCTGTCGTCCAATTTATCGGTAAGGAAGTGTACGTGCACGACCAATCCGTCTTCGCCGGTTTGTATGAAGGCGCCGGGCTTGAACCAACAGAAGGTGTCGAAGAAAATACAGAAACCCAGGCCATTTCTCTTGAAACTGTGCCTGATTACGTAGAAGGGGCAGACTATCTGTTTGTGCTGACCGATCAGGGGGAGCCGACAGAACAGTCCCAGGAGCTTGTGGATGATCTGCTTGCTGATACACAAGCCGTTCAAAACGAACAATTTTATTACGTAAATAATACAAAATGGAGTGACTTCACACTGCTTGGCCGTGAGTACCAGCTCAACGATTCAGTAGAAAAAATCACCGGCGAATAAAACAGAGGCCCGTTCTTTTATAAGAACAGGGCCTTTTTTGTGACTTACTTGTTAATTTCTAAAGTACCTGCGTAAGCTGCTTCATACCTTTCTAAAATATCCTGATAAGAATACGGCTTCGGACTTCTTGCTAAAAGTCTTGTCTGTTTTTCTCCACTTTCAGCCAGCTTTACGAGATCACTTTCTTTAATCCCGAATTTGTCCAATGTAGAAGGAATTCCTACATCTTCAACAATACTTTTCAGCTCCCGAACACCCGCTATTGCGGCTTCCCTTTTTGATAATCCTTCAGTATTCGCCCCTATCCGCTCTGCTATTACTCCCATTTTTTCCATGCAGGAAGGCCAGATGTAATCAAAGATGTAGGGAAGAAGTACAGCATTCGATTCACCGTGAGGGATTTTAAATAACCCCCCTAACGGATAAGCTAAAGCATGTACACCAGCAACACCTGCGTTATAAAAGCTTAATCCTGCAGTCATACTCCCCCAGCTCATTTGTGCACGCGCCTCTTCATTACTGCCGTTCCATACAGCTGTACGAATGTTTTTCGCTATTCTTTCCATTGCATCCAAAGCGAGAGCATCTGTCAGCGGAGTGCTGTTAACAGAAATATATGCTTCCACCGCATGAGTAAGAGCATCTACTCCTGTAGCAGCAGTAATCTTAGGCGGCACCGTCATCGTTAGATCCGGATCTACCACAGCAACATCTGCTAGTAAAAATTCATGGGTGATAACGTCTTTAGTACCTTCGAGCGAAAATACGCTTATATCTGTTACTTCTGCCCCCGTACCGGCAGTTGTTGGTATTAAAAGCTTTGGCAGCCCTCGGCTTGTAAGAGTTTTATCTCCTGAAAGGTTTAAATAATTCTCAATGGACCCTTCGTTACCATGCAGTACAGAAACTGCCTTTGCGATATCAAGGGAGCTTCCTCCTCCGATTCCGATAACAAAATCTGCATCAAATGATTTTAATGCCTGCAGGGCATTCTTCCCAATTTCTACAGGTGGCTCCGGCTTTAGATCGGAATATATTTCATATATCACCCCAGCCTCTTTTAACTGGTCTTCCAGAGGGGCTGCGATGCCGGCATCCAGGACCCCCGGGTCGGCAAATACCATCACCCGCTCTGCCTGGTGGGACTTCAGTAAAGCTGGTATTTCATTTACTGCTCCTTTACCTGAAACAATTCTGATTGGTGAAACAAACGATTTATACATTTTTTCCACTCCTTGTATTTGGTTTTTGTTTTATATCTAAACCACTTTCCTTCGGGGATTCGGTAGTTGCTATAGTTACAATAAACATCGTGAGCATGCCGACGATAACTCCAATACCAGCAGCCCCAAACGGATTAGAGAAGTTAAGGCCAATTGGCAGATACACAAACCAGTATACAACTGTTGCTGCTATTAAAGATGAAATAGCCGCTGTTTTATTTGCGCGGTCCCATATACCGCCAACGACGATAGGTCCCGCCGTAGCTGCCATGATTCCGCCGATACCGATCCACATGAAGACTGCGAGGAACTCCGGTGGAGACCAGGCGAAAAAGATAGCTGCAATTATCACTAAAAATGTACTGTAGCGACTGATGATTAATTCATACCGTTCCGCTTTTGCTTTTGAAATATTAATTTTGGGTACAATCGTTTTACGATACAAGTCGTTAGCGAGCAGCTGGGTCAGTGATACTATCAGACCGTCCGAAGTCGACATTACAGCAGACAGCACAGCAATTGCCAGAAATGCTGCAATTACTGGCGGAAATATTTCACTGAAAAGGACCGGGATTATCTGGTCGGGACTAATACCTGCGTCTGCACCGACTACGGCCACTCCAAGCATTCCGCCCAACGCCATTAAAGGCAGGATTGTAGCAAAAATAGTACAATACATAATCAGCTTTCTAATATCTTTACTGCCTTTGACAGCCATAAACTTGTTACCAAGGTGCGGCTGCACGGAAAAAGGCAAGTGAGCTACAAATAGTAAGGCTACCAGCCAAAAGGCTCCGTACGTATTATCCCCGGGAAGAAACAATTGATTAAAGCCGCCCTGGGGATTTTCATTACTCACTGTGTTCAGCATATCAGTAAAGCCACCATTAACTCCTACGCTCGTCATAAAGCAAACAAATACTGTAATGGCTACTATCAGCATCAGGAATCCCTGTACAGCATCGGTAATAATATCTGAGTGCGATCCTCCCATAAATACATACACAGCAAGTACTGCTGCTGTGATAATTAAACCAACCCCGTAATCAACACCCATCATAGTTTGAAACATTGTCGCAGCAGCAACAAATTGAGAAACGACGTAAAAAATAAGCAGAATGGAAATAATCGTCAATGCAATGCGCAGAAAATCACTTTTGTATCTTTCGCCAATAAATTCCGGAATCGTTCTTGTACCGAATTCATCTCCATATTTCTTTATAACCTTAGCTACAAAAAGCATGCCAATGACGGTAGCTATAGGATAAAGAAGCGGATACCAGAGACTCGGGGTTCCGATACTGTAAGCAAGTCCCGGCATCCCCATAAATGTGGAGCCGCTGGATATGCCCGCTGCAATTACTAAGGCGATTACTAATGGACTATAGCTTGACCTTGCGGTAGCAAAATCCTCTGACGTTTTCGTTCTTTTCATTCCAACCCAGCCGAAATAAAGCATCATTAGTATAAATAAGGCCATAAAAATCCAGGAATAGGTTACAATTTGTGTATTCATAGAATCCCCCCCTATTCTTTTTCTTTTAGAATATTTGTTTTCCAAAGTGTCAGGGCCATTCCGACCCAGGTGCCAACTATACAAACGGCCATAATTATCAGGAAGTTCATTTTATTCTCTCCTTTCTTGATAAAATTGCTGAATAATAGGAAATTTTTCTAATTTATCGTACGATTCTGAACTTACCTCGTATAACATTACTTTCACTTTATCGCTGTTAAGTTTTTTTGCACTTTCAACCTGGTAAGGGGCATAAAAAGTATACGTCTTCTCCCGCTTTACCACAGGAACTTTCCAGGAACGGCGTTGATATAAAAAGTATTTTCTTAATGTCTCTTCTCCCTGCTCCTGAAATTTTTGCTTTTCGATTTCATATGGAATAATTTCTTCGTTCTGCACCTCGATGGTTTCACAGACCGGCAGGCCGTCTATAATTCCCTGCTGATTTGTTATCCCGTCTCCCGCGGTAACAATTTTTTCTGTTCGTTCGCCGAACAGGGTCTGAAACGTCACAATCCATTCGGCTGCGTATTTAGGATAATAACAAGTAAACAAATACTCTTTTTTCTTTCCTTTCATTGTCTGTATTTGCATACTACTCTCTCCTTAACGGTATTTTATACTTATCATTTTTAGTTCCGTCATTTCTTCGACAGCATATTTTACCCCTTCCCTTCCATAGCCGGAATCCTTCACTCCCCCGTAAGGCATATGGTCGAAACGGAGAGTGGGTACATCGTTAATGAGAACCTGCCCGGCTTCTATGCGATGCGCCATATCAACAGCCTGTTTCAGATCATTTGTAAACACCCCCGCATTCAAGCCGAACCGGCTGTTATTCATTTGCTCCAGAGCATCTTCAGAGTTTTTCACTTTGTTGATGATCACCACCGGCCCAAAGGCTTCTTTGCAGGATATAGAGGATGCAGAAGAAACATTGAATAAAATCGTTGGCTCTAAGCCATTACCAATTTTCTCTCCTCCTGTCAGAACCTCCGCTCCCTCTGCTTCCGCTTCTTTAATCCATTCATACAGACGCTGCTGTGATTTTTTATTAATCAGGCTTGAGACCTCCGTACTTTCTTCCAAAGGGTCTCCGAATTGAAGCAGAGCAGTTTTTGCTGAGCATTCCTGTATAAAATCATCAAAAATTTCTTCATGAACATAAATACGCTGAGTACTTAAACAAACCTGTCCATTATAAGCGAATGCTCCCTTTACTGATTTCTCAGCCACTTCACTGATTTCCCCGCGGCATGATTGATCCACATACATCGGCGAATTACTTCCTAATTCAAGAGTCATTTTTTTCAGGCCGGCTTCTGCTTTCAACAGCTTTCCTATTTCCGGGCTGCCGGTAAAAGATATTTTTTTAATCCGTTCATCCTTAAGCATTACCTCTCCTAATGTTTTTCCATCTCCAGGAACTACGGCTATTGCTCCTGCAGGAAGACCTGCTTCACTTAATATCTCTGCCAGCAGCAGGCTTGAAAATGGCGTCTGCTCCGCTGGTTTAACCACTATAGTGTTCCCTGCCGCTATTGCCGGTCCGACCTTGTGAGTAACAAGATTTAATGGAAAATTAAAAGGGGTAATTGCTCCTACCACTCCGATTGATTCATGAAGTGTATAGGCATCCCGTCCTTCGCCGCCTTCTGCAGCGTCTAATTGTAAGTATTCTCCGTTCATTCTTTTTGTTTCTTCACCCGAGAACTGCAGTGTCTGAATCGTCCGTTGGACTTCTGTGCGGGCAGCGGTGACCGGTTTACAGGCTTCCTGAGAGATAATCCTCGCAGCTTCTTCCTTTCTACCCTGCAGGATCGTTGCAGCACGGAATAAAATCCCAGCTTTTTCGTTTGATGTTAACGCTTTCATTTTTTTGTAAGCTTCATCTGCTTTTTCTATTGCTTCGCTCATCTCGGAGGGCATGCCGTCAGCTGCTTCTCCAATCAAATCTTCCGTATGGGGATTAAAAACTGGATAGTAATTTGCAGCCGCCTTATCCTGTGCTAATAAAAATAAACCTTTTTTCATCCTTCATCCTCCTAACAATATTTGTGAATACGTATTCTCGGAAGCGGAATTAAACCGCTCAGTTTATACTGAGCCTGGTTTAAGAGGTCCCGTCGTCTTTCTTTGATACAGAGCAGGCTCCAGGGTAACCTGGATTGGGGACATATTTTCTTTTCCGGCTTCAATGGAATTAATAAGGTGTTCAATTCCAAGCCTTCCTAAATTTTTATTGGACTGGGCACCGATAGTGGTTAATTCAAATCCGTGATGCCGGGCCATGCGTACATTATCCACCCCGCAAATACTAATATCTTCAGGGATCCGGTAGCCGAGCTCCATGAGTGTATCCATGGCAGTAATAGCTATAGCATCAGTAGCAGCAAATATTGCTGTAGGACGTTCTTTTCGCCCCATCATTTTAAAAATGGCATCTGCTATTGCTTCCTCACTGGTGTCAGTTTCGTTTAAAAATACTTTACCAGTCTTCATGGTTTGTTCTGCTATGCCCTCTGTAAACCCTAAATACCTGCCGTAAAAAGTGGATGTATACATCGGCCCTCCAATAAAGCCGATATACTCGTGCCCGAGCTGATACAAATGATCCGCAGCCATCTTTCCAGCCTGATAATTATTTAATTCAACAAAATTCCCACCTTCATTATGCTTACGGTTAAACATTACATAAGGTATTTGAGACGCCTGCAGTTCTTGAAGGATAGGGTCATTCATGAACACTGAAGACAAAATAATACCGTCCACCTGCATGGAGAGCACCGTTTCATATACAGCCATATTGTCTCCGTTATTTTCAAAAAAAACGTTTGTGTTGTACCCCTTCTCTTTCGCGTAGTTCACAATGGACGAAGTTGTTTCTACAAAGAAGGGATTATGCAATGGGCCCGATATAAGCGCTATTGTTTTGGAACGCTTACTAACCAGAGATCTGGCTATAGCGTTCGGCCTGTAGTTTAACTTTCTCATTGCTTCTGTAACTTTCTCTACGTTTTCCTTGCTTACCTTGTTTGAATTATTCAGCACCCTGGACACTGTCGATTGGGATACTCCTGCTTCTCTGGCAACTTCTTTGGAAGAAATCATTTTTTAACTCCTGGTGAATACGTATTCATGGACAACTTGTTTTTTATTATGAAATCGCATACATAAAAAGTCAAGAATAATTTCCCTCATTTCTATAAAAAACACAGCCATGCTTCCAGGCTGTGCTCTCCGCTTATTATTCCATGCCCTGCTGCCTGAACTCCATCTCATACATCCGGTTAAAACGGGCTTCTGTGCGGGCAAATACCGATCCTTCCGGATAGGTTCCATCCTCGCGGCGTACGGCACCCGCCCGTTCACCGGTCAGGATTTCCATACCTTCAGAAATATGGCCGACTGCCCATACATGGAAGCTTCCTGCTTCCGCCGCTTCCACAACCTCTGGATCGAGCATCAAATTGCGGGCATTCTGCTTCGGGATAATTACACCCTGCCTGCCGTTCAGCCCTTTTTCCCGGCAAATTTGAAAAAATCCTTCGATCTTTTCATTCACACCTCCGATCGGCTGAATCTCTCCCCACTGATTGACCGAGCCGGTTACTGCTATGCCCTGGTAAATAGGCACTTCTGCCAAAGAGGAAAGCAGTACGTACAACTCTGTGCTTGAAGCGCTGTCGCCGTCGATCAAACTATAGGTCTGCTCGAAAGTAATACTCGCTGATAAAGGAATAGGACGGTTTTTAGCAAACTGGCCGGAAAGAAACCCGGTCAAAATCATCATGCCCTTGTGATGAATCTGACCGCTGAGAGACGTTTCCCGTTCAATGTTCATCAACCCGCTTTTTCCGACGTACGTCTGAGCCGTAATTTTCGTTGGAATGCCAAACATGGAGTCTCTTGTGCCCATAACGGCCAGTCCGTTAATTTGCCCGACCCGGTAGCCTTCCGTTTGAATCATAATCGTTTCATCGTGAATTTTCTCCCGGTACTGTTCAGGGATGTGACTTGAACGCCTGTATTTTTCTTCGAGTGCCCGGAAAATGTGCTCCGATCTGACATAAGCGTTTCCCTCCTGCAGCGCGTAATGGCTGGATTCTACGAGCAGCTTTGTAATATCCTGAAACCTGGTGGTCATCTTCCCCTGTTCATCTATTAACCGGGAGCTGTAATCAATCACTCTGGCTACAGCTTCCCGGTGAAACGGCAGCAGGCCCTCTTCCTGAACGTAGTTTTTCACGAACTTGGCCATTTTCCAGCTGTTTTCATCGTTTTTAGCCATGACTGTGTCGAATTCTACTTTGACTTTAAACAGCTTATCAAACTCCTCATCAAGTCTCGAGAGCAGGTCGTAAACATAATAGGAACCGATGATGATAACCTTTGTCTGGAAGGGAATAGGTTCCGGCTTAAGTGCACTAGTTGGCAGCAGTCCCCGCTCTTCATAGGAATTTTCGATATGCACGTGTCCGGTCTGAAGCATCCGTTTTAACCCTGGCCATGCGCCTGGGTGCTGCAGCAAATCTGCGGCCTGAAGAATCAAGTAGCCGCCGTTCGCCAGATGCACCGCTCCTGGTTTAATGAAAGTAAAATTTGTCACCAGGCTGCCAATCTGTCCCTGGTATTCCACCTTGCCAAACAGATTGTGATACGTCGGATTGGATTCGTAAATTACCGGGGCCCCGTTTAAATGTTTGTTGTTGACGAGCAGATTCACCACGTACCGCTGATACTGTTTTTCCTTCATTCCTTCAAGCGCCCCTGCTGAACCCTCCTGCCCCTGGCCTTCGGCAAAAAAGTAAAAATGCTCCACAACGTCCCGTTCGTATGCGGTTAAATACGCCTCAACCTTTGGCAAATGCCCATACTGCCTGCGGAGCGGCTCAAATAATTTTTGTACCGCGGCTGAAGCTGTATTTGTCATAAATAATTGCACATCTTTGCGGAAGGTTTCCTCCATTTTGGCGATACGCCGGAGAGCATCCTGCACTTTTTCTTCTACGATTTTTTCGTTCGCCCTCAGCTGTTCCTTTTCTGCTTCAAGCAGGTGCTGATACGTCTCCCGGTTCATTGGCTGACCTCGTTGAAGGGGAATTTTATTAATGCCATTCTGCATACGCTCGAGTTTAAAATGGTGCTGTACCGCAAACTGGTCGGTTTCTTTCCATAGCTCGTCCATCTCTGTGCGCAGCCGTTCAAACATTTCCCGCTTCTGTCTTTCATGACTGTCGCTTGAGAAGGCTGTCTTTAGTTCCCGCTCGATGTTTATCAAAAGCTGTTCGATCCCGCGCCGGAAGCGCTGGCCTTCGCCGGCCGGAAACGAAAGCATTTCCGGACGGTCCGGATTATCAAAATTGTGCACGTAGCACCAATCATCCGGCTGCTTCTGTTTGCGGGCCAGATTTTCCACACTGTGCTGGGTGTAAGTCATTCTCCCTGTCCCCGTCGGACCGACTACAAACAAATTATACCCCGCCTGGCTTACTGAAAGACCAAACTCCATGGCCCGCTCGGCCCGTTCCTGGCCAATCATTTCATATGGAAAGTCCCTCATGTCCTCTGTCGTTTCAAATGAAAAGATTTCAGTATTGAATTCCAGGCGGAGCTCTGCTGGAGAAAGTTTATGCAGAGCAAGCCTTTTTTCATAATCATGATGGTTCATAAAACGCCCCTCCCTTCACGGTTATCCCGTCTTCTGCTACATTTTTGGCGCTTTCGTTCAGATCAGAGCTACGTATCGATTAGTACTATCTATTCCCGTTCTCGTCACTCCTATGCTGTATTCTTTATATTTTCCTGAGAGAAGAACAGTCGGTTTACGAGGTGATGCTCACAATCGCATCTACAATGCTGTAGATACCAAGAAATATGCAGACTAAAACGATAACTCCGCCTGCCAAATTCATCTTCCAATGGTTCACATAATGGCCAAGCCGGTTTTTGTTATTCATAATAACTAAAAGCATAATGGAGACAAAGGGAAGAATAAGGCCATTCAATGCCTGAGCAAAAAGTAAAACATCGAGCGGCTCGAAGCCAAGTCCGGAGGAAATAATTCCAATGGCCATCACGGACAAAAAGACCAGTTTAAAGCGAATGTTCTTCATCCCGCGCTCCCACTTCAATACGCTGCTGATGGTAACCGCTGCTCCGAGCGGTGATGCAAGCGCGGAAGAAAAACCGGCGGCGAATAAGCCTATACTGATAAAAGCGGTAGCCCAGCTTCCGAGCAGCGGTTCAAGCTGTAAAGCAAGGTCTGCCACGGACTCCACTTCCAGTCCGCGGATTGTAGCACCGGATGTGATTAGAATCGCAGCTGTAATTAAACCACCCAAACCAATTGACAAAAACACGTCCAGACGCGCTTCCTTTAAATGTCGCGGCTCACTCCAGCGTTCCTTCACGTTCTCTGAATGAAGGAATAAATTATAAGGAACAACTGTGGTGCCGACAATGGCAATCACTGTAATAACGGCTCCCGTTGGAATAGAGGGAACAAAGGCTCCCTGAAACAGCTCTCCCGGATCAGGCTGGGCCGTGACCATTGTGGTCACAAACGTTATACTCATGACCGCAATTAATACTATCATGACCCGTTCAATCAACTTGTAGCTGCCACTCAGGCCGATCAACAAAATAACGATTCCTACGATCGGTCCGATCGTATTTTCAGAAACGCCTGTCAGTGTCGTTAACCCTAACGAAGTACCAAGTAAGTCACCAGCTATATAGGCAGCACAGCCGAATACAATGGCAATAATCATGAGCCACATAGATCCGTATTTCAGCAGCGGGTTTGTGAACTGGTCTCTTATCGCCGCTCCCAGACCTTTTCCTGTAATAATTCCCAGCCGCGAGCACATCTCCTGAAGTATGATGGTTGTGACAATCGAAAAAACTACTGCCCATAGCAGGGCAAAGCCAAAAGAAGCTCCAGCACCTGTAGCCGTCGTTACCGTTCCCGGGCCTATAAACGACGCTGCTACAATTACTCCCGGGCCAAGCACCCTCACTCTTTCTCTCAACGGCCTCTTTTCTGCTTTTTCCATTGTTCGACCTCCCTTTTTAAAATTGTAGCCATATGAATAAACGCAATATTCATTTTATTAAAAATATTACAGAGACTGAAAATGACCCTCTCTTTCCTCCCGCCGTTTTCACCTACATTAACGAGGAAGTAATCATTAATTATGTCCTATTTTATAATTAACGTTATTAAAACGTAATCTGGATGAAACCTCCCGTATTTTTCTGTTTGTTACACTTACTCGTGGTTCGATAAATTGATTTACACCACGAGGAGGAACCTGAATGTTTAAATCCAACAGACAAGCACCAAAATATATATTATCCTCTGCCGTCGTAACGGCTTTAGCTCTAACACCGGCTTTAAGCGGAAACGCTGATGCCTTCGCTGACCCTGAGTCAGACGAAAGCAGCACTTCCAGCCAAAGCGACTCTTCTGATACAGCAAACGAAACTGAATCTAATGAGGACACTCTGCTTTATCTTGGCGATACCGGCAACAGTGTAGAATCTCTTCAGTCGGCTTTAAGCGATCTTGATTACTATACCTCCGAAGCTGACGGTACTTATGATGATGAAACTGTACAGGCTGTAGAAGCATTTCAAACAGAAAATAATTTAAGCATAGATGGCATCGCAGGCCCTGAAACAATGGGAGCATTGGATGAAGCAGAAGACTCCTCCGGGGCAAGCAGTGACACAGAAGAAAGCAGCAGCGGGAACAGTGAAAATAATGATGAAAGCGAAGAAGTTGCTTCCGCGTCTTCAGAAGAATCTTCGGAGCCTTCCACTGAAAGCACATCAGCCAATGCCTCTGATTCCGGCCTTGTCGATTCCGCGGAAAGCGTACTAGGCACTCCTTATGAATGGGGCGGAACTACAGCAAGCGGCCTGGACAGCAGCGGCTTTATCAATTACGTGTTTGAAGAAAACGGCACAGACGTTTCAAGAACCCATGAAGGCATCTGGCAGAACAACGGGGAATTCGTAGAAGAGCCAAACGTTGGCGACGTTGTCTTTTATGAAGGCACGTATGACACAGAAGGCGCTTCGCACAGCGGCATATACATTGGAGACGACCAAATGATCCATTCCGGCTCAGGCGGGGTGGAAACAGCCGATACCACCAGTGACTACTGGGAAGAGCATTACATCGGTGCAAAATCAATCGATTAATACCCTCATATTTTAAGTAACCGCCTTTCTGCATGCTTGCAGAGGGCGGTTTTTTATTTGAACTGGATATTGACCTTTTAGAAGTTAGTAAAGGAACACAAGCGCCCGGGAAATCAGAGCTGCAGTAAATACTGCCCCTAAAAACGAATGCCAGTGGGCTTTCGATTCCGGTACATTTTCCCGCTGCTCCGTTCCCTGAATTAGTTGCACTAAAGCCAAAGGCATCCCGAGAAAAATCAAATGCCATATTAAAAAGTCTCCTGAGCTAATGGTAAAAAATAATACAAACGCCGTCCCTGTCCATTCCAAAAGCTTCTCTGCTATAATTACTGATTTACTTCTTCGACGCTTCAGTTTATTTTTATAGGGCAATTTGGTTTTCCGCCGCAGCAGCCCGTCGAATATGAACCAAACAATCAATATAAGCACAAATGGAAAAAGAAATTCTACGATACTCTTATCATATGTGTACATAAAATAACCCTTCCCAGCCGATTAATAATTCAATACGACCGGCTGCCAGAAATAAACAAATGCCACGATAACAAAAATAGCGACAATGTTCATCCAAAATCCGGCCTTGACCATATCATCGATGGTTAAATAATCTGAACTGAAAACCGCAGCGTTAGGTGGAGTCGATATGGGAAGCATGAAGGCACAGCTGGCAGTGAGAGCCACGATCCCCATAATGGCGTAAGGGTCTACCCCAATTCCCATCGCAAGGCCGATGCTGATCGGCATCAGCATGTTCGATACGGCCGTATTGGACATGATTTCTGTCATAAATAATACAATGGCAGCAAGAACTATTAAAATTAATACAAAAGGAAGCACTTCAAGTCCCCCCAACAGCTCCCCAAACCATCCTGTTAAATTCGAAGATTCAAACGCAGCCGCGAGAGACAAGCCGCCTCCGAAAAGCAGAAGCAGGCCCCACGGAAGCTCTTTCATATCCTGCCATACCATGAGCCCGCCTCTCTCCTGTTTAGCCGGAAGCAAAAACATCGACGTGGCTCCAATAATTGAGATGGAAGTATCAGACAGACGATAGGCTTCGGGAATAAATCCGCTTGTAATCCAAAGAAAACCGACAATTGTAAAGATTGTCAGCACCGATTTTTCTTCAAACGACATCGGTCCCAGATCTTTTAGCTGGTTCCTGGCAAAATCTGTTGAAATGTCCTTTTGCGCTTTCACACGGAACTGAATTTTCGTTAAATAAAAATAAAGACCGGTCAACAAAATAACCGTTAAAGGAAAACCAAACAAAAACCATTCGGCAAAGGTAACCGTACGATCCAGATTGGAAGAAGCTACGGCTGCAAAAGCAGCATTGGGCACTGACCCTATTAATGTCGCCAGCCCGCCGATAGAAGCCGCATACGCTACTGAAAGAAGCAGTCCCTTAGCAAAACGGTTCAAGGATACTTCATCAAAGAAATCTTTATCCTTCACCTCTTTAATCAGCGCCAGTGCAATCGGCAGCATCATTAACGCCGTCGCAGCATTTGAAATCCACATGGAAAGCAAAGCAGTCGCCAATATAACGCCCAGCACGATGCGCTGACTTCCAGTACCGACAAACGAAATGATTGTCATCGCGATCCGTTTATGTAAGTTCCATTTTTCAATCGCAAGAGCAATGGTAAAACCACCCATATACATAAAAACAATAGGGTCGGCATACGCCATGGTTGCTGTCTCTTCATCCGCCCCTCCTGTGATTGGCAGCAGAAAGATAGGCAGCAGAGAGGTAGCCGGTATCGGCAGGGCTTCTGTAATCCACCAGGAAGCTACCCAGGCTGTAACGGCAAGTACTGCTCTCGGTTCGCTTTCAAGACCGGTAAGTGGTGGGATGAAAAAAAGTAAAGCAAATAAGCCCGGTCCCAGAATCAGCCCGATTTTTTTCCTTCTTGGCATAGTTGCACTCCTTTCAATTCAAAATGCATGCGGTGTCAAAATCTGATCGGAATATTCTGTTTTTTACCGCCGCATAATGCCCATTATATAGATAAAAGCTATTTGTTTGGATATATATTATAAAAAAGAAAAAAATAGGAAAAAAGGTGGGTGCTCTATGGCACCCACCTCCCAAACATTTTTACTTCACCTGTACATAGCTTGGATGAGCAGTGATATATAAACCTGATTTTAACCGGAACATTTCAGTACTGCTTCCGTCCACCTTCACTTTTTCCGTGATGGTGAATGCTTCTCCCTGACTGACCGTTCCCGCTACGGCGTCAGCATCAAAGGATGGACGGGAGCGTACATTCAGCACCTCGGCAAGGACTACCGCAAGTTTTCCTTTCACTACAAAGTTTTCGAGAGCTTCCCATGTGTTCGGGCCAACAATGCCGTCTATGGTTAAATTTTGCGAATCCTGGAAGGAACGGACTGCGTTTTCTGTTTCGTCTCCAAAATCTCCGTCTGTGCCGTACAGCGGCAGTTTTTCCCCTGCATCAAGCAGCATCTGCTGCATCCGGGCGACTGCCGGACCGTTGTCACCGGGACGAAGCGTCGGAGTCAAGTCTTCCCCTACTGGATGGCCCTCACGCACCGCCTCCCTTACACTATCCATATCGATGCCCGGGCACGTGTTTGAGGAGTGGCCGCGATATTCCCGGTGTCCTTTCATATTACTGATGGAAACACCAACTCCTTCTGTCCCCCGAAGTGCTGCCTGAAGATCAAAAAACGAACGTTCCTGTGCTTCGGTAAACGAACCGCTTCCCACCAGGCAGATACCTATTAATGGCGTATTGTTGTTTCCCACATGATATGAAATCCGGTCGATTCCATTGGCCCATTGAATCGTCCCGTCTCTCGTAATTACAAAATGATAACCAACGCTTGGCCAGCCGAGGGAATCCACATGATAATTGGCAAAGGAAAAAGCATCACCACTTGTGGTTGCTGAATGGTGTCTTGCGATTCCTGTAATCTGTGATAGCGACCGCTTCTGGTAAGAACCATTTCTTTTCACGCTTCCCCTGACGTCGACGAGCTGAGGCAGTTCTTGAAACATTAAAACATCCCCTTTTTCATATAGTCAGCCGGTATATTGCGGCTTCTATATATAAAAGGGGATGCTAAGCTGTATTTTACAACCAATTCACTAAATTTTTTTCGTATAGCTTTGAGCCCATCTTTCCATCGCTTCTAAAATCGGGAGAAGACCCATTCCGGCTTCCGTAAGCTGGTACTCTACCCGGACCGGCACCTCTGGATAAATGGCACGTGTCAAAATACCCGCATTTTCGAGTTCACGCAGCTGATTAGTCAATATCTTCGGGGTAACTTCAGGGAGGTTTTTCTGAAAAAAGCCGTATCTGCGTGGAGTACCATCGGAGAGTATCCGAACAATGTCTGCTTTCCATTTGCCACTAATTACAGCCAGCGTCACTTCCATCTCGCAATGTGCCTGGAATGGATCCATCATATGAAAGCTCTCCCTTTTTTATACATAGTATCATAGCGGAAAGCAACAAACAAGAAAGTGCCTACTTTCTTGAAAACGTTTTATCAAATAAACTGGGGATAGGGCGTAAGCGCTCCTACTTCACTACTATGAGGAGGAATCAAAGGATGAGCAACAAAGCAGTGGTTTATCAAGGTGCTGGTAACGTTGAAATTCAAGACATTGGCTATCCTGATTTAGTACTTCACGAAGGCCCCGGAGTCCCGCCGTCTAACGCAGGACGGAAATGTGAACACGGTGTTATTCTTAAGATTGTGACGACAAATATTTGCGGAAGCGACCAGCATATGGTGCGCGGCCGTACAACTGCACCTAAAGGACTGGCTCTTGGACATGAGATTACAGGGGAAGTAGTGGAAGTGGGACGCGACGTAGAGTTTATTAAAAAAGGCGATCTTGTTTCTGTACCATTTAACGTAGCGTGCGGCAGATGTAAATTATGTAAGGAACAAAAAACTCATATATGTTTGAACGTAAACCCTGAGCGACCGGGCGGCGCTTATGGTTATGTAGACATGGGCGGCTGGGTAGGCGGTCAATCTGAATATGTTATGGTTCCTTATGCAGACTTTCAACTGCTCGCCTTCCCGGATAAAGAACAGGCGATGGAAAAAATCATGGACCTGACCATGCTTTCAGATATTTTCCCAACCGGCTTCCACGGAGCCGCTTCTGCAGGTGTACGTCCCGGTTCGACTGTGTATGTCGCCGGTGCAGGACCTGTAGGACTTGCAGCCGCTCACTCAGCACAGCTTCTCGGTGCCTCCGTTGTTATTGTCGGTGACCTTAATGAACAGCGCCTGAAGCAGGCAGAAAGCTTCGGCTGCGAAACTGTAAACTTAACAAAGCATGACAGTCTTGGCGAGCAGATTGAGCAGATCCTCGGTATACCGGAAGTAGACTGCGCCGTTGATGCCGTTGGCTTTGAAGCATCCGGCCACGGGCCCGACGCGAAGGAAGCCCCGGCGACCGTGCTGAACTCGATCATGTCGGTCACCGAAGCCGGCGGGCAGTTGGGTATCCCGGGGCTGTACGTGACAGAGGATCCAGGTGCTTCTGACGATGACGCCAAGCAGGGCTCCCTGAAAATCCGTATCGGCTTAGGCTGGGCAAAGGCCCATACGTTCGTTACCGGACAAACTCCGGTCATGAAATACCACCGCAATTTGCTGAAATTGATTCTAAGCGATAAAGCGCAGATTGCCAAAGCAGTAAATGCCACGCTGATCTCGCTGGATGACGCACCTAAAGGCTACCAGGACTTTGATAAAGGGGCGGCGAAGAAATTCGTTATTGACCCTCACGGCTCTGTCCGGTCTTAAGCAAATAAAAACGAGCAGAAAGTATCTGCTCGTTTTTTTATGACATACGGTCCCACGATTCGATCCCTATAGTACCCGTCAGTTTATAAAATTCCTTCCAAAGCTGTACGTGCTTGGGCCCCCAGGCTTCCTCCGCATGCACATGAGGGACGTAATCCAGAGTAATACCCGTATTTGCCATCACATCATCAAATTGAATTTTGGTCCGTTTCATATGGTAGTCACTCGTTACTACCAGGGCAGAATCAAAATTCCGATCCTGCATAAGTTCTTTTGAATAAACAGCATTTTCATGAGTGCTGACTGCCTGATTTTCCATAATAATTGCTTCTTCAGGTATTCCTGCCCGCACAGCCAGATTTTCATTAAAGCTGCCATCTTCTCCATTGGTTAAGATCACTTTATCCGCATAGCCTTTTTCTATTAAATCAGCTACTGTGTATAAACGTTCAAAATCACCGCTGAGAGCAATAATAACGTCTGCATTCTTCGGTTCATCCTGGTGAGTCAAAAGGGATGCTACGGTTTTTTGCGGAAGTGCAAAAAATGATGCATTAATTAGTAAAGCTGCCCCTATAACAAAAAGCAGACTGCAAAAGATCGTTTTCATGCCTTGTTCCTCCGCCTCTAATGAAAGCTACGGGTATATTGTATCAGAAAGATTGCTCTTCTTAACAGCTATTTCTGAACGACGGACCTATCAGTACAGAGAATTATTTAAGCAAAACCAGTCTTTTTCCAGCTTCTCTACACAAAAAACCTGCTGAGCCAGCAGGTTTTTTTCGTCGTTGGTCTTTTAGAGTTTTTTTACGAAGAACGCAGAGCTTCAAAAGCATTAATACGCGATTCTACCGTCGCGTAAATGTTGCCAGCTTCTAAAGGAGAGACGTCGAATTTTTTACTGGCCAGAATTTCTACATGTTCGTCATTCTTAGCTTCGTCGAACCGCTCCCCCCGCTCTGCCAATGCTTCATACTCATCTCGCATGTAGCGGAATATCGAACTCTGCTGTTCCGGGAGCGAATTTAAAAATTCTTCTACGTCTGCATTTCTTTCAACCATTCTATTGGCCTCCTTGATAGCTGATGCCACCCGTTACTGCTAATAGGTTCTTCCCACGGTTCACCCAAGCATAACGAATGGTTCATTGTTATATAACTGGTTGATGGGTTTAGTATAACAAATATTACAGACTATTGGGAACAAAAAGCTTATACTTTATACATTATTACGTATTTTGCGATCAAGCAACTTTCTTTCCCTTTAGTCATTTTTATACCTTTGTAGAAAAACGTTGCTGTAGACTCAATGGCAGCTTTCCTGCTACTCTATAGATCGATCAATTGCGCAAGGAGACCGGTCATATGAATGATGAACGTATTCGTAATTTAAAACGCGGAGAGCGGGGAGCTATCATCAGCATCTTCGCTTATTTATTTCTCTCTGCTTTAAAGCTCACTGTCGGCCAGCTGGCTAATTCTGCGGCCCTGCGCGCCGACGGTTTAAATAATTTAACAGACACTATCGCTTCGATCGCTGTTTTGTTCGGCCTCCGCTATTCCCAGAAGCCGCCGGACGCTGACCATCCTTACGGCCACTGGAAAGCAGAAATGGTGGCTTCTTTGTTTACTTCTTTTATTATGCTTGCTGTCGGTCTTCAGGTATTTGTGAGCGCGGTGCAGTCTATTCTCGCCGGACCGTCCGAGCCGCCCGGCTTAATTTCTGCATTTGTCGGCGCTTTTGCCGCCGTCTGTATGTTTGGTGTGTACACCTACAACAAAAATTTATCCAAAAAAATTAACAGTCCCTCTATTATGGCTGCAGCTAAGGATAATTGGAGCGATGCCATGGTGAGTATCGGCACAGTTATTGGCATTATTGGTGCTCAGTTTCAGCTGTATTGGCTCGATCCACTGACAGCTGCTCTTGTGGGCTTATTAATTATTAAAACAGGCTGGGATGTTTTCCGTGGCGCAGCCCTGCAGCTCACCGACGGGTTCGATGAAAATAAAATTGAAGATTACCGGGAAACAATTTCCAAGCTGTACGACGTGCAGAAAGTCCGGAATATTAAAGCAAGAAATTACGGGAACAACACCGTGGTGGATATTACCATTCTTGTGGATCCTTCACTCGATATCCAGGAAGCACACAACACAGCTACAAAAGTCGAATACGCTCTAATCGAGCAGCACGGTGTACATGACGTCCACGTGCACGTAGAACCGGAAAACGCCGAGCACTGAACACTGCTCCTTTCAGGAGATCCGGCCCATCTCGATTTCTGGTTCTATTATTGATGAAAATGGGTATAGTTAAAAGCACTTGGCTAACATCGTTCAATTTTGAAGCCAGGAAGCCGAAATAAGAAATGGTACTGAACTTTTATAAGCTGCTATTTTATGATCGTTTTGAAACCATTAAGTTACAGGTGGTGATCAACAACAATGATAAATACACGATTCTCTGTCGCTGTTCATATTCTTTCGCTGCTTGCAAGTGAGCCGGAGCGAAGACTAAGCTCCAGTTACATGGCAGCGAGTGTCAATACAAACCCTGTCGTTATCCGCAGGATCTCAGGTATGCTAAAGCAGGCAGGCCTGCTGCAGACGAAGGCCGGCATCTCCGGTGCTTTAATCACCAAAGCGCCGGAAGATATTACGCTCCTTGATATTTACCGGGCGGTTCAGCAGGAGGACCTGCTGTTTTCCACCCACAGCAGCCCAAACCCTGACTGTCCTGTCGGTCGAAATATTCAAAGCACTCTCAACGAATCCTTTAAGCGGGCACAGAATGCTATGGAAGCCGAGCTGGAAAAGCAGAGCCTGGCGGACGTAACTGCCCATCTCTTTGTATAAAGCTTTTCTAC
Source organism: Marinococcus sp. LNHM4E3-1 (assembly GCF_056034405.1). Lineage (NCBI taxonomy): Bacteria > Bacillati > Bacillota > Bacilli > Caryophanales > Bacillaceae > Marinococcus > Marinococcus sp. LNHM4E3-1. The sequence goes on along the minus strand of NZ_JBQLID010000002.1, from coordinate 8,620 downwards.
TCGTATATGCCAGCTGTAAAAACTATAAACAAAGGTGTGATAAAGGTATGAAAGCAGGCATTATCGGAGCGTCCGGAAAAGCGGGCAGACATATTTTAAAAGAAGCAGAAGCCCGGGGCATAGAGACGACAGCCATCGTCCGGGACGCTTCGAAGCTTCCTGAGAGCAGCATGCATATAAAAGAAAAAGACCTTTTTTCTTTAACTGCTTCAGATGTATCAGACTTTGACGTGGTGGTGAATGCGTTTGGAGCCGGACTGGGGGAAGAAGAAGCACATGTAGAAGCCGGGCGGCACCTGATTTCTATTATTCAGGAAGTTGCAGCTCCCCGTCTCATCGTTGTGGGCGGCGCCGGCAGCCTGTTTACCGATAACGGAAAAACCACCCGCGTCGTGGAAACGCCGGAATTTCCCGAAGCGGTAAAGCCCACCGCTAACGGGCAGAGCCGGAATTTACAGGACCTTCAGCAGACAACCGGCATACGGTGGACATTTATCAGTCCGGCTGTAAATTTTGATGCAGAGGGCAAACGCACCGGATCTTATTCCACCTCCCATGACGTACTGCCGCTTAACAGCAATCAGGAAAGCTATATCAGCTATGCGGATTACGCGGTGGCAGTTGTCGATGAAATGGAAACAGCGGCTCATGAACACCAGCGCTTCGCTGTCGTTGGCGAACGCGCATAAAGCCCAAATCCGCCTTTTTTGGCGGATTTTTGTATTACAGTCGCAGAAAAACAATCCCTATAAGAACCACTGCAAGGATTACTGCCTGATACCTGGTAATGCGCTCCTGCAGATAAAGCATGGAAAGCACCGCTACTAAAAGCGCGTGAGCTGCAAACAGAGGAGAAATAATACTTGCCGGTCCTTCCCGAAGAGCGGCAGCATATAGCTGCATCCCTCCGAACGAAAAGACCCCCGTAACCAGCCCCCACCTAAAGGCCTTTTTCCTATGTATATGAGCAGTGGCACGGGCTTGCTGCTTCTTTTCCCGGCGCCATCCGTATAACGAATACAGCATGCCAAACAGATAGCCTGTAAACAATACCGGCGTATTCTCAAGTCCGGCCTCTTCTGTTATTTTCAGCCCTCCATTCCGGAAAAACATAAATAATGTGGCTGTTAAAATAAAGCCATACCATATGCCGCTTTTTATCGAGAAGTCCTCCTTCGGATCCAACGGAAGCACAGCAATAGCTGCCATAATTAAACCAATGCCCGCATACTGCACTGCTCCAATCTGCTCCCCGTATACCAGCACACCCAGGAGAACAATCAGCAGAATGTTTGTATTTACCAGCGGAGAGGAAAGACTCGCTGGCCCAACGTTTAAAGCTTTCATGTATAGAAGGTTTCCGAACGTGGACCCCGCCCCCACCATTATCCCGCTAAAAAGCACTGCGAGGTTCATATGCAAGGATTCCTCCATTAAAGCATATACCAGAAAACCGAAGCTCCCGCTAGCGTAGAGCCCTGTCAAAAAAGGCGTTAACGGCAGCTGCCAAAAAGAATTAACCTTCATGAAAAAAGAAGAAAAACCAAACACCACGGCGCTTAACAGCGCTAAAATAAACCACATGGCCCGCACTCCCACTTGTTCTTATGTACTAAGAAGCCGCACAGGCAGCTTCTTTTTATAAAAGATAAAACACATGACCGTACTTATCCACTCTGGAATTTGTACCATCAAAATAGACAGTCCCCTTCTCCGGTTCGAAAGGGTCCTTTGTTTCAAAATTCACTTTAAAATATGGAGAGCCGTCTATTGGTTCATAATGCTCACACGTATACGTCAGCGTAATTTCATCATTCACCTGAATGCGGTCACTACCGGCGATCCCGGAATCAAAAACTACTTTTAGTGTCATATCTTGCTCTCCCTCCTATTTAGCCTCTTCGGCTATTCTCTTTACGGTCCTTCAAATATATTCCCTGCTCTTCCTTTCTTTATACATAATGATTGCTAAAAGCAAGGAATTGTATTATTTTTAAGCGGAGAAAGGGGAATTCCTATGAGCATCCGTCAGGCTGAAGAAGCAGATATTCACGCAATTACCGAGATATATAATGACGCAATCATAAACACGACCGCTGTCTACGATTACCATCCCTATTCGGCAGAAAACCGGCTGGAATGGCTACGGTCAAAAAAGCAAAACGGCCTTCCTGTTTTTGTTTATGAGCAGAATGGAAAGGTCCAGGGGTATGCTGCTTACGGGCCGTTCCGTCCCTGGGCAGCTTTCAAATACTCCATTGAGCATTCAGTGTATGTTCACCCCGGCGCCCGCGGTGCCGGGATCGGCCGTGCCCTGCTCCGTGCCTTAATCGACCAGGCGGAACGGGAAGGCTTCGCCACTATGATCGCCGGCATAGACTCTTCCAACCCGGGAAGCATCTATCTGCACGAAACGGAGGATTTTGAATACGTGGGCACGGTAAAAAAAGCCGGGTACAAGTTTGAACGATGGCTTGATCTTGTTTTTTACCAGCGAGCCCTCTCCGGCCCAGAGACGCCCGAAGAACACTAACAGCTGCCTCTCCCTATCCGGGAGAAGCAGCTTTTTACGGACTATTTTTTCGTTTGTTCTGCAGGAAACCGTTTTGGTTTTCCCTGTGTGGTAAGCAGCACCCCGGCTATCACAATCAGGGCCCCAATCATCTTAGCCGGTGTTAATGTTTCTCCAAGCCAGAGCACCGCCCCCGCCATCGTAACGACGGGAAGAAAATTCAGGAAAACTGAAGCTTTTGAGGCACCAAGCTGGTCTACTGCCCGGTTATAAAACAATAGAGCGATGAAACCTGGAAAAAGCCCCAGATAAGCAAGGCTTGGCAGTTGTTCGCTTAAGGTGAAGGAAGGCACACCGAGAAGGAGCCACTCTGCCGTAATAAAAGGAAGTAATAATATAATGGAGGCTCCTGTCATTACGAGCAGTACACCGTAGGGAGGAAACAGATGCATATAACGTTTAACAGCGATGGAATAAATGGACCAGCAGGCCACCGCCCCTACCATAATACCGTCGCCGGCATTCCAGTTCATTTCTGCTACGGCAAACAGTTTCCCATTCATTACTACCCACAGCGCCCCCACGATGGATAGTACGACACCAATCCATTGAATATAGCGCAGCCTCTCTTTTAAAATATATGTACTTAATAAAACGGTTACTGCTGGAATTACTGTTTCCAGTACAGAAACATTAGTCGATGAAGTAAATTGGAGTGCCCCATAAATGAATGTATTAAAAAACGTGACTCCTGTAGCTGTTAAAATAATAAGAGGCAGCCTATGCTTCCAAAATAAGTTCCTTGCCTTCCAGGCGCTTTTCCATCCCAGGGGTATGATGCACAAAAAAGCAATAATCAGCCTGAAAAAAGCTATCGTAAAAGGAGGAAGATCATTGATAGCCTTTCCTACCAAAATATTTCCAGAATAAAAAAACACTACCATAATAAGCATAATATACGCAGCCATACTGACCGTCCACCTCTTTCTCCTGGAATATTACGGTCATTTCCCGGGAAATTTTGAGATTTCCATACAATCTCCCGCAACTTCCAACACTTTTTTCTTCTTTTACAAGTTTTCATAATAATTATACATTTTTATAGACTATTAAAGCATACAGGAGTAACGACGTGTGTTACAATGCCCGAAGAGCATACAATGGAGAGGAGAAATCAGAGTGAGCAAAAAATGGATTCTGAGTACAGGCCTCGCCCTGTCGGTAGCAATTGTTGGTGCCTGCAGTAACGGCGACGGCGGGGAGAATTCCTCTGATAACAATAACGGAAACGAAGAACAGCAGTCAGAGGAAAACTCCAATAACAACGAAGAAAATAACCAGCAGGAAGAATCAGATGAAGGATCCTCTGAAGAACAGGCCTCCGGTGAAGAACAAGCAGAAGATTTACCTGAACCGGATTTAAGCGATGTACCTGACACAGTCGCTACCGTGAATGGAGAAGAAATTACCAAAGACGAATTTGAACCAATTTTCACTACTAACTATGAGCAGTATGCTCCTCAAGCTGCCGCCTCTGGTGACCAGAGTAATGAAGAACTTCAGGCAAATCTAAAAGAACAAACGGCTGAATCCCTTATTAACCAGGAGCTTTTAGTACAGGAAGCTGAAGAAGGGGATTATGAGGTTAATGAAGAAGACGTAGATGAGCAGGTAAGCTCTCTCAGAGAACAGTTTGAATCTGATGAAGAATACCAGCAGGCTCTTGAAGAACAGGGCTACACAGAAGAAGAACTGCGCGAGGAAGCACGAACTTCCCTGCAGATAAAGGCTCTCCTGGACGAAGAGCTTGAAGATGTAGAAGTCTCTGACGAAGAAGTCGAAGAATTATACGATCAGGTTTCGCAAGGCCAGGGAGAAGAAGCAGGCTCTCTTGAGGACCTTCGTCCACAGCTTGAACAACAGCTTGAATCACAGAAACAGCAGCAGCAGCAGCAGGAATATACTGAGCAGCTGCGTGAAGATGCAGACATCGAAAATAACGTAGCTTCTGAATCAGAAGGAAACAGCGATTCTGAAGAATAACTTGTATAAAAAAACGGCGCAGCCTCTGATTAAGAGGCTGCGCTGTTTTTAATATTTGTTTAGAAAGAAACGTAGGAACGCGGGTTAGCAGCGTTTGATTTTGCCCCGTTCCAGGCACCTTCATGTACTTCAAAATGCAGGTGTCTGCCCGTACTCCGGCCGGTGTTACCCATCACACCGATACTTTCTCCCTGAGATACTGCTTCCCCGTTTGATACGTTAATGGACCTTAAATGAGCGTACAGGGTATTGTACGTTTGTCCGTTAACAGTGTGCTCTAGAATAATTGTATTACCGTAGCCATTCATAGTGCCGGCATAGGTTACTGTTCCGGAAGCAGAAGCAGAAATGCTTGAACTGCCGCCGTACCCAATATCGATTCCATTATGGGATCCGCTTCCACGCTGGCCGTATTCAGACGTTACTGGCCCGGAAGCCGGAAGGGCAAATCCAGAGCTGCTATATGTAGACTCTGCGGCTACTGCTGTATCCTCTGAGGAATCTGAGCTGCTTTTCGAGGAGACCGAATCTCCTAAGTTCATTTCCCCAAACGTTTCCGGCCCGGCAACTCCATCTACGGAGATGCTTTGCGCTGCCTGAAAAGATTCAACACCCTGCTTTGTCAGTGGACCAAAAACACCGTCTACAGGGCCTGCTTCGTAGCCTTTATCATTCAACCATTGCTGCAGGTCCGAAACATCTGAATCCTTCATTCCTGATTTAAGGTTCTGATCCCCGATGGAAGCATCCGCTACTGAAGGCGCGAATAAAATAGCTGCCGCTACTGCCGAGCTCATTACAAATTTTTTCATAAATAGTGCACGTTATGTTTATTAACAGTGTTACTTTCAGGCACGGTTGTGTTTCCTATATGTATAAATTCTGCCCGTTAATAAATTAACGCTGTCACCTCCTAATTTTTTATTTGATATGTTTGCTTACGGCTTAGTATACGTAGCGACTCTCAGCACTACAAGGTCTCACACATTGTTGTTAGAAGACTGTAAACTATTACAATTTTTTGAAATATTACTGCAATGATTGTCATGCAATAATATTCAATATTTTTCCTTTCCCATACTTTTCCTGCATAATTTTCTAGTTATATAAGAAATAGCTCCCGGAGACTTTATTCCCGGGAGCTTTATTCTGGCTATATCTTATTTTTCGCATGCAGGAGATCTTTCACCTGTTCCACCAGGTCTTCAGCATCCTGGGGGTTGTGAACGACATCCGTCTTATCCATATCTACAATTAGTGTATCGCTCGCGCTATAGTAATTTTCCAGCCAGTCGTCGTAGCCTTCCCAGAGCTTCCGGTAGTATTCCACCAGTTCCTCGTCCTGTTCGAAATCCCGCCCGCGTTCGAAAATCCGGTCCATTACTGTTTCGAAGGAGCCACGCAGATAAACGTTAAGATCCGGTGCCTTTTTGTAAGGAAGCCCTTCAATTTCTTTCATCATTTCTTCGAGCAGGCCTTCGTAAATGGAAAACTCCATATCGTTAATATTTCCGAGATCACGATTAATTTTTGTGAAATACCAATCTTCATAAATGCTCCGATCTAAAATAGCATCGTCATCCTTGTAAGCCTGTTTGATCGATTGGAACCTTGTCCGGAGAAAATAGAGCTGAAGCAAAAATGGATACCTTTTTTCATTAATTTCTTTTTGATCTGCCTGATAAAACAAGGGAAGAATCGGGTTTTCTGATACATGCTCATAGTACACTTTCGAATCCAAGCCTTCCCCAAGTATTTGCGCGACGCTCGTTTTGCCAATTCCAATCATTCCACTTACTACAATCACCAAAAATAACCCCTCAATCTAATTATGGATTTGCACACATTGCATTATTATAATATATTTCCCTGCACAGTTGCGACCATTTAAATTTTCCATTCTTCATTCAGAAGACTGTAAACTACAATATCCACGTATTGATCATGCAGCCAGTGTTCCTGCCGCAGTATCCCTTCCTGCTTAAAACCCAGTCTCTCTGGCACCGCCTTGCTTTTTTCGTTAGCCGCGGCAACTTTAATAACGATTTTATTTAAGCCAAGCTGTTCAAAGCCATAAGAAATAAATGCTTTCGCAGCGTCAGTCATAATGCCTTTCCCCTGATAATCCTCTCCCAGCCAGTAGCCAATTTCCCCAAGGCTGTTTTGATGATCCAGACGGTTGAAGCCGGCTACGCCTGCAAGGCTTCCCTGAAAAACGATACCAGCTGAAAAAAGCTTTTGATCCGCCCACCCCTGGCGCACACTATGGATGAACGCTTTTGTGTCCTCTTCTTCATTGGTATGATCGACCCATGGCAGCCACTGTCTTAGATGAGTCCGTGAATTGTCTGTCAGCGCAAAAACAGCCTGCGCATCTGATGGCTCCAGCAGCTTTAAATAGAGATCTTCACGAATACGGTACGTAAACATAAAATGCTCCTCTCTTTTCCCAATATTATTATTACGGATCATTCCCATGCGTTATACTTATAAGGGGGGCGGAAGAGAGCCGGAAGCAATCTCGAAGCCGGGGGCCGCTCTGGTTCGTTTTCAAGCATACTTAAATACATATAACTGATAAATAATGGAGGTGCTTCACCTGTCTGTTCTGCGACGCGCTGGCGTCATTTTCTTTACAGTAATGCTTATATTCGGAATGGGAATGATCTATCAGGCACTGACATGGGAATTGGGGGACAGCGCTCATGAAATACTCCGACTCGGATTTTATCTTTCAGCGCTCATCACCTTAACCCTGGCTGTAGCTCTTACTATCCGTGACCCGCGGATACGGGTTAATACAGTATCTTTACTGGGAGGGTTTCTTATTGGTCTTCTTTTTGCTGTAAACGCGGTGATCGCATTTTATCAGCTTTTTATGTAATAGCCAGGCTTTTAAATCAGCCTGGTCGTTGTTTATTCAGACATCTGCATTTCTTTCACGCGAGCGGTGGTTTCCGCCCGTATTACAGCTCTCCCAATCGCCTCAGCATACGTATAAAAAGAAGAAAGACGGTTGCCTCTATTTGCACTGCGCAAGTCTTCATTAGCGAAAAAAGCACGTCGCTGGGCTGAACTGATCTCAAGCTGTACTCCCTGCATTCTTGCATTTTTATTACATATATTGTTTTCGTACTTTCCTTCTATAGCAGATGGGGGGTCAAAATCCACATTAAAACCGGCAGCAGCCAGCTCTGTACCTATAAGGTCTGCCGTAGACGTATCCAGTCCTCCTATATAGGTTTTTTTCTCCTCTCCCCGGTATCCATGAAGAGTAACTGTAAATAAAGCTTCAGCAGCTAATAAGAGGGCTCTTGGTTCATCAAAACGTGTGGATCTGATATGCAGACTTCTGTTACCGGTACGTTTTTTGGCACGAAAATCATAAGCGGAAAAGTGACAGCTGTGGTGAAGTTCTTCGACCAGTTCACTTGTTCCTGCTTCAATAGCTCCCCCATGCGGAGCCAGAGCTGCCAGGGCTTTACGGCGACCCTGAAGTACACGTATTTCATAATCACGACCTTCTAATTCTACAGCGTTTAATTCAGCATAATCAGCGTACTTCTTTTTCCTCACTTAAACCTCACCACCGCTTCTTTAACAGTAACCGTTCTTTTGCCGGAACGAGTATAGTTTACCCTATTCCGCCAATTTTTAAAATAAGGAGTAGCTTTATCCAGCACGTCTTTTGTTAAAAGCCGCCTGAATACAAAAAGCCAGCCCGGCATTTCGGACTGGCGTTGTCATTTAATTAAATGGAGCTTCCTACCGGATTCGAACCGGTGACCTCATCCTTACCATGGATGCGCTCTACCTGCTGAGCTAAGGAAGCAGATAAAATAAAACGTTTCAGCTATGTAAGCTTATGTATGACTTATTTAGACACAAATACTATTGTAAAGGGCTTTGAAGACATAGTCAACCTCAATTATTAAATCATTTCATATAATAAAAGCCTTCCTCTCAAGTAAGAGAAAAAGGCTTTAGTGCCCGGCAGCGATCTACTTTCACGGGGGGAGAACCCCCGGCTATCATCAACGCTGAAGAGCTTAACTTCCGTGTTCG